>CAUAWV010000028.1 GCA_958433005.1 uncultured Collinsella sp. | reverse complement strand
TATTGTTTCTTTTCGGCCCAAAAACTGCCAATAACCCCAAACTCTCCCCCCGCAACTGATGGGGGGACGTGATTAGGCGACGGACGGGCTTTGCACGGCGTATGGCCGGGAACAGCACGGTGATGGCGAGGATGACGCCCACGACGGTAATCGCCCCGCCCGCGAAGCCAATCCAAGCGATACCGGGACCCGAAACCACGGCGCCACCGATTGCGGTGCCCGTGCCGATACCCAGGTTGAACAGGCCCGAGAAGATCGACATGGCGACGGCCGACGAATCCGCCGGTGTGTACTTGATGAGCTCGGCTTGGAACGCCACGTTAAAGGCCGTGGCGCAGCAGCCCCATAGCGCGCAAACAGCGAGAACGGCGACGAGCGACAATGCGACCGGACCCACGAGCAGCAGAGCCACCGGCACGCCGGAGAGCGTGATAGCCAAGAACGGGAAGCGATGCCCATCGAACAGGCGGCCAAACAGCCAGCTTCCGAGCAGACCAGAGCAGCCAAACGCCGTCAGCGTCATGGTAATAGCGCTTGCGTCGACGTGCGCGACCTGCGCCAGGAACGGCTCGATATAGCTGTAACCCGCATAATAGCCGGTCGCCATAAAGACCGTGACCGCGTAGAGCGCAATCAGGAACGGGTTCTTGAGCAGCTCGGGCAGCTGTTTGACGGTAAAGCGCTCGCCCGCCGGCATGGCCGGGAACACCGCGGCCTGGTAGACAACCGCGACAGCCGAGAGGGCCCCGACCGCGGCGAATGTCATGCGCCAGCCCACGGCCAGTCCGATGGCGCGGCCGATCGGCAGGCCAAAGATCTGCGCGATGGACGAGCCCGTGGCGATCATGCTAATGGCGAGCGCCCCGTGGCGACTGTCGACCAGGCGCGAGGCCATAATCGAGGCGACCGACCAGAACACGGCATGTGCGCAAGCGACCACCAGGCGCGCACAGACCAGGATGGGATATGTCGGTGCCACAGCGGACAGGAACTGACCCAGAGAAAACACGGCGAGCACGCCGAGCAGCATACGCTTGAACTCAAAGCGCGAGGCAAACACCATGAGTGGCAGCGACAGCAGCATGACGCCCCAAGCATAGACCGAGATCATGATGCCTGCCTGGGCCTCGGTGAGCGAGAACGACGCGGCGATATCAGTCAGAAGGCCGATGGGCATGAACTCCGACGTGTTGAACACGAACGCACAGCAGGCGAGCCCGATAAGCGGGAGCCACTGCCTGAGTGCGATACCACCTTGCTTTGTTTGGGCCATATAGGAAAACCTCTCCGATTATCTTGAGCGGTGGGCGATTATAGCAATGAGAAGTCTATAAAATGAGCAACAAAAGAATTCTTGGAAAACGATCGTTAACAGACGGCGCGCCAATTCTACTTAGAAAGCAAGGTACGCAGGAACTCAATGTCGAAAACGCGGCTTCATCTTCGGGCTATCGCGCCTGCTCGGATACGCACAAGGACACCCCCATGAGCACGTCAATTTCGAGCCAACTCGCAACCGCACAATGAACTAGCAAAAGAAGGATATAAGCAAACGCCCCATAATAAAGTCCCTCATGTACAAGCGCCGTCACTGAAAGTGCCGACGGCAGCGCCGCACTCGAAACTACCCATCCAACAAGAACCTGGATAGCGCAACTTGCAACCAGGTTCCATGCCACTAGCAGCGTTGCGGGACGCGCGATTTCTCTGCAGGAGGAACGAAGCACCGTGACCGAACGCATGATGTAGCGTGGTGCAAACCGAATGCCTCGTAGTCCCCTCTGCTCCACGCCCGCATCTTCAATTAACACGAATACGAACGACGCGGAAAGAAGCGTCACGATTACTGCCACCACAAGCGAGCACAACACCCCGAGCTGGCTGCTCGCAAGCGAGGCAAAGACTACAATTGCCGATAAAATCAAGTGAACCAAATAAATTAGCAGCGCCCCAGAAATCTGGAGGGGAACCGTCGAGGCCAAGAGATAAACCGGAGGGGTTCGAGCAGGTTGCACCGTCTCTTTGGACCGGTCGACGGCAAATAATGAAAAAGCCACATTCGATAGAAGCAGGTTTAAAAAGGCCGCGACCACAGTGCAAATAAGCGTAATGGACGGATTGATATAGGCGAGCTCAGTTGCAACGTTTGATACACCAATTTGAAGCGCGCTCATAACAAACAAGGGGATATATAACGCCATCGTGCAGCCACTCCGGCATCCCTTCGCCCGATCGCCCGATTCCAGAAAGACATTGAAGTTCTCTCGCAAGTTCACTCTATACCCGTTTTCTTACTAGGCAGGGCGAACGAGCGCCAATATAAACGCCGGTCCGCCCATCCATGATTTCTAGTTTTAACGTCCAGACTAGTCTGTCCAGCCGTCGATGTAGTCGCGGTTAAGCTCAAAGTACTGCGCGGCGATGTCTTTCGCCAAGGAGTACGAATTAACGAGCGGGTGCATCGCGAGGCTCTCGACAATGTCGCGCTTCGATCGGTTAACGATGCCACGCGCCACGGTGCGCTCGTAGTACTTGACGCGACGAATCAATTCGAGGTTTCCCGCGGGCACAGAATCGGCTTCGACGCGATGCGGTACACAGCCATCGGTGGAGATATCGCACGTTGACTCGATGACATCTGTATCGAGAAGGCCGGGGATGGCGCCATTGTTGGGGGTGCACAGGATCATCTGCTGCGTCTTGCCAGAGCGAGCAATATCCATGAAACGGAGCGCAACACCTGCGTATCCGCCAGCATCTTTGCCGTACACGTCAAACGTCCACGGCTTGTCGCGGTGAATACCTGTCTCGGCCGCCATGTAGTTGTTTTCGCGCATTCCGTACCACTTCTCAAAGCACGCGAGGCCCTTTTCGAAGTCGTTCTCAATATCGATAGATGCAAGCTCGCTCGTCATTTCTCGATTAATTTCTTCGATTAGTTCGCCGCGCGTCTGGGGCGAAGAGAGAACGTTGGCAACGGCGCGCTCGCGATAGTAGAAATAGTATAGGTACTCATTTGGCACGCATCCGCGATTTAGAACGAGATCCTTCTCGAAGAACCTAAGATCCGTATGAGCATATGCCCCGTCGTCGTGGATCAAGTCGGGCATGATGTCCTCGCCGTCAACCGTCACATTGCGGAAGAACGAGAGGTGGTTGAGTCCATAGCACTCGCCCTGAACCGATGCGGGATCAACGCCTTTATACTCGGCAAACTGATGCAACATGCCCGAGGGGGCATCGCAAATGCCATAAGTAAAATCGTAGCCCATATCGCGTAAGGCCTGAGATACGACGCCAGCGGGATTAGTAAAGTTAAACACCTTGACGCCCGGCTTTGCGTACTTCTTGATTAACTCGCAATACGAAGCAAGCGCAGGGACGGAGCGCATGGCAAAAGACACGCCGGCTGCGCCAGTCGTCTCTTGGCCAAGAACCCCATGTGAGAGAGCAATGCGCTCATCGCGAACGCGCATATGGTCCCCACCGACGCGAATCGTCGTGATCACGTAATCGGCGTCCTTAACGGCCTCGACTGCATCGCCCGTCAGTGAAAAATTAAGCGTGGGGCAAAGCATGCCCGAGACATGGGCGGCAAGGCCACCGTAGATGCGCAGCTTCTCGGGATCATTGTCCATAAACACAAGTTCATCGATTCCAAGCGATGACGCCTGCTGGGCTATGCTCTTTGCCAAAAACATGGAGCGGACGCCACCGCCGCCTATGACCGTAAGTTTCATATCGAAACCCCCAATTAGCACATTCAATATTGCACGGTTCGCCTGTGTATGGATATTGTATCCAGCATGGAGGGCCGCTTCCCGCCCCGGCTGCAAGGCGGGAAAGGAATTCCCCAAGGAGTTATTATTTACGCAACGGAAGCGGCCACACACGTCCGGCGGGAAGGGAGCACCGATGGTTGATAAAAAGCAGATTTCCAAGCTCTACTCAGCCGCAAAGCTATCCGAAACCGAGCAAAGCGTACTCGAATACCTGCTCAACAATATCGACACCCTCGATGATATTGGCATAAAACCCGTCGCCATGGCATGCTTTACCAGCATGACGACAGTCATCAGGCTTTCGAAAAAGCTCGGCTACCGTGGCTACCGCGAAATGATGTACGATCTCAAGCACCTTCAGCATGTCTCCCGCGAAATGAATCAATCACTCAAAGACAGTAGCGTCCACTTCGTATGCCACACCGGAGATGTAGACGTATTCATCGCCGCACTGCATCGCAACAGAATGATCGGAGTAAACGGAGAGGGCTTCTCACGCATCGTTGCGCAGTACATGGCGACCAAGCTCGTTGGACTTGGCTTTTTGGCCGTCATACAGGACTTCCTAGAAACCGATCAGTTTGTCGAATCCAACCGAAATACGCTCAGCTGCATGATGCTCATATCCAAATCGGGCCAGACAGAAGCCATCCTGGAAACCGCAAGGGCATGCCACGACGCGGGCATTACGA
The DNA here is from genome assembly GCA_958433005.1 of uncultured Collinsella sp. Lineage (GTDB taxonomy): Bacteria > Actinomycetota > Coriobacteriia > Coriobacteriales > Coriobacteriaceae > Collinsella. The sequence goes on along the minus strand of CAUAWV010000028.1, from coordinate 26,025 downwards.
CCCTCGCGTTTACCGGCAACGAAGACAGCGAGCTCGCCAAGACGGCAGACGCGATCTTTACGATACATGACGATCACCCAATGGATCTTAAGAACGTTAAGCCTAACTGCTTTACCGGAAGTTGTATTCTCGCATTCGAAGAACTATTGAGTATCTGCCTTGACAATCTAAAACAAGAAGGCTTGGCTCCCTAAATCATGCGATAGGAAGCCAAGCCCTAGAATTGCGCTATGCAATTGAAAGCCACTTGCGCGTTTTACTCGTCACCGAGAACTTCGTGCACTTCAGAAGCGACTTCGCCGACACGAGGACCGTAAATGACCTGGATTGCCTTGTCGCTCAGGCGGATAACGCCCATAGCTTCAAGATTCTTGGTGAACACCTCGTCGTCTGCAACCTTAGAACCATCCTTGACAATCACGCGAAGACGTGAGATGCAGTTGTCAAGATCATCAATGTTGTCGGCTCCACCAAGCGCTTCGACAATGCCAACAGCAAGCGCGCTGTCCTTGGTCGCACGGCCCTGGACTGTCTTCTCGGGAGTGCTATCAGACTCGCCCTTTGCCTCAGCGGCCTTTGCCTCGAACTCGGCTCTGCTGTTGATCAACTCAATATCGTCACCATCGTCTCGACCGGGCGTCTTGATATCGAACTTAGTAATAAAGAACCGGAAGAGGAAGAAAGCTGCCAGGAAAAAGGCGGGGAGCAGAATAAGGTACGGAAGCAGATTAAGCTTCTCGGGGCGGAATAAGAATGGGATCAGGTCCTTGATATTTCCCTGGTACACCGAAACGCCCATTGCCTCCGAGAGAACTTCACCCAGTCCGGAAAGCGGAGCGTAAACGCCAAAGTAGAGCCAGGGGGCGGCAAACAGGAACGTAAAGAGAATAGGCTCCGTAACGCCAAAGAAAACAGTCGAAATCACTGTGGGGATTAAAAGACCAGCAACCTTCTTGCGGTTCTGGGGCTTGGCACAAGACCACATAGCAAGGGCGATGCCCGGGAACAACGCGTAATCGTTAATGCCATAGCCAGCCATGAAGGCCCTAACCAAGAGCTTGTCGCTACTGGGAGAAGCTAGCTGTGCAAGCTGAATAGCGCTATTGCCCACCACGCGCGTTCCGTCGACGACCATGGAGCCGCCAAGCTCAGTCCAATACATGGGCGTCTCGAGCAGCGGATGCAAGCCAAACGGCACAAGGCTCTCGAGCACCCAGCGATAGACAAACGTACCGACCAGACCGGAGCCTTTCACGAACGTCGCAATACCCGAGAAGCATCCACCGATGACGGGCCAAACGAAGTACATGATGCCGCCCAGGACGCCACCGGCGACCAGCGATACAATGGGAACCGTTCGACTGCCCGCAAAAAACGCCAGCGCCGTTGGAAGCTTGGTCTTGTAAAAACGGCCGGTGATCCAGGCGACCAGGCAGCCCACGATAATGCCGCCAAAGACACCAGAGCTGTAGCCAAAAAAGCCGAGCGAGGTAGTGTAGAGTGCGGACTGCTCACTCGCTTGAATGGACGTAAGGCCGACCTTCTGAAGAGCTTCCACCGTTGTATTGTCGGCAGCCAAGCCAGCTGCTCCAAGCAGAATCTCAACCGTCTTGAGCATGGTGAGATAGCAGACAAGGGCAGAAAAGGCAGCCCAGCCCTTCTCTTTGCGAGACAAGGAGAAGGCGCAGCCGACGGCAAACAAAACACCGAGGTTTCCAATGATTACCTCGCCGAGACCCTTAAATACCGAGAAGAACGTAAAGAGCGGCGAAGCGGCATACCAGTCCCAATTAACGCCAAGGGACACAAGGGTCAGTTCGGTCGTAAAAACGCTACCGATACCCAAAAAGAGACCGGAAATGGCAATGAGCGTAATCGGAACGAGCATTGCCTTTCCGAACGATTGGAATTTTTCTTTCATCAATTCCCTCCTCAATGAGCCTCTACAAACGACTATTGCACCCCACGTCCCCACACAGGCGAAACGGAAGACATGTTCGGCAATAGACACAAAGTGATTGTAGAAAGGGGCACACAAAATGCGCATCGGCATCGCGTAATGCGGTTAAATCGACTGACGATTGCAAGTATTTACGAATCCGTAAACGGCAGCAAATAGGCAGCGAACGGCAACCTGCAGCGTAGGACAGTCCCCGCAGGCCGACAATTACCGGTATTTTGGCTCATATTTATTGAATTGTTGCTCGCCCAAAAGCGCGGAGCATCAACGCGCCCCTAAGCCAACCCCAGCAATATGCCCGCCGAATGCACGACAAACGCCACGATCCAGGCGACCGTCACCTGAAACGCGAATACGGCCACGGCATAGCGCGCGCCCAGCTCACTCTTGACGGCGCCGATTGCCGCCACGCAAGGCGGGTACAGCAGCGTAAAGACCAAAAACACGTAGGAGGTAAACGGCGAGAACATAGTCGACAGCGCCGCGGGCGAGGTTGCACCCAAAAGCACCGTCAGGGTCGAGATGACGCTCTCCTTGGCAATAAGTCCGGTGACGAGCGCCGTCGATGCGCGCCAGTCACCAAACCCAAGCGGCGCCAGCACCGGCGCGATGATGCTACCAAGGCCCGCAAGGAGGCTTTGCGACTGATCAGCGACCACGTTAAAGCGAATGTCGAACGTCTGGAGGAACCAGATGACCACGGTAGCGGCAAAGATGATGGTGAAGGCCTTGGTGATAAAGTCCTTGGCCTTATCCCATGCCAGCATCACCGTCGTCTTGACGCTCGGTAGGCGGTAATTGGGAAGCTCCATGATAAACGGCACCGGGTCGCCCTTAAATGCCGTGCGGTTGAGTACCAGGGCCGCGACGCAGCCGACCGCGATGCCGATCAGATAGAGCGAGACCATGGCAGGAACCGTCGCCTGCGGGAAAAACGCCCCGCACAGCAGGCCGTAGACCGGCAGCTTGGCCGAGCAGCTCATGAACGGCGTGAGCATAACCGTCATCTTGCGGTCGTGCTCGGACGGCAGTGTGCGGGTCGACATGATTGCCGGCACGGTGCAGCCAAAACCAACGAGCATGGGCACGAAGCTACGGCCCGACAGGCCAAAGCGGCGCAGCACCTTATCCATGACAAAGGCCACGCGCGCCATGTAGCCGGAGTCTTCCAGAATGGAGAGGAACAAGAAGAGCACGACGATGATCGGCAGGAAGGTCAGCACGCTGCCCACGCCCGTAAGGACGCCGTCGACGGCGAGCGAACGCACCACGTCGTTGGTGCCGAACGCCTTGAGGCCCGCATCGGCCGAGGCGATGATGGCGGCGATGCCGTCCTCCATAAGTCCCTGCAACGCCGCGCCGATCACGCCAAACGTCAGCCAAAAGACGAGGCCCATGATCACCAGAAACGCCGGAATGGCCGTGTAGCGACCCGTCAGGATGCGGTCGATCTTGACGGAGCGCACGTGCTCGCGGCTCTCGTGCGGCTTGACGACGCAGCGCCCGCACACGTCGCCGATAAAGCTAAAGCGCATATCGGCCAGCGCGGACAGGCGGTCGGTACCCGCCTCGCCCTCCATCTGAGTGATGATGTGCTCAATGGCGTCGAGTTCGTTGCGGTCCAGGTGAAGCGCCTCGGTTACCAGCTCGTCGCCCTCAACCAGCTTGGTCGCTGCAAAACGCACGGGAATGTGCGCCGTCGCAGCATGGTCCTCGATAAGGTTGGCAATGCCGTGGATGCAGCGATGCAGTGCACCGCCGTCCGAGCCATCGGGTGCGCAGAAGTCCAGGCGGCCGGGACGTTCGCGGAACCGTGCCACATGCAGGGCATGGTCAACCAGCTCGCCGATACCCTCGTTGCGCGCGGCGCTAATGGGAACAACGGGCACGCCCAGCAGGCTCTCGAGCAGGTTGACGTCCACGGCGCCGCCGTTTGCCGTCACCTCGTCCATCATGTTGAGCGCGATGACCATGGGGCGATCGAGCTCCATAAGCTGCAGCGTCAGATACAGATTGCGCTCGATGTTGGTAGCGTCGATGATGTCGATGATGGCGTCGGGATGCTCATCCAGGATAAACTGGCGGCTCACGATCTCCTCGCCCGTGTACGGCGACAGGGAGTAAATGCCGGGCAGGTCGGTAACGCTTGCCTCGGGGTGGTTGCGGATGGTGCCATCTTTGCGGTCGACCGTCACGCCGGGAAAGTTACCAACGTGCTGGTTGGAGCCCGTAAGCTGGTTGAACAGCGTGGTCTTGCCGCAGTTTTGGTTACCGGCGAGGGCAAAATGCAGCGGTGCGCCCTCGGGCACGGCCGTCTTGGCAGCACGAGGCGAATACGTCCCCTCGCCCAGTGCCGGGTGATCTGTCGTGCCGATTGCGGCGTTGGCGCGCGGACCCATATCGGTGTCGTGAACACCCACGAGCTCGATGCGAGCAGCATCGTCCTTGCGCAGCGTCAACTCATAGCCACGCAGGCGAATCTCGAGCGGGTCGCCCATGGGGGCGTATTTCATCATGGTGACTTCGGTGCCCGGCGTTAGGCCCATGTCCAAAATATGCTGTCGGAGTGCCTGGTCGTCCGATGCCACCGATGCGACAACGGCGTCCTTTCCTATCTCGAGTGTATCGAGCTTCACGTCCGTGTTCCTCCCCCGGCGCCCACAGGGCGTTGCATTTTGTTTACCTTGGCCAACCGTTTGCCAAGGCTAACCAATTTAACCATGCATGATAGCGCGAACATGCAACGACGTTCAATCGACAGATTGGCGCAGGGGGGATTCTGGGCCATTGCTTCCCAGACGGGCCTGCTGCGGAAACCGAATCCCACTCCGGAACACCTAAACGGGATGGGCTTTCCGGTTGAGGCATCTAGCGGAAACTGCAGCCCGGAATCGGCGCTCAGACTGGGATGCAATTTCCCAATGGAGCCCTCGGGGAAACTGCGGCCCGGAATCTGCTCTCGAAACGGGACGCGGTTTCCCCGAGGACCGAAGCAGCCGCCCGCCCCTCGACAAAATGATCCGTTCCCTCCGTCGCATGCGGAACATCCAAGGAGTGTCCCAGGGTGCCGGCACAATAGGAACGTCCCCAGCTGCCGGCAGCATTTCGCCGCAACAACAAAAGCCCGCGCTGGCAACAAATGTCACCTGCGCGGGCTTGGTGGGCGCTCACAAAGGCACGTTACAGAGGCCCACGTCAGTTATGGATTACCGAACGGCACCGGCACGCGATGCCTCCGTCGGCTTACCAAGCGATGAAGCTTGCCGCAGTCTTAGACTATCGGCGCAATGCCGGCAAAGTGCAGATACAGCGAAATGATTGCCACGACAATGACCACCGCTGCGATCAGCTTGTCGTGCAGATGCGGAAGCACCGGTTTACCGCGGCCTCGCTCGCCCAGCATATAAACGGGAATGGCCGGAGCAAAAAGAATCGTCGTGATCATAACGCCCTGAAGACCCGTCGACCACACCAGGAACAATGTGTAGATGAAGCCGAGCGTACCGAAGAAGCGGGCTTTGCCGACGCTGGGCGCATGCGGCCCGTCCAGATGCTCGTTCTTCCAGCCAATCACCATGTAATAGGCAGCCGAGCAGACATACGGAACCAGAATCGTGTTGACTGCGCAGCTATAGAAGAACTGGTAGGTGCTCGCCGCCACATACGACACGATCAAGAAGAGCTGCGTAATGCCGGAGCTCACGAGAACCGTTACCACCGGGGCGTCGTGCTTGTTCGTCTTGGCAAACGCCAGCGGGAAGGATCCCTGGCGCGCCGCCTCGAACGGCGTCTCGGACGCAATGATGACATAGCCCAGCAGCGCGCCGACCAACGAAAGGATAACGCCAAGGTTTACGATGGCAGCACCAACCGGACCGATTGCGCACTCGAGAATTCCCGCCATGGAGGGCGTTGCAAGCTGTGCCATCTCCTCTCGCGGCATAATGCCGAGCGACAGCATAGAAATAATCAAATACAGGACAAAGACCGCCGCAAATCCGAGCGCCGTCGAGCGACCGACGTCACGCACGTACTTTGCGCGGCCCGAGATGACAACGGCGCCCTCGATGCCCGTGAAGACCCAGACAAGGGCAATCATGGTCGAGACAACCTGCTCGCCAAAGCCAGGACCAGCCGGCTCTCCCCAGAAGTTGTCCATAAAGATATCGACGTTGAACTTGCCCAGGAGCACAATGCTCAGCACAAAGAGTCCCAGCGGCACCAGCTTCGCCAAGGTGACAATCGTGTTAATGCCCGCAGCCTCCTTAACGCCACGAAGCACAAGGGCGGTAAGGAACCACAAAAACACGCTGGCGCAGACGATAGAAAGCAGGTTGTTGCCCGCGCCAAACGCAGGGAAGAAATAGCCCAGCGCGCTAAACAGCAAAAGTGCAAAGCTCACGTTGGAAAGGCATGCGCTGATCCAGTAGCCCCAGGCGGAGTTGAATCCAATGTAATCGCCAAAACCGGCCGCAGCGTATGCATAGATGCCACCGGTCAGGTCGGGACGGGCTTGAGACAAACCGTTGAACACCATCATCAACGCAAAGACGCCAATAAAGCAAATTCCCCACGAGACGATAACCGCACCGGTATTGGCTCCGCCTGCCGCCATATCGCCGGCAAGAGAAAAGATACCGCCGCAGATGCTCGCAGTGATGACCATCATGGTCAGACGGAAGAGATCCAGACCATTGGGGTCGATAATCTCGTCGTTAGAAGTTTTAGAGGCCATTGTATGTGCACCCCCTTCATCATGTGATCGAACGAAAGATGGCCCGGACGTCCCGAATCGGGTGCCGGGCCATCGGTCAAGCGATCATCAGACTGTTACAGCTATCGCGTTAGAAGCGCAGCGACAGGCAAGAAAGGCCGCCGTCGACCTTGCGATACTCGGAGGTGTCGACGACGAGTGTCTTGTAGCCCAGATCCTGCACGGCCTTGAGCACAGTCGGATAGCCCTCGGCAACGATGACCGTACCGTTGACCCAGATGCAGTTTGCGCCGTACGCCTCGTCCTCGGGCACGACGATCTTGTTGTACTGGGCAAAGTCGGGCTTATCGATGAACTCACCAGAGACGAGCATGTTGTTGTCCTCGATGTAGTTGACGCCCGTCTTGAGGTGCAGGACCTCCTCCAGCGGAACCTCAGAACCCTCGAGGCCCCAGCCCTCGAGAATCTCGCAGAACTGGCGAATGCCCTCTTCGTTGGTACGAGCGGAGCGACCGACGTAGAAATGGTCACCGACCATCATGACGTCGCCGCCGTCAAGCGTGCCCGGAGAAACGATGTGCTTGACATGCTCGTCGTCAAAGAAGCGACGGACGGCCGGCTCAATCTCGTCCTTCTCGCCGTTGCGGCTATCGGCGCCGGGGTTGGTAATGATGGCGCCGCAGCGAGTGATAACGGCCGGATCTTCGACGAAGCAGCTGTCGGGATACTGCTCGAGTGCCGGCAGCACCGACACGTCAACGCCGCACTGCTCGAGTGCGTGCTCGTAATCGTAATGCTCCTCGATAGCGCGCTCGTAGATGGGCTGGCCAAGCTCGGGAGCGCTCGTGATGCCATTGCTCAGGGACTTGCCGGGACGACGGATGATGACGTGGCTGAACTTGGTCATGATGATCCTCCTTGGATCTCATAGTACTGAGCGGACTTCCTTGCGTCCGCCTTCCTTCCGATGGCTTTATCTTAGGGTGTCTTTGCTGTTTTGTATATTGCATACAATCCCGAACGGTAGATAATCCTCGGTAAGCGTATTCCTGCTTATCGGCGCAAAGTAGCACGATTTAGCTGGTCGTTCTATAATTCGACTGAGCTATTCAAGCGAAACGTATTTAATTTTAGAAATATACCGTTAAGGAACACAAGCTCATGGAAACGCTCAGAAGGCCCCTGAAGGACCACGTATACGACTATATTTCGAGCCGTATTGACGCCGGCGAGTTGTCCGCCGGCGACCGGCTGAGCGAGCAAGCGATCTGCGATGCCATGGGCGTGTCGCGCACGCCGGTCCGCGAGGCGCTCATCCAGCTGGCAAGCGATGGCTACCTGGACAATCTCCCCCGCCGCGGATTCCGCGTCCGTGGGTTCGATCAGCAAAACGCCGTTGAAGTCTTTGAGATTATGGGGCCGCTCGACGGGCAGGCCGCATATCTCGCCTGTCCGAACCTAACCGACGATGACATTACGCAGCTTAAATTTCTCGTCGGCTCCATGGACCTCGCGATCCAAGGCGGCCTCATCCGTAAGTACGACGACATTCAGCGAGACTTTCACCTTACGTACTTCAACCGCTGCGGCAACGACCGTCTGCGCGACATGATCTCGCAACTCGAGCGCTGCTTTATCAAGCGCGATTACGAGACTGTCGACCAAGAGACGGCGTGCAAACTGCTCAATAAAGCCAACAGCGAACATGCTCATATTCTTGAGTTGTTCGAAGCACGAGATGCGACGGGCGTGCGCGACTACGTTCGCGATGTCCATTGGAACACGGAAAACGCCCAGTTCACCGTCTGGTAGGAAAGCAACAAGGGACGACGTCGGTCTTAGACCTTAGCGCCAGCACCGCCCAAACTGATCCGCTTTCCTCCGTCCCCGAGGGATCATTCTTTTGGCAGCCAAGACAACGCCGATGTTTTGGCGCAGACAGCGAAAGCCCGTCAGAGCGAGCAAGGTGCCTTGAAACGAGACGGCATTGACCTTCTGTTCATGCCGCCGAAGTTGAAAGGCAGATTGCCGCTCTGGCGGGCTTGCAGCGTCAAGTGGTTACGGCGTTTGGTAAAACGCCGTAACTAAAACCTGTGGCGTTCCAGGAAGCGGAAGGCCAGGCGGATCCAGGGACGGACGGAAACCTGCTTGTCCTCGTTGTCGACCGCGGTATTGGCGTTGCCGAGCGAAAGGCCGTGACCGCCCTGGTCAAAGACGTGCATCTCGCATGCAACGCCCTCCTCGGCCATGCGCTGCGCAAACGGATAGACCTGCGCGATCGGCGCCGTCTTGTCGTCGGACACGCCCCATACAAAGGTCGGTGGCATCTGACGCGAAACATGCGTGGTGGGGCAGATGTCGGCCAGATGCTCGTCAGTTGCCTCGCCGCCCGTCACCATCGACAGGTAGTCGTTGAGCAAATCGCGCCCCGTCTTGCCGCCCGTCTTGGGCACACGCAAGTCAATGCGCGGATCGCGCGTCTGCATGTCGCGCACATAGGCAAAGTCGAGCAATGGATAGCCCAGCACCACGGCATCGGGACGAATGTCGTCCGGACGCGCCCCGGCAAGTGCCGCGAAGGGGCCGGTCTTCCACTGTGTTGCCAGCGAGGCGCAAATCATGCCGCCAGCAGAAAAGCCCACGACGCACACGCGTTTGGGATCGACATGCCACTCGTCGGCATTCGCACGCACCGTGGCGACCATCTTGGCAAGATCTGCCTGCGGGTGCGGAAAACTTACGTCACCCGTGCCGCTCGTCACATAGTTGAGCACAAAGGCCTGGTAGCCGTGATCCAAAAACGCAAACGCCACGGGATCCTGCTCATGCGGAGCGATATGCGTAAACGCACCTCCGCCGCAGATAATCACGGCAGGGCGACGGCCATTCGGTTTATCGGGCAGCGGCTCGGCACCCAGATACGTAAAGGTCGCCGGATAATCCTCGGTCGGTTCCTCGCCCCACAGCGCATGGTTCTCGACAATCATATGTGCTCCCTTCGCGCAAATTATGCGCACTCTTTTTTCGCATCTAAGCGTACCCCAGTTGGGTGCAGGACGCAGAAACTCTCCGGCAATAAGTTTCCCTCCAACTGATATATCACATAATCCCAGCTCAGAGGTATCGCTGAGCAGCGTAGAATAGGGGGCGTTGACCAAGCCGCGAAACACATATGAAACGTTTCCGGCAAACCAGACGCGCGATATGCGCCTATTTAAGTTGGAGGCAACTATGGGTCTGCTCGATTCGCTTAAGTCCACCTTCACCTCGACCGGCGAGGCGTCCGTTCCGCCCGCAGCAAGCTTCGCCACCCGCGAAGGCGTCATCTATGCCCCCGTCAACGGCGTGCTCGTCAACCTGGACGAAGTTCCCGACGAGACGATCGCCTCGGGCATGCTTGGCCAGGGCTATGGCATCGAGCCCATTACCGACACCATCTATGCGCCCGCCAACGGCCGCATCGGCGCCACCACTGTCACCAACCACTCCATTGGCATGATCACCGAGGACGGTCTTCGCGTGTTCATCCATGTTGGCCTGGGCACCGTGGAAATGAACGGCAAGGGTTTTGCCCGCTTTGTCGAGATGGGCGATGTGGTCAAGGCAGGCCAGCCGCTCATCAGCTTCGACCGCGAGGCCATTAAGGCCGCTGGTCACGAGGACATCGTGACCGTCATCGTCTCCGAGCTCGATCGCCTTAAGAGCATCGACCATGTCGGCGAGTCTGGAACGCTTATCGGCGGCAACCCGCTCGTCAAGCTTGGCGACCCGCTGCTGGTGGCCAAGACCAAGTAGTCGCGCCCCGCGCCGCACAACAAATAGACAACACGCCAAGCGCCCACGGTCATTTCGCCGTGGGCGCTTTTCATTTGAAAACGTCCCGTCAATGCCTTATCCGTATAGTCCAAATGAGCCGAGCTGCTAGAATATCGAACTGTATGGATAACTATCATTCAACCGTTATGGGAGGATACGTGAACCGCACCAAAATCGCGCAGCTCTATGCCGATGCCGAGTCGCTCGGCGGCCAGACTGTCACCGTCGCCGGCTGGGTCAAGTCCGTCCGCGACATGAAGAACTTTGGCTTTGTTACGCTCAACGACGGCAGCTGCTTCCGCGACCTGCAGGTCGTCATGAACCGCGAGGCGCTCGACAACTACGACGAGATCGCCCACCAAAATGTCTCGGCCGCACTCATTTGCACCGGCACCGTCAAACTGACCCCCGATGCGCCCCAGCCCTTCGAGCTTTCTGCCACCTCCATCGAGGTCGAGGGCACGAGCGCCCCGGATTACCCGCTGCAGAAGAAGCGCGCAACCGTCGAGTTCCTGCGCACCCAGCAGCATCTGCGCCCGCGCACCAACCTGTTCCGCGCCGTGTTCCGCATCCGCTCTGTCGCGGCTGCCGCTATCCACCGCTTCTTCCAGGAGCAGGGATTTGTCTATGTCAACACCCCCATCATCACCACGAGTGACTGCGAGGGCGCCGGCGAGATGTTCCGCGTGACCACGCTCGACCCCAAAAATCCGCCCCTCACCGAGTCCGGCGAGGTCGACTGGAGCCAGGACTTCTTTGGCAAGCATGCGAGCCTCACCGTGTCCGGCCAGCTCAATGCCGAGAACTTTGCCATGGCCTTTGGCGACGTGTACACCTTTGGCCCCACCTTCCGTGCCGAAAACTCCAACACCACGCGCCACGCCGCCGAGTTTTGGATGATCGAGCCCGAGATGGCCTTTGCCGACCTGAACGACTACATGGATAACGCCGAGGCCATGCTCAAGTACGTCCTTAAGGACGTTATGGCCACCTGCCCCGACGAGCTCAATATGCTCAACAAGTTTGTGGACAAGGGCCTGATCGAGCGCCTGGACCATGTGGCAAACTCCGACTTTGCCCGCGTTACCTACACCGAGGCTGTCGAAATCCTGGAGCAGGCAGTCGCTGCTGGCCACCAGTTTGATTACCCCGTCAGCTGGGGCATCGACCTGCAGACCGAGCACGAGCGCTTCCTGACCGAGGAGCACTTTAAGCGACCGACTTTTGTGACCGACTACCCGGCCGAGATCAAGGCGTTCTACATGCGCATGAACGAGGACGGCAAGACCGTCGCCGCCGCCGACTGCCTGGTGCCGGGCATCGGCGAGATTATCGGCGGCTCCCAGCGCGAGGAGCGCCTGGATCTGCTCGAGGCCCGCATCAATGATCTGGGTATGAATCCCGAGCAGTACAAGTACTACCTTGACCTGCGCCGCTACGGTTCCTGCAAGCACGCCGGCTACGGTCTGGGCTTCGAGCGCTTGGTGATGTACCTCACCGGCGTGGGCAACATCCGCGACGTCCTGCCGCACCCGCGCACCGTGGGCAACGCCGACTTCTAATCGCCACAGCGCCACCAAACGCGTTCCAGCGCATCACGCCAGCGCCTCTCGGCAAGCCGAGGGGCGCTTTTTTCAACAGCATCCGTCAAGCTTTTGGCAAGTTTTTGGTCAGTTGGGCAGGGCTGTTGAAAACTCGACCCGCCGCTTGCCGACGGCCACCGACCACCCAGAGTGCTCTGCGCCCCTGGGAAAGCCCCGCGTCCTAGGCTCCATACCGTCGCCACCCAAAACGGAAAGGACGTGGGCGCCATGACCGAAACCGCTGTTGAAACTTACGAGACCACGACGAGGGGCGCCGCCTCGATGGCAGCCTATCGCGCCGTTCGCATCCTGCAACTATTAAGCGAAAACACCGGCGAGGACAAGGCCATGCTTTCCGATGAGTTGATCCGGCGCCTCGCCCATCCCGACGACCCCGCCCGCATGCCCATCTCGGCGGCGCGGCGCAGCATCTACACCGCCATCTCCGCACTTCGCCATGCCGGATACGAAATTGAGTACAAGCGCGGCGTGGGCTATCGACTCTTGACCCGTCCGCTCACCGACGAAGAGATCATCCGGCTCCACGGCATGGTCATGCGCAACCGCTCCACGCCCATCGCCATTCGAAAGAGCATGGCGCAGCACCTGGTCGCCATGGCGAGTGCCGACGTTCGCGGCTACCTCGATGCACCCGAGCCTGCTCCAAGCGCAGGCGACAAATCCACCAAGGCCACACGCACGCCCGTCAAGCGCATCGATGCCTGCGAGCTCATCGAGCAGGCCATCGACCACGGAACCACGGTGAGTTTTGATATTTCGAGTGTCACGGCACGCGGAGAGGTCGAAGTGGCACGGATGACACTCCGGCCCTTTGCCATCAAGCAACGAGACGGCATCTCGTATTTGCTGGGAACGGTCTATGACGCGCGAGGCGCCGATGACACGTTGCGTACCGTAGAGATCGGCCGAATGAGAAACGTCACCACACGTCTCCTCGACGGCAAGAAGCTCTTCGCCGCCCTGGCCGAGGACGATGCCTCCTCCGCCGCATAAGACCCTCCGCCGCCCATTCGACTACCCGTACCGCCCATCCGATTCTGTATTAAAAAACCCGCCAGGCTGTTGTAAAAATGGACATCAGCGCTACTATAGTTCCACTTGCACTTTGTCCCAGTGCAGTGTTTCCAGCCATTTTTATACTGGGGGTAACGATATGAAGGACATCACCATCAGCCGCAGGAGCCTTCTGGTCTCTGCCGGCCTGCTCGCGCTCGCTCCGCTCGCCGGATGCGGCGGCAACTCTGGTTCCGGCTCTGCTGCCGCCGGTTCCGACTACACCGTCGGCATTCTGCAGCTCACCGAGCACTCCGCACTCGACGCCGCCAACGACGGCTTTGTCAAGGCCATCAAGAAGAGCGGCCTTAAGGTCAAGATCGATCAGAAGAACGCCCAGAACGACCAGTCCACGTGTAAGTCCATCGCCGACAAGTTCGTAGGCGATGGCGTCGATCTGATCTATGCCATCGCCACGCCCGCCGCGCAGGCCGCCGCTGGCGCCACCGCCGATATCCCCATCGTGGGCTGCGCCATCACCGACTACGCCGCCTCGGGCCTGGTCCAGGACAACGAAAAGCCCGGCACCAACGTCACCGGCGCCTCCGACCTCACCCCGGTCGCCGAGCAGCTCGAGATGATGCAGAAGGTCCTGCCCGACGTTAAGAAGGTCGGCTTGCTCTACTGCACCGCCGAGTCCAACTCCGACGTCCAGATCAAGGCTGCCAAGAAGGAGCTCGACAAGCTGGGCCTGGAGTACACCGATTACACCGTCTCGAGCTCCAATGAAATCCAGTCCGTCGTCGAGTCCTCCGTGGGCAAGGTCGACGCGCTCTACTCCCCCACTGACAACACCATCGCCGCGGGCGCTTCGCAGGTCGGTCAGATCTGCAAGGAGAACAAGCTTCCCTTCGTGACCGGCGAGGAGGGTATGTGCATGGCCGGCGGCCTGTTCACCCTCTCTATCAACTATGAGGACCTGGGCTACGCCGCGGGCGAGATGGCCGTTAAGATCCTGAAGGGCGAGGCCAAGCCTGAGGATATGCCGATCAAGCACCTCTCGAGCAAGAACCTGGTCGTCGTCAAGAATGACGAGATGGCCGAGGCTTTGGGCATCGACCTCTCCGCTCTGGACGAGTAGCAGTATGCGCGGCGATGTGCCTAGGGCCCATACTCGCGCCGTTGCCGTGTTATTCAATATCTGAGCCACAGGGGCGAACGCCAAAGACCGGCGTTCGCCCTGCTTGTTTCGGATGAGACAAAACATCCGTCCGCCACTCTATTATGCATTGTTACCGCTATCATGGTGACTCGCGTGTCCACCCTATCCTAGGAGGTATGAAGCATGCTCATTGCATTGCAGGGCGCCGTTTCGCAGGGCGTCCTCTGGGGCATTATGGTGCTTGGCGTGTTTATCACGTTCCGCCTGCTCGACATCCCCGATATGACCTGCGACGGCAGTTTTGCCCTCGGCGGCTGTGTCTGCGCCGTGCTCATCGTCAATAACGACGTCGACCCGCTGCTCGCCGTTTTGGCCGGCATGTGCGCCGGCGCCATCGCGGGCGCGGTCACGGGCATTTTGACCACCGTCTTTGAGATTCCCGCAATCCTCGCCGGAATCCTCACCCAGATCAGTCTGTGGTCCATCAACCTGCGTATCATGGGCAAGTCCAACACGCCCATCCTTGCCAAGGGCACTATCTTCTCGTCTGTCAGCAACATGACGGGCCTGCCGCAGTCCACTGTTGCCATTATCCTAGGCATCGTGCTGGCCGTGGCCATCGTCGCCATCCTGTACTGGTTCTTTGGCACCGAGATCGGCTCGGCACTGCGTGCCACCGGCAACAACGAGTACATGATCCGCGCCCTGGGCGTTAACACCAACACCACCAAAATGATCGCCCTCGTGCTCTCCAACGCCCTCATTGGCCTTTCGGGTGCGCTCATCTGCCAGAGCCAGAAGTATGCCGACATTGGCATGGGCACCGGCGCCATCGTTATCGGTCTTGCCGCCATCGTCATCGGCGAGGTGCTCGGCCGCCTGCTGCCCGGCGGTCTCACGCAGTTCTCCGTCCGTCTGGCCTCCGCCGTCTTTGGCTCCGTGGTGTACTTCCTCATCCGCGCCATCGTGCTGCAGCTGGGCATGGACGCCAACGACATGAAACTGCTCTCTGCTGTGATTGTCGCCGTGGCCCTGTGCGTGCCCGTGGTTTGGGAGCGCTATAAGCTCCGCAGCTCCTACACGAAGGGAGATGAGGCAGATGCTTAAGCTCTCGCACGTCAAGAAGACCTTTAACAAGGGCACCGTCACCGAGAAGCGCGCGCTCACCGGCGTCGACCTTACCCTCAACGACGGCGACTTTGTAACTGTGATCGGCGGCAACGGCGCCGGCAAATCCACGCTGCTCAACATGATTGCCGGCGTATATCCGCTCGATTCGGGCGTTATCGAGCTCGACGGCACCGACATCTCGCGCCTGAGCGAGTCGCAGCGCGCCAAGTACCTGGGCCGCGTGTTCCAGGATCCCATGCGCGGCACCGCAGCCGACATGCAGATTGCCGAGAACTTGGCCCTCGCCAAGCGTCGCGGCCAGCGTCGCGGCCTTTCGTGGGGCGTCACCAAGGCCGAGAAGGACGAGTACGTTGAGTTGCTCAAGCGCCTGGACCTTGGCCTGGACACGCGCCTCAACGCCAAGGTCGGCCTGCTTTCGGGTGGCCAGCGCCAGGCACTCACGCTGCTCATGGCCACGCTCACCAAGCCGCGCTTGCTGCTGCTCGACGAGCACACCGCGGCACTCGACCCCAAGACCGCCTCTAAGGTGCTCAATCTGACCGAGGAGATTGTCGACGAGAACCACCTGACCACGCTCATGGTCACGCACAACATGAATGACGCCATCCGTCTGGGCAATCGCCTGATCATGATGCACGAGGGCCACGTTATCTACGACGTGGCGGGCGACGAGAAGAAGTCGCTCACCGTCGCCGACCTGCTGCAGAAGTTCGAGGAGGTCTCGGGCGGCGAGCTCGCCAACGACCGCATGCTGCTGAGCTAAAACCTGCCAATAAGGGACAGGTTTATTTTGGCAGGTTTTATCTGCGCAAACGTCAAAACCGCCGCAAAGGAACAGATACCTTTGCGACGGTTTTCGCATATCATGTCGATAATCCAGCGTCAGCAGGAACCACTGGTTAAGAACTAAGGAAACTGCCATGAGAAGACTCCTTCCCCGTCTTGCTTGACCGCCGCACTCCTTGCCGGCGTGCTCGCCGGCGGCCCAGCTTACGCCACCGCGGCCACCCCATCTCAAGTTATCGGCCCGTCCGATGTGATCGGACGGGCTTTTTGGTGGGTATCATGGTTGAATGATCATTAGGAGGTTTTCCCTACATGGAATTGTTTGAACCGATTCTTCATTTCTTTGAGCAGCGCTGGGTCCACAACATCATCTGGGCCGTCATCTTGGTAATAGTCACCGCCATCGCCGCCAAGGTGGCATCCAAGACCCTGCGCCACCTACTCAACCGAGACGACAACCCGCTTCCCGCATCGAGCATCTTCATCAACATCGCGCGTGCCGTCATTTGGATGATCGGCGGCAGCTTTATCCTCGACAACTGCTTTGGCATTAACGCAAACGCGCTCGTCGCCGCTCTTGGCGTCGGCGGCATCGCCATCTCGCTCGGCTTTCAGGACACGCTATCAAACCTTATCGGCGGCATGCAAGTGACCTTTATGGGCATCATCAAGCCCGGCGACAATATCGAGGTCGGCGGCGTGTCGGGCGTGGTCCA
Source organism: uncultured Collinsella sp. (assembly GCA_958433005.1). Taxonomy (GTDB): domain Bacteria; phylum Actinomycetota; class Coriobacteriia; order Coriobacteriales; family Coriobacteriaceae; genus Collinsella. The sequence continues at coordinate 9,143 of CAUAWV010000028.1, read as the reverse complement.
GGACATCACTTGGCGCCACACGACCATCGAGGACGCCTGCGGACAGACCATCATCGTCCCCAACTCCAACATCTCCAAGAACACACTCGTGCACCTCATGCCCTTTGGACGCGTTGTCGTTCCCGTCGCGGTGAAGGACACGTCAAAGTGGGACTCGCTCGATGCGCTGGCAGACGAGCTCGCCTGTGCCACCAAGGTCGCCGTTTCACCCATCTCGGGCTTTGACAAGGAACCCTACGTGCTCTTTAGCGAGATCGGCGACTTTGGCATTAAGGGTAAGATCATCTTTATCGTCAGTGACGACAGCACCACCTTTACGGCAGCCGACGCCTGCATCCGCGCCATCGCCCCCATCATCGCCTAAAACCACCGCAAAGGGGACAGGCACCTTTGTGGTGGTTTCGCATCGTGGTACCATGGTTCATATCGTTGTTTAAACGACTAAGGGAGTAGACACCATGGAAGAGGCCTATCGTCAAGCGCGCAAGCGCGGCGAACAGGGACGCCGTCGCGCCATCAGCCAAAGCGAGCATCCATATCTTACGGACCTCGACAGCTTGGTCGCCCAGCTTCCCTGCGGGCAGCGCGAGAACATCGGCCTGCGGGACATTCCGCTCGAAATGGTCGTCGGCACGGTTACCAAAGGTCGCCAGTCCGCCTTTTCGTGTAACTTTATGCCGCTGCTCCCCTGGAATACCGAATTCGCCCGCAAATGGTCCAACCTCTACGATATCCAAATCTCCGAGGGCTACCGCGACCCCATCATCGTCACCGAGTTCATGCACCGCTTTTACGTCCAAGAGGGCAACAAGCGTGTCAGCGTCCTCAAATTCCTTGACGCTCCGACGGTTTCGGCCAAGGTGACGCGTCTGTACCCCGGTAAGTGGGATTCCGTCGAGAGCCGCCTGTACGGTGAGTTTTGCGCCTTTTGGTACGTATGCCCCCTGTACGAGATTGAGTTTTCGCGCGAGGGCAGCTACGAGATGCTTGCCAAAATGCTCGGCCAAGATCTTGTCGAAAAATGGCCTCAAAAGAAGGTCGACTACCTACGTCACGCCTTCCTGCTCTTTAAGCGCGCCTATCTTCGCGCGGGCGGCGACCACTTGGACATTACGCCTGCCGATGCCATGCTCGTCTACCTCAACGTCTACAACCAGGACCGTCTGCTGGATACGCCGACGGATATCGTCGTCAACCGTCTGTGCAAGATTTGGCGCGAGCTTGTCATTGCCGGCAAAAGCGACGAGGACAAAGTCGATCTTGTCGAAGCGCCGCAGCCCAACGAGAAAGAGGGCGCACCGACAAAAGCTACCTCGGGCGTGCTCAACTTCTTTATGAGCAAGACCGTCTACTCCACTGCCAATCCCATGCGAATCGCCTTTATCCACGAGTTTCCCTGTGCCACGTCGAGCTGGGACAGCCTACACGACCAGGGCCGCCGGTATCTTGATGAGCACTTTGGCGGCATCGTGCGCACCGAGGCGTTCGAGGACTGCCACGATTCGGACGTGTTCTACGCCGCCGTCGAGACAGCCGTAAAGCACGGGGCGAACGTCATCTTCTCGACCTCACACCGGCTCATGGAATACACGCTCAGGGCGTCAGTCGAGTATCCCCAGGTGCGGTTCCTTAACTGCTCAATCGGCCTTCCCCACCAAAGCGTCCGCTCGTACTTTGGAAAGATGTACGAGGCCAAGTTCCTACTGGGCGCCCTTGCCGCCAGCATGGCCGACAACCACCGTATTGGCTACCATGCGTCGGTCTTCGCCTCGGGCGCGCTGAGCGAAATCAACGCCTTCGCTATCGGTGCCTCGCTGCTCGACCCTCGTGCGCAGATTATCCTCACTTGGGGAGATGTTCCCGCCGGCGGTCTTGCCGAAGCCATGTGTCGCGAGGGCGTGAGCGTCATGACCGGCGCCGATATGTCCAAGTCTCTCGAGGACCCCACCGCCTACGGGCTTCACCGTCTGGTAAACGGCAAGGAAGTTACCGGTATTGCTATGCCGGTATGGAACTGGGGCCGTTACTACGAACTCATCGTACGCAGCCTACTGCACGGCACATGGGACGAGACCGCCGATGACCAGCAGGTGCGCGCCGTCAACTACTGGTACGGTATGAGCTCCGGCGTCATCGATATTCGCTACGCTCCGGGCCTACCCTATCAGACGCGTAAACTTGTGCAGCTGCTTCGCAACGGCATTGTCGAGGGCTCCATCAACCCATTTGGCGGCGAGCTCCACAGCCAGGACGGCGTGGTTCAGATTGAGGGCTTCCCTCCCCTGCCGAGTACGCAGATTGTCGAGATGAGCTGGCTGGCTGACAACGTTATAGGCTCGATTCCGCAGCTCGATAACGAGCCGGAGGTCCGTGCCCTATGAATATCCTAGCCATTGCCGATGTAGAGGAGCGCTGCCTGTGGGAATGTTTTCGCAAGGAGCGCTTTGAGGACGTTGACCTGATTCTATCCGCAGGCGACCTGGATCCGGACTATCTTGAGTTTTTGGTCACTGTCATCAACAAACCGCTTGTGTACGTTCGTGGCAACCACGACGACCGCTACGCGCGCCATGCACCGGGCGGGTGCATTTGTGTTGAGGACAGCGTATATGTGTACCGAGGTATTCGCATTGCGGGTCTGGGCGGTTCCATGCGCTACCGCGACGGCGCGAACATGTATACCGAGCGCGAGATGGCAAAACGCATGCGCAAGCTATCGCGAAAAATCGCACTGGTAGACGGATGCGATATTCTACTTACCCATGCACCCGTCGCAGGCATGGGCGACCTGGACGACCTGCCGCATCGAGGATTCGAGTGCTTTAATGCGGCTCTTGAGTCTTGGGGTCCCGACTATATGATTCACGGGCATGTGCACCAAAGCTACGGTTGCGATTTTCAGCGCGAGCGTCAGCACGCATGCGGGGCAACGATCATCAACGCCTGCGGCTATACGCAGTTTGAACTCGACGAGGCGCGCTACCCCACGCGCGGTTGGAAGGCCGCTTGGCTCAACTCGCAAACCATGCGCCGCGAGCTCAAACGCCACGAAGCAATCGAGTCTTCAACCGCCAGAACCCCCTGGTAACTGCCAACAACCACCACGAAGGGGATAGGCACCTTTATGGTGGTTTTGCTGACTCGTCCGACCTGTCCATCACGGTGCTTGTGTAATTAACGAGAACACTCATTGTTTTGTAAGGACGGCGCTCACGTGCCGTCTTTTTTTGTCAACTTATGCAGTCTCGACCGTGTTGTATGTAGAGGGACCTCGCGAGACGCCTTCCCTATATCCACCACGACCAATTGGAGGTGACACTATGCCTGCACGCCGTAACCGCAATAGCACGCTCCGATGCGATGCCGATCAGATCGAGCGGGAAGCAAAGCGCTTGGTCGACACGTATTCCGGCCTCATCCTTCGATTGTGCTATTCGGCCCTTGGATCCGCTGACGACGCTCAAGACATCTGCCAGGACACGCTGATCAAGATTCTCCAACGCACTCAACCGTTCGACTCGCTCGAACACGAACGTGCTTGGGTGATCCGAGTCGCACTGAACGCATGTCGCGATATCGGCCGTACGCACGCGAATCACCCGGTTGTCGACCTCGATTCGCTCCCCGATTTCTGCGCACCCGTAACACATACCGAGCAAGAATTCGCGCAACGCGACTGCGCCATTCTTTCCGCTGTCACGGCCCTGCCTCAAGCACAGCGCATCGCCATCTTTTTGCACTACTACGCAGGCATGAGCATCAGGGAAATCGCAGACGCCGTTCACGCGACGCCAGCTGCAACCGCCCAGCACCTTAGCCGCGGACGTGCGTCACTTCGGCTTTCCTTGAAAGGAGACCACAATGACTACGAATTCGAATGACTATCGCCACGCCCTGGAGCACATTTCGTTTACCGATAATGCGAAGCAGCACATGGCAAACTCGATTGCTCAGTCCGTCGCCTCGAGCGATGCGGCGACCGCTCAAAGCAACTTTAATGGCACGCGACGCAAGCCGCGCATCGCCCGCCATCCCGTAAGAACAGTCGCTCGCATTGCCGCTGTAACGGCAGTCCTCGCTATCGTCATTGGAGGCGCTGGCACGGCTATGGCAACAGGCGTCCTGCCGCTTCCTTCTGACATGCTTTCCGACATCTTTGACGGACCTGCTTCTCAAACCGAGATCATCGACCGTATTGGCCGGCCCGTCGGTGCTAGCTGCTCCAACAACGGAGTCACCGTGACCGCCGACGCCATCATGGGCGACAAGGATATGGTTACCATCGCCTATACGCTTACGTTCGACGATCCCGCTGCCCTGAAAAAGCTTTCCGAGCCGGGCGAGAACGGAACTATCGCCGGAAGTGTCGATGGAAACGTATACGTTGATGGCGAGCATGGCGGCCAAGGCCAATCATGGCTCATTGACAAGAACCCCAATGACTCCAGCATTCAATACTTTGCACAGTTCAGCGTTGAATCACCCGGCCTTATGGGCAGGACCGTCCGCACGCATATCAACTCTCTCGTTGTGCCACGTGCTGGCAAAGAGCTTCCCGAGTATAAGAAAATACTTACGGGCCCATGGGATCTTAAGTTCCAGCTGAATTACGAAGATACATCCGTTACGATTCCCGCGCCCAAATCGGTCAACTTTTACGGCACCAAGGCGACGATTCAAGAGGCCACCGTATCCTGCGTTGGCGTTTCAGTCCGCTACAACATAGATCGTTCCATCGAACACGACAACAACAGCGGCAAGATGTCTCAAAACATGGAGGAGTCTATGGATGCCGTTGGCAACATACCCCTCATCGTGACGTTCAAAGACGGTCATGTTGAGGACGCAACCAGCCACAGCGGCTATTTCGCAAATAAACTGGATAACGGCACCACTGATGTCCACAAGGCCTGGCCGTTCTCGCAAGTTTGTGACACAGACAAGATTGCAAGCGTACAAATTGGCGATACGGTCATTCCCATGAATTCGTAACGCTACGCGGCTCGTATATGCACCCGGTTCCGCACTTCGCGTCTAAAGATGCGCTGTCATCGAGCAGCGTGAGCGCAAGGCCGCCCGTATGGTCGGCTGGGAACACCTCGTTGCGCTAAAAACCACCACGAAGGGGACCGGCACCTTTGTGGTGGTTTTGCTGACTCGTCCGACCTGTCCCAACGGTTTGTCTCAATCTGTAACAGGTAGGGCCCAAATAATCGGTTAGCTGTTACAGATCGAGACAGACCACGGATGCTCAGCCGAAAATCTCAATCTGTAACAGGTAGGAACGATTTTGCCCCTTAGATGTTACAGATTGAGATATTTGACAGCTTGAATCGGCATCGCCTACAGCGCGGCGACGACCTTGTCGCCCATCGTCGTGGTGCCGAGGATCTTATCTGCCGGGGTGTTGACATCGGCGATGTCACGGGTGCGCCAGCCCTCGTCGAGCACGCGCGCCACGGCGCTCTCGATCCACGCGGCTTGCTCGCCCATGTCGAGCGCGTAGGTCAGCAGCATCGCCACCGACAAGATTTGAGCCAGCGGATTGGCCACGCCGAGCCCCGCGATGTCAGGAGCGCTGCCAGCGCTCGGCCCAAACAGCGATACGCCATCATCCAGCGAGGCAGAGGCAAGCATACCGAGCGATCCGGTAATCTGAGCCGCCTCATCGGACAGGATGTCGCCGAACATGTTCTCCGTCACCACGACGTCAAAGTCTGCCGGTCGACTGATGAGCTGCATGGCGGCGTTGTCGACGAGCAGGTCCTCAAGCTCCACGTCGGAGTACTCCTCGTCTTGCACGCGATGCACGATCTCGCGCCACATGCGGCTCGTCTCCAGCACGTTGCGCTTATCAACGCTCGTCACCTTGCCGCGACGTTTGCGCGCCGCCTCAAATGCCTGGCGCGCAATGCGCTCAATCTCGTACTCGCGATACTCCATCACGTCGACCGCACGCTGACCGGCCGCACCCGCAGCGCCCGCGCAGGTCACGGATGCGGGCGCCAAAGTCCCACGGCATGTTGTAGCCCATCGTATCGGGGATGTTCACGACCGTGGCACCGGCCTTTACGGCCGCCTCGATAATGCGCACCAGAAACTCCTGATCGGAGCGGCCGGCATCCTCGGCATAAAACTCAACATCGTCAACGAACTTGCGAGCATGTTTGACGGCATGGATCGCTCACTCAATTGCCCTTTCCTCAGTCATATGGAGCTTGTCGCGCAGGTGACTGGTGCTCACACCCAGCCCTGTATGGATACGGGGCCTCTGGGCCGTTTTGAGCGCCTCTGCAGCCACTTCGATATCCCTGTCGACAGCGCGCGTCAGGCCGCATACCGTGCATCGGTCGCCCGCAATCTTGCCAATCTCCTGTACGGAGCGAAAGTCACCAGGACTCGAGATGGGAAAGCCCGCCTCGATAACGTCCACGTTCATGCGCACCAGCTGGCGGGCGATGAAGAGCTTTTCCTCGGTATTCATGCTGGCGCCCGGCGACTGCTCACCGTCGCACAGGGTGGCGTCAAAGATTGTGATTTTGCGGCTTATATGTTCCTCCTGATTGACCGTTTTATGACAGATGGCTTTCAGGAGAGAGAGAAGGCCTAGAGATAGAAAAATACCCGTGTCGCTCATCACGCCTGAAAGCGGCAGACGATAGCGCACCCGGGTACAACAAATCGTTATAGCGAGATTACAACCCTAGCGCGCTATCCAATCTAGTAGCGCTAGGCCTAGGAGCTGTTGCGTGTTCTTAAACATGTTGGGCTCCCTTCGGCCTCGGGTAGTACTACATCGCGCTAAAGTACAACACAAGTAAAACCACCACAAGGGTGCCTGTCCCCTTCGTGGTGGTTTCGTTGACTCAAAAGCAAGAGACCCGGTCCTGCACGAGGCAGAACCGGGTTTCTTTAGCAATGCTTGCTTTGCTCAGGCAGAAACTAAAAGTTACTCAGCCAGGAAGTCACGCTGGACAGCGGGATCGACCTTGACGCCAGGGCCCATGGTGGAAGACACGGAGATGGACTTGACGTACTTGCCCTTAGCAGAAGAGGGCTTGACGCGCAGGATCTCGGTGTACAGGGCAGCGTAGTTCTCGACGAGCTGCTGCTCAGAGAAGGACTTCTTGCCCAGGGGCACGTGGCAGATGCCGTAGCGGTCGGCGCGGTACTCAACGCGGCCAGCCTTGAGCTCGGAGACCATCTTGGCGACGTCCATGGTCACGGTGCCGAGCTTGGGGTTCGGCATGAGGCCACGGGGACCAAGGATCTTACCGATGCGGCCAACCTTGGCCATCATGTTCGGCGTAGCGATAGCGGCGTCGAAGTTGATCTCGCCCTTCTGAATCTGGGCGACAAGCTCGTCGGAACCGATGATGTCGGCGCCGGCAGCCTCAGCCTCGCGGGCCTTCTCGCCCTCGGCGAAGACGGCAACACGAACGGTCTTGCCGGTGCCGTGGGGCAGGGAGATGGAACCACGGATGTTCTGGTCAGCCTTACGAGTATCGATGCCCAGACGGAAGTGGGCCTCGACGGTCTCGTCGAACTTGGCGGTGTCGAGCTCCTTAATGAGCTTGGCAGCCTGAAGGGGGGTGTAGAGCGTGGCGCGATCGATCTTCTCGGCAGCGGCGTTATAGCTCTTACCATGCTTAGCCATGTGCATTACCTCCTGTGGTTAAACGGGCGTGAGCCCTCCCACATCGTATCGTGTGCCCTATTGCACACATTTAACGGGCGCCCAGGTCGGAGCACCCGTCGTTACCATAAGAAATCGCTACTCAGCGATGGTGACGCCCATGGAACGGGCGGTACCGGCGATGATCTTCTTGGCGGCGTCAATGTCGTTGGCATTGAGGTCCGGCATCTTGATCTCGGCGATCTTGGTGAGCTGCTCCTGGGAGAGCTGACCAACCTTGTCGGCCTGGGGCTTAGCGGAACCAGACTTGAGGTTCAGCTCCTTCTTGATGAGGTGAGCCGCCGGCGGGGTCTTGGTGATGAAGGAGAAGGACTTGTCCTCGTAGACAGAGATCTCAACGGGGATGATGTCGCCCTTCTTGTCCTGCGTCTCGGCGTTAAAGGCCTGGCAGAACTGCATGATGTTCACGCCAGCAGCGCCCAGAGCGGGGCCGACGGGAGGAGCGGGGTTAGCTGCACCAGCAGGAATCTGGAGCTTAATGACGTTGGCAACCTTCTTCTCAGCCATGGTCATTCCTTTCGAATCACGAGTGTGAAGTACTTGCTATATCGTAAGCACGCACGTGTTAGAAGCACTCCTGAGATGAGCAGTCACAGAAGAAGCACGCTCGTGCGAACGGACGAAAACTTAAGCGATGACAGCGACCTGGTTAAAGTCGAGCTCGACCGGCGTCTCGCGGCCAAAGATCATCAGCGTGACCTTGAGCTTGCCAGCCTCGGTGTTAACCTCGGAGACCTTGCCATCAAAGTCGGTAAGCGGGCCATCGGTGACGCGGACGGACGTGCCGACCTGAATATCAACCGAGGTGCGCTTGGGCGAATCGCCCTTACCGGGACGACGAGTCATCTTGTTGTACTCGTCGCGGGAAAGCGGAGCGGGCTTGCCGTTGCCGCCCAGGAAACCGGTGACGCCAGGCGTGTTACGAACGCACGTCCAAGCATCGTCATCCATCTCCATGCGGACCAGGACATAACCCGGGAAGATCTTGGAATCCTTGGTCTCACGCTTGCCACCCTCTTTAATCTCGGTGACGCGCTCCATAGGAATCTCGATATCAAAGATACGGTCCTGCATGCCCATAGTCTCGATGCGATGCTCGAGATCGGACTTAACGCGGTTCTCGTATCCAGAGTAAGTGTGAACGACGTACCAACGCTTAGACATGGTTTAGCCCCTCAATCCAGAGAACAGAGCAAGAGCCTCGCCAAAGCCAGCATCGAGCAGAGCGATGACGACGCCGACGACGATCAGAGAAGCGCAAACGACGACCGAGTAGTTCACGAGCTCCTTCTTATCGGGCCACGTGACACGCTTCATCTCGGACTTCACCGAAGCGAAATACTTCTTGGTGCGGGCGAAGAAACCAGGCTTCTCGTTCTTCTTAGACTTCGCAGCCTTCTCGCTCTTCTTGGCAACGGCCTTCTTGGCCTCAACCTTGGAGTTGGCG
>CAUAWV010000027.1 GCA_958433005.1 uncultured Collinsella sp. | reverse complement strand
GTCGATCGCGAGTTCCGCACGAGCCGGAGAGCACTTAATGTGCTCTCCGTGCGAGTCAGGACTGTTCGAGCAGGCGACCTTATATATTTGCCCTCCCCGGGGCTCCTCGCCCGAACCCCTCAGCTAGTTCTTGAGCGAGTTCAGCGGTGCCGGGAAGCGTCCACCGCGATGGGCAAGCACGGTGCCGGCGTTGGGGTTCACCGGCATGATGGGTGCACGGCCGAACAGGCCGCCGTACTCGACGCAGTCGCCCACGCCCTTGCCAATGGCGGGAATCACGCGGACGGCCGTGGTCTTGTTGTTGATGACGCCGATGGCCATCTCGTCGGCGATGATGCCGGCGATGGTCTCGACCGGGGTGTCGCCGGGGATAGCGATCATGTCCAGGCCGACGGAGCACACGCAGGTCATGGCCTCGAGCTTCTCGAGCGAAAGCGCACCGGCCTCGACGGCGGCGATCATACCGGCGTCCTCGGACACAGGGATGAAAGCGCCCGAGAGGCCGCCCACGCTGGAGCTGGCCATGACGCCGCCCTTTTTGACGGCATCGTTGAGCATGGCGAGCGCACAGGTCGTGCCGGGGCCACCGCAGGTGCCCACGCCGATGATCTCGAGGATGCGCGCGACGGAGTCGCCGATGGCAGGCGTGGGAGCCAGCGACAGGTCGACAATGCCTTTCTCGACACCCAGACGATGGGCGGCCTCGCGGCTCATGAGCTCGCCGGCGCGGGTGATCTTAAAGGCGGTCTGCTTAATCTTCTCGGCGACCTCCATCATCGATGCGGAATCGGGCAGCGTCTCCAGGGCTGCGGCCATAACGCCGGGGCCCGAGACGCCTACGTTGATGACGGCGTCGGCCTCGCCACCGCCGTGGACGGCGCCCGCCATAAACGGGGAGTCCTCGACCATGTTGGCAAAGCAGACAAACTTGGAGGCGCCAACGGAATCCTGGTCGGCCGTGAGCTTGGCGGCGTCGATGATGGTCTGGGCGGCCATGAGCACGGCATCCATGTTGATACCGGCGCGCAGGCTAGCGACGTTGACGCTGGAGCAGACGCGGCTCGTGGTGGCGAGCGCCTGCGGAATGGACTGGATGACGCGGCGGTCGGCGTCGCCGATGCCCTTCTGGACGAGTGCGGAGAAACCGCCCAGGTAATCGATACCGAGCGTCTCGGCCGCGCGGTCGAGGGCATGCGCGATGGGGGTGAGGTCCTCATCCTTGCAGCACGCGGCGATCTGCGCCACCGGGGTGACGGAAACGCGCTTGTTGACGATGGGGATACCGTACTCGCGCTCGAGGTTCTCGGCGGTCTCGACCAGATGTTCAGCCGTGTGCGTCACGTGGTCGTAGATTTTCGTGCACATGCGGTCGAGGTTCTCGTCACCGCAACCCATGAGCGAAACACCCATGGTGATGGTCCTGATGTCGAGGTTCTGCTCCTCAACCATGCCGCGGGTTTCCGCGATTTCTGCGGGCGTGATCGCCATCCTTGCGCTCCTATCTGCCAAAACGAGCATAATCTTTTCTATTCTAACGTGCCGCACGTGCCAAGTGGCGCGTGCGGCACGTTTTGGTGCGGGGTTGTTTCCGTTGTGTTACCGCCCAAAGACCTCTTCGGCGATACGGGCGCTTTCGGCGGCGTCCTTGGCGTAGTAGTCCGCGCCGATCTGCTTGGCGTATTCGGGGGTGAGTACGGCGCCGCCTACGATGATCTTGACGTCCGGCACCTCGGCATGAAGCAGCTTGATGGTCTCTTCCATGGCCACGACGGTGGTGGTCATAAGCGCCGAGAGGCCGACGAGTTTGATATCGCGCTTCTTGACGGTCTTGAGTACCTCCTGCGGATCGACGTCGCGGCCCAGGTCAAAGACGGTGTATCCGTAGTTGTCGAGCAGCATCTTAACGATGTTTTTGCCAATATCGTGGATGTCGCCCTTGACGGTGGCCACGCAGATCTTGCCCTTGTCGGCAATCTCGCCGGCGGGCATCAGGCGCTTGATGGTGTCGAAGCCCACACGTGCGGCCTCGGCCGAGGCCATAAGCTGCGGCAAGAAGAACTTGCCCTGGTCAAAGAGGACGCCAACCTCGTCGAGGGCGGGGATAAAGTGATTGTTGATGAGGTCCATGGCGTCGTGGTCTGCCAGCAGACGCTCGGTCTCGGCGGCGATCTCGCCTTTGCGGCCCGAGACGACCATGCGACGAATCGGGTCGTCGTTGCCGTCGGTGCCGGCGGTGCCAGCAGCGGGCGCAGCGTCGGTCGATACCGCCTGGGCCGCCGCCGGGTTCGCGGCGATCTTGTACGGATCGGTCCAGCCGGCGTAGCGCTCAATGTATCCGGTCGAGCCCTCGTCCTCAACGCTCAAGACGCGATAGCTGTAGACGGTATCCATAAAGCGCTTGGAACCCGGGTTCATGATGGGGGCGTCCAGGCCAGCGCCAAAGGCGGTAGCCAAAAAGACCGAACCCAGGAGCGGCCGCGCGGGCAGGCCAAAGCTGATGTTCGACACGCCGAGCGCGCATTTGACGCCCAGGCGCTCCTTGCACAGGGACATGGCGCGCAGGATCTGCTCGGCCTGGCGCTGGTTGGTTGAGGCGGTCATGACCAGGCAGTCGATGAGGATGCGGTCCGGTCCGATGCCGTAGCGGGCGGCCTCGGCCACGATGCGCTCGGCGATGGCGAAGCGAGCCTCGGCGGTATCGGGGATGCCGCCTTCGTCGAGCGTGAGGCCGACAACGTTGGTGCCGTAGTGGGCGACCAGCGGAAAGATCTCGTCCATGATCTGCTGCTTGCCGTTGACCGAGTTGATGATGGGCTTGCCGGCATAGCGGCGTACGGCGGCCTCGACGGCGGCGGGATCGGTGGAGTCGATCTGCAGCGGCAGCAGCGTGGAGCCTTGGAGCTGCTCGGTGGCCTGTTGAATGATCTTGACCTCGTCGATCTCGGGCAGGCCCACGTTGACGTCCAGGATGTCGGCGCCCTGCTCCTGCTGACTGATGCCCTGGTTCACGACGTAGTCCAGGTCGCCGTCGCGCAGGGCCTGCTGCAGGCGCTTTTTGCCGGTGGGGTTGATGCGCTCGCCGATGACGGCGATCTTGTGGCCGTCGCAGGGAAGGTCCACCACGGTCTGGGCGCTCGTGACCGACATGCTGGGCTTGCAGTGACGCGGGCTGGGCGTGTGGTTGTCGATGAGCGTGCGCAAGGCGGCCATGTGCGTGGGCGTGGTACCGCAGCATCCGCCGACGACGCCCACGCCGTCCTCGATCATGCCGGCGACGGCCTCGGCGTACTCGGGTGTCTGGACATCAAAGACGGTGTTGCCGTCGTCGTCCACGCGGGGGAGTCCCGCATTGGCCTGCACCATAACGGGCTTGTCGGTAACGGTGAGCATGCGTTCGGCGAGCCCGCGGAGCTCGGCCGGTCCCTGACTGCAGTTGATGCCCAAAACGTCGGCGCCGATGGCATCGAGCGTGATGGCGGCCACCTCGGGGCTCGTGCCCAGGAAGGTGCGTCCGTCTTCCTCAAAGGTCATGGTGGCAAAGACGGGCAGGTCGGAGTTCTCGCGGCAGGCGAGGACTGCCGCCTTGATCTCGGCCAGGTCGGTCATAGTCTCGATAATAAAGAGGTCGACGCCCGCAGCGACGCCGGCGCGCACTTCCTCGGCAAAGAGGTCGTAGGTCTCGTCGAAGCTGAGGGTGCCCAGGGGGCGCAGCAGGGCACCGATGGGACCGATGTCGCCGGCGACGTAGCGGGCGCCGGCCTCGCGGGCGCAGGTGACGGCCGCGGCAAAGACGTCTGCCACGGTGGCAGCACCGTCGAGCTTGTGGGCGTTGGCGCCAAAGGTGTTGGCGGTGATCACGTCACAGCCAGCCTCGACATATTGACGTTGGATATCGGTGATAACCTGGGGCTCCTCAAAGTTGAGCAGCTCGGGCAGAGCGCCCGCCTTCATGCCGGCGGCCTGCAACATGGTGCCCATGCCGCCGTCAAACAGCAGGTGCCCCGTGCCCTCGATGGCCGCACGCAGGCGTTCATCCTTAATGTGCAGGTCGTCGATCGTGCGCGTCTTGTACGCGGCGCCGTTGCAGCGCGCAGTATTGACAGGTGCCGCCAGCGCAGTACCGTCAGAATCATGAGTGATAAGCGGAGTAAACATCGATGGCTCCTAATGGCTGGAATAGCAGGTGGTGTGGGCGGCGCGGAAGCGGCAGTGCTCACGCATGCGGCAGATAGTGCAGGTGGGGCGGCTCTGGGCGTCGTGGACCTCGCCGTCAAACAGACCGATCACCGCGGTCACGCTCTTGGTGGGCATGAGCAGGCTGGTAGGTGTGACGGTAAGCCCGATGAGCCGTGTGGCGTTGAGCACATTTACGATCGAGCGCTGTGCCGTAAGCGGGCAGTCGCCGTAGCCGGGACTGAAGCGCCAGTTACCGGCGAGTCCGTGTGCGGCGGCCGCGGTCTTGACTTGCTGGTCCATCTGCTCGACGGCGGCTTCCACATAGGCAGAGCACGCGGCGTCGAGCACTGCCCCCTCCAGGGGTTGCTGGGCTCCCGTGGTGCGCAGACGACGCTCGGCGTCCATGCCGAGGGTGCATGCCATGAGCGCGGCAAAGCGGGCGTCTTTGAGATGTCGATAGATATCGCGACCCCGCAGCTCAACGTTCGTGCCAACCAAGCGGATGCAGGGCTCACCCTGCTCGTCGACGCCCGTGGCATCGACGGCAAACACGCATCGCACGCCACGGGGCTCAATGTCCAGTTCTAGGCGCTCGACCACAAGCTCAATTCGTCGTGACAGTTCAGGCTCAATCTGCTGACCGCCGTAGCCCAGATAGCGCAGCATCTCGGCACGGTCGACTCGGGGATGATGGGCAGTGTCGATACGGTAAAGCGCCGGCGACGCAAGGTCAGCCGGCACTTCGACAGTGGTTGTATCGATGTGCGGTTTTTCCATTACCCTAGGCGCTCCATAATGGTCGCGGCGATCGCAGGACGATTCATAGTGTACAGGTGCAGACCGTCGGCACCGTGCTCTTTGAGGTCGCAAAGCTGGCGGGTGGCATACTCTACACCGGCTGCCTGCAGGCTCTCGGGGTCGTTCTCGTACTTGGCGAGAATCTTGATGACGGGGGAGGGCAGCGACGCTCCGCACATAAAGACCATGCGGCTGATCTGGGACTTGCTCATAAACGGCATGATGCCCGCGGTGATGGGCACCGTGATGCCCGCTTTATCGGCAAGCTCGCGGAAGCGGTAGAAGCACTCATTATCAAAGAAAAGTTGCGTCACAAAGAAGCTTGCGCCGGAGTCCTGCTTTTGCTTGAGGTATTCGACCGAGAGGCTGAGGTCCTCGCAGGCAATGTGGCCCTCGGGGTAGGCCGCGGCGCCCACGCAAAAGCCGGCGTCGACGAGCTCGGGGATGAGGTCGCGGGCGTAGGCGTATTCGGAGGCGGGCTTGTCGTCCTCGGTCGCGCCGGCAGGGAGATCGCCACGCAGCGCCAGGATGTTATTCACGCCGGCGGTGCGGTACTCATCGATCTTGGCGGCGATATCGGCATGCGTGCGGCCGATGCAGGTGAGGTGTGCCACCGAGGGCGTATCGAATTCGCTCGTAATCATATGCGCGATGGGGGCGGTGGTGGCGCCGTTGCCCGAGCCGCCGGCAGAGCAGGTGACCGAGACAAAGCTCGGCGAAAGCTTGCACAGACTGCCTGCCACCTTGCGAGCCGTATCGAGGGTGAGCTCGCCCTTGGGCGGGAACATCTCAAACGAAACGGGCACGGTGCCCAGGGATGCCGCCTGCTTAAAAACCTCGTCGACGCGCATATCGTGCTCCTTTAGATACTTTAGTGCGATGTGTTGTAAGGATTCTACAGCACCGCTGCGCCACGCTGGAGTTTTACTTGCCATTTGGGAATACCAATCGAAGATGCTTCGCTATTGTCATTCCCTATAACAACGTAGCTCATTTGGGACGTGCCTCTATAGCCATCAACCAGCTGCCCAGGGTAGTCTTTTTGGGACGGGGCTTTTTTAGCTACCCTATGTCAAATATTGCCTTGAGCTTCGAAGATACCGGATGGGTAGCTAAAAAAGCCCCGTCCCAAAAAGACTACCCTTAAACCATGCGGGGAGGTCTGCAATTTATGCAGTTCGTTGGCTGTTGAGGGTGGTAATAATCCTGTGTTGCTGTAACCTCATTGATTGGTTTCGTGACAGCAACATAACGGTAATGTCGCGGAAACACGGCGAGTCTAAGCTAAGGCTCGTTCGTTAGTAATCAACACCGCTTCTCACGCGGTGCCGATACGAAGGGAGTTCCGTATGGCCGAACTTACTGACCGCTTCGGGACCATGGTGTTCTCTGAGGAAGTCATGAAGGACTGCCTCCCCAAGGACATTTGGAAGCGCCTTGCTGCAACCCTCGAGGGCGGTGAGCCGCTCGACCTGGATGTGGCCAACGCCGTTGCCCATGCCATGAAGGTCTGGGCCATCTCCAAGGGTGCTACGCACTACGCGCACTGGTTCCAGCCGCTTTCGGGCATCACTTCCGAGAAGCACGACAGCTTCCTCGAGCCTAACCACGACGGCACCGCCATTACCAAGTTTACGGGCAAGAACCTCATCCAGGGCGAGCCCGATGCCTCCAGCTTCCCCAACGGCGGCCTGCGCGCCACCTTCGAGGCCCGTGGCTACACCGCTTGGGATCCCACCAGCCCCGCCTTTATCAAGGACGATGTCCTGTGCATCCCCACGGCTTTCTGCTCCTACACGGGCGAGGCCCTGGACAAGAAGACCCCGCTGCTGCGCTCCATGACCGCGCTCTCGCGTGAGTCCAAGCGCGTTTTAGCGCTGTTCGGCAAGACGCCAAAGAAAGTCGTTCCTTCCGTGGGTGACGAGCAAGAGTACTTCCTGATCAAGAAGGACGCCTACCGCAAGCGCAAGGACCTGGTCATCACCGGCCGCACCCTCTTTGGTGCTGCCCCCTGCAAGGGCCAGGAACTCGAGGAGCACTATTTTGGCGCTATCCGCCCCACCGTCTCGGCCTATATGAAGGATCTGGACGACGAGCTGTGGGCGCTCGGCATTCCCGCCAAGACCAAGCACAACGAGGTCGCTCCCTGCCAGCATGAGCTCGCCCCCGTCTACGGTGAGGTCAACGAGGCCATCGACCAGAACTTGGTCATGATGGAGAAGATGAAGCTCATCGCCTCCCGCCACGACCTGGTCTGCCTGCTGCACGAGAAGCCGTTCGAGGGCATCAACGGTTCGGGCAAGCACAACAACTGGTCGCTCGGCACCGAGTCCGAGAATCTGCTCGATCCGGGTGACACCCCGCTCGACAACCTGCAGTTCATCGTCTTCCTCACCGCGGTGATCGAGGCCGTCGATAACTATCAGGAGCTCCTGCGTGCCTCTGTTGCCTCGGCCGGCAATGACCATCGTCTGGGCGCCAACGAGGCTCCTCCGGCGATTATGTCCATCTTCCTGGGTGACCAGCTTACCGAGGTTGTCGAGAAGATCATCGATGGTAAGGCTTCCGTCCATGCCACGCGCGGCGTGCTCGACCTGGGCGCCGATACCCTGCCCAAGCTGATGCAGGACAACACCGATCGCAACCGCACCTCCCCGTTTGCCTTCACCGGCAACAAGTTCGAGTTCCGTGCCTGCGGCTCCGAGCAGAACGTCTCCGACTCCAACCTGGTGCTCGATGCCGCCGTGGCCAAGTCGCTCAAGTCCTTCGCCGACGCGCTTGAGGGCACGCCCGAGGATAAGTTCCAGGACGCCGCGCTCGAGTACTGCAAGAAGGTCCTGACCGATCACCAGCGCATCCTGTTCTCTGGCGACGGCTACTCCGATGAGTGGCCCGTTGAGGCCGAGAAGCGCGGCCTTGCCAACAACAAGACCACGGCCGATGCCCTGCCCGCCTTTGTTTCCGATAAGGCCATTGCGCTCTTTGAGGAGACGGGTGTCCTGACCAAGGCCGAGGCTCAGTGCCGCTACGACTGCAAGCTCGAGAAGTACAACAAGCTCATGAACATCGAGGCCACCACGATGGTTCGCGAGGCACGCCGTACCTATCGCCCGGTCATTACCGCCTATGCCACCAAGGTCGCTAAGGGCCTTGAGGCTATCCGTGCCGCCGGCGCCGAGGCCGCCATGCAGTGTGAGCAGAACACGCTCAATAAGCTCTGCAACGGCATCACTACCATCAACGACTCCATCAAGGCGCTCGACGCCGTGCATCAGAAGGCCGAGGCCCTCGATGGCCAGGAGCAGGCCAACGTGTACGCTCACGAGGTTGTTCCCGCTATGGATACGCTGCGTGCCGCCGTGGACGCCATGGAAGAGATCGTGGCTGCCGACTACTGGCCGGTTCCGACCTACGATGACATTCTGTTCTACGTGTAACAGACACGTTTGATTTTGCGCGCGAAGGGGGTCTCGCCTGTGCGAGGCCCCTTTTTTGCTGCTCAGATCTATTATGGACGTGCTGCCGGGCAAGCGTTTCGTGTGAGGCATCTCAAAAGATGTAACCTGTTTTGGCGCACATTTGGCGCACATGTGCCGAAACGAAAACAGGCCAAGATGAAAAACGAACCCGCACGACTTAACATCGCGCGGGTTCGAACAAAATGCAAATGGTGCCCCCAGCGGGATTCGAACCCGCGATATCCACCTTGAAAGGGTGGCGTCCTTGGCCGCTAGACGATGGGGACAGCGGGAAAGAGTATAGCAGACTTTTTTGCCGGCGCGTATATCGTTGGCAAACTGGAAAACCACCACATAGGAGCTGGCTCTCTATCCCGATTTTCAAACATCTCAATCTGTAACATCTGGGCTGATAAATCGGCTCTATGTGTTACAGATCGAGACAAAAGGCAGGCGTCGGGACGAACATCTCATTCTGTAACAGTAAGACGACTTTTAACGGTCTAGATGTTACAGATTGAGACAAACCGCTGGGACGGGTCAAAACCACCACAAAGGTGCCTGTCCCCTTTGTGGTGGTGGGGTGCTAGGGGAGGAGCTTCATCGCGGCGTCGTGGGCAGCGTGCTCGTAGGTGTCGTCGAGGGGTTTGAGCGGCAGCAGGGCGGCGGCCTGTGCGTCGCCGCGGCGCTCGAGGGCGTGGGCGATGAGCCAGTCGGCGAGCTCGGGGTTCTTGGGCAGTGCCGGTCCGTGTAGGTACGTGCCGATGACACCCTTGTAGATGAGACCCTCAAAGCCATCGTCGCCGTTGTTGCCGGTGCCCGTGACGACGGACGTTCCAAGCGGCGTGGCATCGGCGTCCAAAAGCGTGCGGCCGCCGTGGTTCTCGAAGCCAACAAAGGGCTCGGGCGCCAGGTCGGTCTTGACGGCGACGTTGCCGATCAGGCGGTCGGAGCCGCGCACAGTCTCGGCGGCAATGATGCCCAGGCCATCGATGCGATTTTCGCCCATATAGTACGAACGGCCGAGCAGCTGATAGCTGCCGCAGATGGCGAGCAGCGAACCGCCGTCCTCAACATAGGCTGCGACCTTGTCTTTTTGGGCGAGCAGCTCGTGTGCCACGGCTAGCTGGTCGCGATCGGATCCGCCGCCCATCATGACGATATCGGCATCATGCAGATCGAGCACCTCGCCCATGCGGACCTCATCCACGCGAACGGGGATGCCGCGCCAGGCGCAGCGGCGCTCGAGGGCGATGACGTTGCCGCCGTCGCCATAGAGGTTGAGGGCATCGGGATACAGGTAGACGATGCGCAGCGGATGCGAGAGCTCGACTGGCGCGACGCCAACGGGGACGGCACTGCCATTGGTGCACTTTGCAGCGTGGGCGGCAACCGTAGCCGCATCGGTGTCTTTAAGTCCGTCGAGCTCCTTGACCAGCGGTGGAAAGGCCGTGTAGTTGGCGACGGCGTAGAAGGTGTCATCGGCGGCCTCGTCTGCCACGGCGCCAATTGCCTGCGCGACGTCCGAGATAATCGCGGCATCGATGCCGGCGTACTTGAGGCGCACCTGCATGTCGTGCGCGCGTGTGCCGCCGGCAAAGGCGACAAGCCCCGTTGTGTCGGCGATGCGCTCAAAGTCGACGTCGTAGATCCACGATACATCGTGGCCGTCGGCATCGTTGTCATTGAGGAAGAAAGCGCAGAGTCTGCCGCCTGCTGTCTTGATGGACTGGATCTGGCGATCGAAGCCTACGGGATTCTTAGCCAGGTTGGCCTCGACGGTGCGGCCGGCGATATCCCAGCGCCCCATACGACCACCGGCGGGCACATAGGCATCGAGCGTAGGCTGCAGAAGCGCCGCGTCCACGCCCAATTCGTGCGCGGTAAAGAAGGCGGCGGCAACGTTATAGACCATGTACAGGCCGTTGTAGCGCGTGGCGATGTGTACGGCAGCAGCGTCGGGCGCAGATCCAAAGACCAGGTCAAAGCCGTAGCCGTCGCAGCCGAGCTCCACGCCCGTCACGCGACGGACAAGCCCAGGGCGGGCCCAGCCGCACGAGGGGCAATGATAGGCGCCAAGTTGCCCGTACTGCACATAGTCGTACTCCAACGGTGCGTTGCACTGTGAGCAAAAACGTGAGTCGCTAATGCGGTCGGACTCGGTGTTGGTGGCGCCGTCGATGCCAAAGGCGATGCTTGCATTGGGAACGCGCGTGGCAATCGCGGCACACAGCGGGTCGTCGGCGTTGTAGATGAGCGTTGTTGCCGGAGAGAGCTCCAACGCATGGGCGATGACGTCTTGGGTATGGTCGATCTCGCCGTAGCGGTCTAGCTGGTCGCGGAACAGGTTGAGCAGCACAAAGTACGTCGGCTTGAGCTTGGGCAGAACGCGTACGGTGTAAAGCTCATCGCACTCAAAAACGCCCACGCGCTTGCCGCTGGCAGTGTGCTTAAGGTCGCCGCGGGCCTCGAGCAGTGCGCCCACCACGCCCGGCTCCATGTTGTTGCCGGCGCGGTTGCACACCACGGTGGCGCCGCTGGCGGCAACGGCGTCGGCGATCAGGTTCGAAGTGGTGGTCTTGCCGTTGGTGCCGGTGATCACTACGCTGCGGTCGACAAGGCCCGCGAGGTCGCTCAGCAACTCGGGGTCGATCTTCATGGCGATGCGGCCGGGGAGTACGCCGCCCTGGCGCTTAAGGACGGAGCGCAGCCCCCAGCGAGCGATATCGCTCGAGGTGCAGGCAAGAGATGAGCGGAGGTTCATGAAACCGTTCCTAACGTAAACGACATGGTCGGGTCGAGTGCGTCACTAAAATCCGTAGCGGCGCGCAAATTCCTGGGCAAGCTGCGACACGTCTTCGCAGGCATTGGCCCAGGGGGCAAAGTCGGGGGTGTCCGAGATAATGCCGTCCGCTTCCCAAACGGCCTGGTGCGAAAGATCCCAGGGATCGCGTGGCTCGGGTCGGCAGGGAAGGTACGGTGTCTGGTACATGGGATTCAGCAAGAAGAACGCGCCGCCCTCGCAGCGGTTAGCGAACTCACGCAGCGCACGCGCCGCCGGACGCATCTTGTTCGTTTTGAACAAGAGGATCGTGCGGGCGAGCAGGTACCAGGGGGAGTTCTCGAGTGCATCGGCCCCCACCTGTTCCTCGAGCTGGTGAGCCAGGGCAAAAAAGCCGTCCTGGTCTTCCAGGCGAGCGAGGGCGAGCAACACGGTGCCGGCAGCTCGGGTGGGATAGCCTTCTGCCTTAAGGACGCGGCGGGCGTAGTTGGCGGCAGCGCGGTAGCGGGCGCTCGCCATGCACAGCTGCGAGATAGCCTCGAGCGTGTGGAGCCACCCGATAAGTGCCGGCTCGCTCACGGTGAGATCTGACGCCGTCACACCGTCCGTCAAAACCTTGTTGGCCCAGTAGTGTGGGGCCTCCATATCGAACCCGGGCACGCTTTGTTGGAGGTAATCGGCCGTGGTCGCCTCGAGCTTCATCAGGTCGCCCAGGCAGGCGTCAACGGGCGTGTCGGCCAGGATGATGGCGAGCAACTGGGCATCGACGGCAAGCGCATCGATACGGACGATCTTGAGCAGCTCATCGCGCATATCGTCGAACAGGCGGTTGCGCGTCTGCTCAAACTCCTCGTCGCTGCCCATGTCCTCGATGCGATGGAGCTCGTCGAGCAGGTGGCAGTGAACACCGGCATAGGACAGCAGTGCCTGGGCATGCTCGGACTGCGCATACTTTTGGGGATTCGCGCTAATGTCGTTATGGACAAGCTCGCGTGCTGCATCGGTGAGCTCGGGGTGCGACGCCAGATAGGTGCGCTCCAAGTAGGCGGGGATGTAGACGCTTGGATCCATTAGAGGTCCCCTCCCTTAAATGGAAGCCCCTGCTCGGCTGCGCGCAGGATGCGCTCGTCGATCTGGGAACGCACGATGTCGCTGGTGGCGACCCAGGCGGCAAAGCTGGCGTTGTCGGGAGCGCCCAGGCCCTCCTGCAGCACCGGCGTCGCCTCGGACAGTGCAAGGACGAGCTCATCGGTGGAGCCCACGCCCACGTTGACGCGGGCATAGACGCCATCGGGAAATTCGGTTTGGAAGTAGAGCGCCTCGGCTGCGTGCGGGCATGAGCGTGCAAGGATGCGCAGGTAGTGCTCGGCGTCCTCGTAGTCTAGCTCGCGCCAGGCAGCGCTCATCAGCGCGATGAGCGTCCACGGGTCTAAGTCGCGCTCCGCGTCCTTGGGACGACGGCGCAGCGGCGTGTTGGCGAGATAGGGGACGGAGTGGGCGGAGCGAAAGCGCTTGAGCTCCTCGGCGGGGTATTCGAGCTTTGCCATGGCGAGCATCGCGGTGTGGCGGACACCTGCGGGGTCGTTGGGCGCAAAGTCCAAGCTGCGATTCGCTGCCTCCAGTGACATGCGGTAACGGCCGCTAATGAGCGCGCGCGATGCTAAGGCGGCAAGCCAGCGCAGGTAGGGACGGCGGGTCAGGTCGCCTGCAGCCTCACGCTCGTAGGGGTCTTGCGCCGAGGCGATCTTGAGTGCCAGATCGTGCTCCACCTCGTCGCACTTGGACACCAGATACTGCACGTAGTCCTCGTTGGAGTCGGCGGTGAGTGCCGTCAGCATGCGCTGGGCATCCCAGTTGGCCGGATCGAGTGCGGCCGCCTCGCGAAGCATGTTCTCGGCAGCTGCCTCTTCCTGCTCTGCCTGGGCATCGTCAGGGATAAAGGGAATTCGGTAGTCGACGGCCTCGACCACCTTGGCAATCAGATGTCCGGCGCGGTCGCGGTCGTGCACGATGAGCGGCGCGGGGTTGCGGGTGAATTGCTCCATCAGACGCTCGACGGCGGGGCCGTCGGTGAGCGAGATATTGTCGCGGCGCAAGGCCTCAAGAACGAGGCGATGGCAATCTTCTTGAATGGGATCGAATGCCATGGGGCCTCCTTTGCTGCGGTTAGGGTTCAAATATCTCTATATAAGGTTCTAGTTTACCCGCATGTGGCACACCGGGGGTGTCGCACTTGGACTTGCACCTTTGCACCACGAAGACGGATGTCACACAAATGTCGGCACCTTGGACGACCGAGTGGTATCACGGTGCCGCAAACGGTCGATTTTTGGCGGCGAACGGTGCATATTTTGGAGGGGCACAGTCCTGCCCGGGATATGTAGTCAGCCTTGATAAAACGTTTGCCCAGCTTGGGAGTATGGATGCCGCACAAGGGTCTTCAGGGATAGAAAAAACGTTTCATCATTGGCGGCTTTAGATGAATAACTGACCAACCAGAACGGTAAAATAGTGTTTGTCTGAGCGTTGAGACGTTTAGACATTGCGCATTGTCATCGCCGGCAACGCGCAAAATGGTCCTAACGGAGCCAATCGGGTGCTCCGTTATATACGCAAGTCTAAGAGGGGCTTGTTTAGGAGGCACAGTATGGGACGTTTTACCAATCCTCGCGATCTGTACTTTGGTGAGGGCGCTCGTCACGAGGTCAAGAACCTCAAGGGCAGCAAGGCCATCATCGTGAGCGGCGGCGGCTCCATGCGTCGCGGCGGTTTTCTGCAGGACGTCGAGGCCGACCTTAAGGAGGCCGGTTTCGAGGTCAAGCTGTTCGAGGGCGTCGAGTCCGACCCGTCCGTCGAGACGGTCATGAAGGGCGCCGAGGCCATGACCGAGTTCCAGCCCGACTGGATTATCGCCATTGGCGGTGGCTCGCCCATCGATGCCGCTAAGGCTATGTGGCTGTTCTACGAGTATCCCGAGGAGACCTTCGAGGAGGCCGTCGTCCCGTTCTCCTTCCCCGAGCTCCGTCAGAAGGCTCACTTCTGCGCCATCTCCTCTACCTCCGGTACCGCTACCGAGGTCACCGCGTTCTCCGTCATCACTGACTACGCCAAGGGCATCAAGTACCCGCTGGCCGACTTCAACATCACCCCTGATGTCGCCATCGTCGACCCCGAGCTCACCTACACCATGCCTGCCAAGCTGTGCGCTCACACCGGTATGGACGCTTTGACCCATGCCATCGAGGCCTATGTCTCCACTGCCGGCTCCATGTACACCGACGCCAACGCCCTGCACGCCATCCGCGAGATCGTCGAGTGGCTGCCCAAGTCCTATGCTGGCGATCATGAGGCTCGCCAGCACATGCATGACGCTCAGTGCATCGCCGGCATCGCCTTCTCCTCGGGTCTGCTGGGCATCGTCCACTCCATGGCTCACAAGACCGGTGCCGCCTTCTCCGGCGATCATATCATCCACGGTTGCGCCAACGCCATGTACCTGGGCAAGGTTATCCAGTTCAACGCCAAGGATGCTCGCGCCAAGAGCCGCTACGCTTTCATCGCCAAGGAGATCCTGCATCTCGCCGGCGAGACCGAGGACGAGCTGGTCGAGGCTCTGGTTCAGGAGATCCGCGACCTCAACGACAAGCTCGATATCCCGCAGGGCATCAAGAACTACGGTGCCAAGGGCGTGAAGGCCGACGAATCCATCATCGATTACGATGAGTTCGAGGCCAAGAAGCACGACGTTGCCGCCAACGCCATCCTCGACGCCTGCACGGGCTCCAACCCGCGCCAGCCGTCCCAGGAGGAGATGGAGCAGCTGCTCGAGTGCGTCTACACCGACACCCCGGTTACGTTCTAATCAGTTCGCCTTGTTCTGATGAGGGGCTCCGCACACAGCTGTACGGAGCCCTTTTTCTTTAGAGATTGGGATTAACATGGCTGCAATTTTCAATAGCCCCAGCAAGTATATCCAGGGTCCCGATGAGCTTGCAAAGCTCGGCTCCTACGTTGAGCCGCTCGGCGGGAAGGCCCTCGTCATCGTGACGCCTTCGGGCAAGAAACGTGTCGGCGCCAAGATTGAGGGCGGTTTTACCGAGGCTAAGGCCGAGCTGCTGTTTGAGGACTTTAACGGCGAGTGCTCCAAGGGCGAGGTCGATCGCCTGGTTGCGCTCGCTCGCGACAACGGCTGTGACATCATCGTCGGCGTCGGTGGCGGCAAGATCCTCGACACCGCGAAGGCCGTCGCCTATTACCTGGAGTCCCCGGTTATCATTTGCCCCACCATCGCCTCGACCGATGCACCGTGCTCGGCACTTTCGGTGCTCTACACCGACGACGGCCAGTTCGATAAATATCTCTTCCTTAAGGCAAACCCCAACATTGTCCTTATGGATACGACGGTTATCGCGGCGAGCCCGGTGCGCCTGACGGTTTCCGGTATGGGCGATGCGCTCGCAACCTATTTCGAGGCCCAGGCAACGCACGATGCCGACGGCGGCACCTGCGCCGGCGGCAAGGGCGGAATGGCCGGCCTGGCGCTCGCCAAGCTCTGCTACGAGACGCTTATGGCCGATGGCGTCAAGGCCAAGGTTGCGCTGGAGAAGGGCGCGCTCACGCCTGCCGTCGAGCACATCATCGAGGCAAACACGCTGCTTTCGGGCATTGGCTTTGAGAGCTCGGGCCTTGCTGCTGCCCATGCCATCCACAATGGTCTGACGATGCTGCCCGAGTGCCACGGCATGTATCACGGCGAGAAGGTCGCCTTCGGCACCATCGTTCAGCTGGTACTCGAGGATGCCCCGACCGAGAAGCTCGAGGAAGTCTTGGGCTTCTGCATTGAGCTGGGCCTGCCGGTCACGATGAAGGAACTTGGCGTTGCCGAGCTTACGCGCGAGCAGGCCATGATTGTTGCCGAGGCCGCCTGCGCGCCCGATGACACCATGTGCAACATGCCGTTTGAGGTGACGCCCGAGATGGTCGCAAACGCCATCCTGGGTGCCGACGCGCTGGGCCACTACTACCTTATGGATGAGTAAATCAAGCTAAGGAAGGGGCAAAGCCAGCAGATGGCTTTGCCCCTTTTTGCTATGGTGCAAAGGGGCAGGTTAGTTGAACTAAAGAAGGCGGGGTAGGCCTGCGATGAGGTTTTGCCTCGCCCTCGTTTGACTATAGCTCGCAAACGTTTTGCGCGCGACCCTCGACGTAGGCGACGACGTTGTCGAACTCAATCTTGGCGCGGCGCTGCATGGCCTCGTGCGTAAGGAAGCCTACATGTGGCGTGAAGGTGCAGTTCTTGGCGTTGACGAGCGCGTAGTCGGCGGGGATGGGCGGCTCCATATCAAAGACGTCGATGCCGGCACCGGCGAGCTTATCGTCGTTGAGTGCCTGGGCAAGGGCATCGTTATCCACGATGGCACCGCGGGCGCAGTTGATAAAGACGGCACCGTCCTTCATCTGGGCGAACTGCTCGGTGCCAAAGCTCTTGCGCGTGGTGCCATTGTTAGGCAGGTGCAGGCTTACGATATCGGACTCGGCGAGCAACTGCTCGAGCGAAACCTGCTCAATGCCGGCCTCGGCTGCCTCGGGATGCTCGTGGCGGGCATAACCCAGCACGCGGGCGCCAAAGGCCTTAAAGAGACGACCCGTGGCGCAGCCGATCTTACCGCAGCCCACGATACCCACGGTCTTGTCGCGGATTTCGGTGCCCATTAGGCCGGCGCTCGTCTTGCCGCTGCGGACGGCGGCATCGGCGGCGCCCACCTTGCGCAACACGTCGATGGTCAGGCCAAGGGTGAGCTCGGCGACCGAAACGTCGGAGTAGCCGGCGCAGTTGCGAACCTCAACACCGCGCTCACGGCAGGCGGAAAGCCCCACGTGGTCGATGCCCGTAAAGGCAACGGCGATCATCTTGAGCGCATCGGCGCCGGCGACGACTTCGGCAGGGTAGGGGTTGTTGGCGATCATGACGACCTCGGCGCCCTCGCTGCGTCGAGCGAGCTCGGCCGGATCGGTTGTTTTGGTATCGAAATAGACAAACTCGTGTCCGGCGTCCTTAAGGGGTGCGGAGAGCCTGTCGATGGTCTGCTCGGGTACTCCCAACGGTTCGATCAGGGCAATCTTCATCTTGTGACTCCTCAATAAACCTAGGCGATTAGGCTGGCAATAGATTGTAGGGCTATTTGCCGCAAAGATGCTCCGCGTGTAATTTGCCCGAGGTGTGGACCGATAGCGTATTATTATCTCTTGCTTGTTTGCACTGCTCAGGGAGGGGCCGCGCATGGCGCAGGAACACGATCTGTTTGATGACATTATCGAGATCAGCAAGGGTTTCGACTTTCTTAAAAACCCGCTTGGCGGTGTGGCCGATGCACTCGATCCGTCGGCGCCGCAGTGGAATCCTGCCGACTACAAGGAACGTCCGCGCGGCAACACCATTCCGTGCTTGACCTGCAAAAACGAAAAGAGCGGCTGCACCGCGTGCATGGATGTGTGCCCGGTGGACGCCATCGAGGTCGAGGAAGACGCCATCGAGATTCTCGACTCCTGCCGCAAGTGCGGCCTGTGCGCCGCCGCCTGCCCGACCGAGGCGATTATCTCGCCGCGCCTGGCGCCCAAAAACCTGTATGACGACATTGTCTCGGCGGCCACGAGCCACGAGACCGCCTACGTTACCTGCACGCGTGCCCTTAAGCGCATGCCGCGCGAGAATGAGGTCGTCGTTGCCTGCGTGGGCGATATTACGGCCGAGACTTGGTTCTCGGTACTGGCCGACTATCCCAACGTGAGCGTGTATCTGCCGCTGGGCGTGTGCGATAAATGCCGCAACACCGGTGGCGAGGACATGCTGGGCGAGGCGATTGCGAAGGCCGAGGAATGGGCCGGTACGGGTATGGGCCTAGAGGTCGATCCCAAGAGCCTCAAGTGCCATAAGCGTCGCGAGTACGAGCGCAAGGAATACATGGAAAAGATTGCCCGTACCACGGGCCTGACCGTGACCAAACTCAATCCGGCGACGGCGGCACTGGCTTCGGTGACGCAGAAGCTCAAAGCCCATCGCCATCAGATCACCCAGCTGGAGCGCACACTCAACACCATGTGCGGTACCACAACGACCAAGCGTCGCCGCTCGCTCACACACGGACGACAGCTGGTGCTCTCGACGCTGCAAAACCACCCCGAGCTTGCCCAGAACATGCAGGTGAGCACGCCTGAATGC
The DNA here is from genome assembly GCA_958433005.1 of uncultured Collinsella sp. Taxonomy (GTDB): domain Bacteria; phylum Actinomycetota; class Coriobacteriia; order Coriobacteriales; family Coriobacteriaceae; genus Collinsella. The sequence continues at coordinate 12,977 of CAUAWV010000027.1, read as the reverse complement.
GATTTTGACAGGTGCACGTCGTGCAGCGAGTGCGTCAACGTGTGCCCCACGTTTGCCTGTGACCTCGTGGGAAGCGGTCGCTTTGCACTGGAGTCCACGTATTGTTTGGGCTGCGGAGCCTGCGTCAAGGTGTGTCCCGAGCATGCGCTCAAGCTGGTCGAGCACGATGCGTCCAACTTGGTTGTCGTCGACCCCGAAGCCGAGGAAAAGGCCGCTCAGAAGGCCAAGGCCCACGAGGAGGCCGAGAAGGTCAAGGCCGAGGCAAAGGCCAAGCTCGATAAGATGCTCGATCAGGTGGAAAAGCTCGCAGACTAGTCAGCGACCCCTATCTCTGCTTCATTTGCGCCGCCGTGGCGTCCGGATTCGCCTGGATGCTGCGGCGGCGCTATACTTATGCAGTTTGAAGTACCTGTATCAAAAGGAGCTGTCGTGTCCCTTTCCATCGGTATCGTGGGCCTGCCCAACGTGGGCAAGTCGACGCTGTTCACCGCGCTTACCAAAAAGACCGGCCTTGCCGCCAACTACCCGTTTGCCACGATCGACCCCAACGTGGGTATCGTCGATGTGCCCGATAGCCGCCTGCAAAAGCTCGCCGACATTGTCAACCCGGGTCGCATTGTGCCGGCTACGGTCGAGTTCGTCGACATCGCAGGTCTGGTGAAGGGCGCTAACGAGGGCGAGGGTCTGGGCAACCAGTTCTTGGCAAACATCCGCGAGACCGACGCCATCTGCGAGGTCGTGCGCTACTTTAAGGACCCCAACGTCATGCGTGAGGTGGGCCGCACCGGCGAGTTCGTCGATCCCGCCGGCGATGCCGACACCATCATGACCGAGCTCATCCTGGCCGACATGGGCACGCTCGAGAAGCAGCTGCCTAAGCTCGAGAAGGAGGCCAAGCGCGACAAGGAGCTCATGCCCAAGTTTGAGGTCGCCAAGCGCCTGCTCGCCTGGCTCAACGAGGGTAAGCGCGCTGCGTCTATGGAGATGACCGACGAGGAGCGCGCCGCTGCCAAGGGCCTGTTCCTGCTCACCATGAAGCCCATCCTGTATGTGGCCAACGTGGACGAGGATATGCTCAACGACGACCTGGCGCCCATCGATGGTGTCAAGCCACTGCCCATCTGCGCCAAGATCGAGGCTGAGCTTTCCGAGCTCGATCCCGAGGATGCGGCCGACTACCTGGAGAGCTTGGGCCTGGAGCAGCCCGGTCTGGACGTGCTCGCGCAGGCCGCCTACAAGCTGCTTGGCCTGCAGTCGTTCTTTACGGCTGGCGAGATGGAGGTCAAGGCCTGGACGGTGCGTCAGGGCGCGACCGCCCCGCAGGCCGCCGGTGTCATCCACACCGACTTTGAGCGCGGCTTTATTAAGGCCGAGGTCATTGGCTATGACGACTACATCGAGCTCGGTGGCGAGCAGGGCGCCAAGGCTGCCGGCAAGCTGCGTATTGAGGGCAAGGACTATGTCATGGCCGATGGCGACGTCGTGCACTTCCGCTTTAACGTGTAAGGACGACGCATATGTTTAAGTATGGCAAAAAAGCTGGCTACATGGGTATTGCTCTGCTCGTACTTGCGGTGATTCCGCTGGTGGTCGCAGCGTGTGTTATCCCCAACATTGGTCCCGAGGTGGCAACGAAGTTTAACGCAGCCGGCGAGGTGACGCGCTGGGGCAAGAGCTACGAGTTGCTGGCACTGCCGGTGCTCAACCTACTGCTGAGCGTGGCGACGTACTTTACGGCAGGACGCCAGGCTAAAAACAATGATGACTCCGCCGCCATGGCGCGCATCGTGTGCGAGCGCTACCTGCGAAACGGCTGCATCACGGGTGTGTTTCTCAACGTAATCAACGTCTACTTTATGTACTCGGCGATTACCGGAACGGGCTTTGGCTTTGGTTTCTAGCTTGTTCTTCTAGGCAACGAGCCTGCACGCATATTCAATGGCTGCTGCGAGGCCGCCGCTCGATCGTGGTTTGAAGACCATGTCGGCGGCGGCCTCGTTTTCGTATCCGGCGCCGCGAAGGGTGAGCGCGGTACCGGCTTCTAGGAGAAGGGGCAGACCGCGTTGGCTGGTTGTGATTACGGCAGCCTGATTGAGCGAGCAGCTGTGCGCTTGGCATTGGATGGCAAGTTCGCCTTGCGCCGGGCAAGGGACCAGAACGGCGGCGACGCGACTTGATAGCAATGCAAATGCTGTGCGCTCATCGGGCGAAAGACATTCTGCTTCAACGACGACGAGCTTGGGCGGTGCGCTGTTTGTGCGAAGCGTGGCTCGGTACGTGCGGACCGAAGAACCCGACATAGAAAACTCCTGTGTATTCGGCAAAACGTAAACTATAGTTTACGTTTATGTTCGGCTCCATTTCAAACTCGTCTGCATGGACGAACGTGCGAAACAGATTCTTGGCAGGCGGGTCGAAGAGACGCGCAGGGACCTTGGTATCTCCAAGGTCGATTTTTGTGTGGCAGCAGGAATCAGCCGACCCTATCTCGACCGAATCGAAGACGGAACGGCAAATTTCACGCTCAAGGTTCTATTTAAGGTCGCGCCCGCACTCGGCATGACGGTGTCAGAGCTTCTCGAGGGTATCGAATAGGGGATACCCGTCGACAACTGAATTACGCCATCGGGACGCGGTCGTGGTTGACTTGGCTGTAGAACAGGCGCTGAATCTCGGCGGCATCGCGTGACTGGCCGAGTGCCCACATAGTCTTGGCCACGAGCGTCTCGGTGGTCATGTCATCGCCGCGCAGAATGCCCGGATGGTCGGCGTAAGCACGGCCGACCTCGTAAACACCCAGGTCAAGGCCCTCTTCGGGGACTTGCGTGGTCATAACGACGGTGCGGCCCGAATCGACCCAGCGGAAAATTGCCTCTTGGAACGACTCGCCGGACTCGCCGAACTCGGGGATGCCGCCAATGCCAAAGGTCTCCAGAATCACGGCGTCGTAGCTATCGGCCAGAGCGTCCAGAACGCCAGGGTTCACGCCGGGCGTGAGCTTGAGCACAAATACGCGTGGGTCGATGTGGTCGTAGAAGCGCACCGGGTTTTCGCCTTGATGCGTGCCGTGAAGCCCGCTGCGCACGATACGGTCGTTGCGGATATAGGCGATGGGCGGATAGTTGACGCTAATGAACGCGTTAAAGCTCATGGTGCGCTGCTTACGGGCGCGTGTGCCGGCAATGGCGACGCCGCCAAACACGATCGAGACGTCATGCGAGTGCTCGTCGAGCGCATAGAGCAGGCTCTGGTACAGGTTGAGCTTGGCGTCGGTAAAGGGATTGCCCATGGGCTTTTGCGAGCCGGTGAGCACGATGGGCTTGGGGCTGTCCTGAATCAGGTAGGAAAGCGCTGCCGCGGTGTAGCTCATGGTGTCGGTGCCGTGCAGAATCACGAAGCCGTCGTGGTCGGCATAACCCTCGACGATGACGTCGCGGATACGCATCCAGTCACTGGGGCGCATATTGGTGCTGTCAATGTTCATGGGCTGCACGACGTCAAGCTCGCAAAGGCCCGAAATCTCGGGGACGCTCTGGGCGAGCTCCTCACCGGTCAGGGCGGGGGAGAGGCCATTGCCGTCCTCGGTCGATGCGATGGTGCCGCCCGTGGCGATGAGAAGGATGCGCTTCATGCTGGTATTCCTATCGTATTTGCCGCCGCAGAGGCGGAGTCGTTCGGCAGTATTGTGGCACAGGGCGTCCAATGTTCAAACGTATTACATCATCTGTAACGTTTAGTATCACTCCAATTGCCGTCAAATAGGGCCCCGGTCGTGCGTTTGCCGTGCGCTGATGGCTGCGAGGGACGAGAAACCCCATATAACGTGTACACTATGAAAGTTATTTTCGTTCATTCACGCGGGTGGGCACCGGCTCCCCGCCAACAAGAGGGGGAAACCATGGATCAAAAGGCTTCCGCAAAGGTCCTCGTACTCGACTTTGGTGCGCAGTACGGTCAGCTCATTGCCCGTCGCGTCCGCGACCTCAACGTGTATTCCGAGATCGTTCCCTGCGACATCTCGGCCGATGAGATTCGCGAGATGAACGCCTCTGCGCTCATCCTTTCTGGCGGCCCGGCTTCTGTGTATGCCGAGGACGCTCCGTCCATCGATCCTGCCATCTTTGACCTGGGCCTTCCCGTCCTGGGCTTTTGCTACGGCCATCAGATCACGGCCGTGACGCTCGGCGGCAAGGTCGGTCACTCCGAGGTGGGCGAGTACGGCCGCGCTACCATTACGCGCACGGCTGGCGCCAAGCTCTTTAACTCCACGCCCATGGAGCAGACCGTGTGGATGAGCCACCGCGACGCCGTTTCCGAGGTGCCCGAAGGCTTTACCGTCACCGCCAGCACCGACGTGTGCCCGGTTGCCGCCATGGAGTGCGTTGAGCGCAAGATCTTCACTACGCAGTTCCACCCCGAGGTCAAGCATTCCGAGTACGGTCAGCAGCTGCTGAGCAACTTCCTGTTTGAGATCTGCGGCCTGGAGCCCAACTGGAGCATGGACAACCTGGTCGAGACCATGACGGCCGAGTTCCGCGAGAAGGTCGGCGACGACCGCGTGATTCTGGCCCTGTCCGGTGGCGTCGACTCTTCCGTCGTGGCTGCGCTGGGCGCCCGCGCCGTGGGCAAGCAGATGACCTGCGTGTTCATCAACCACGGCCTGCTGCGCAAGGGCGAGCCCGAGCAGGTGGAGGAGGTCTTCACCAAGCAGTTCGATGTCGACTTTATCCACGTTCACGCCGAGGACCGTTATGCCGAGCTTCTGGCCGGTGTGACCGAGCCCGAGGAGAAGCGCCGTATCATCGGCACGCAGTTCTGGAAAGAGTTCTTCGCGGTTGCTCAGCAGCTCGAGTGCGATGGCAAGCCGGTCAAGTACCTGGCTCAGGGCACCATCTACCCCGACATCATCGAGTCCGGCGCTCGCAAGACGGGCGGCAAGACGGCCACCATCAAGAGCCACCACAACCTGATTCCGTTCCCCGAGGGCGTGCACTTCGACCTTATCGAGCCGCTCGATCACTTCTTTAAGGACGAGGTCCGCGCGCTTGGCCTTGCGCTCGGCCTGCCGGGTCATATCGTGTTCCGTCAGCCCTTCCCGGGCCCGGGCCTGGCCATCCGCATCATCGGTGCGGTCGACAAGGAGAAGCTCGAGATCCTCAAGAATGCCGACGCCATCGTGCGCGAGGAGCTCGATGCTTACAACCAACGTCTGTTTGAGCAGACCGGTGAGCGCAACTCCGAGCACAGCTGCTGGCAGTATTTCGCGGTCCTGCCCGACATCAAGTCCGTCGGCGTTATGGGCGACGAGCGCACCTATCAGCGCCCGATTATCCTGCGCGCCGTCGAGTCTAGCGACGCCATGACCGCCGACTGGGCCAAGCTGCCCTACGACGTCCTGGCCCGCATCTCCGGCCGCATCGTGGCCGAGGTTCCCGGCGCCAACCGCGTGTGCTACGACATCACGTCCAAGCCGCCCGCGACCATCGAGTGGGAGTAAGCGATATTCGTTGATTTCAAGCCTCCGAACTGCGACAACAGGTCGGAGGCTTCTTATTTTGCAACCTCTGTGCAACCTTTGCGGTTTCGCGCCCCGTGAACAGGGAGCGTAGCACTGTTCACGTCTGAGCCGATGTCGGCATCGATCATTGCCCGCGCTGCTTCTGCTTGCGCTTCAGCTTCCGCTGCTCGAAGCACGTCGCCCGGAGTTCCCCGCCAGAGGAGAGCTGACCGTTCCTTGCGAAACCGCGAGACCAGCTATATCCGCTTGCTGCGGGCTTGCTTGAGCCAGTTCCTCTTGAAAGGGCCTATACCTCCGAAGAACTTGTTGTACGTCTCACCGTTCTCCTTGGCTTCGTACTTGACCAAGGCAAGTTCGATAGCGCAGAGGTAATCCGCCACTTGCTCGAGGCGGTAGTCGGTCATCGAGGTCTTGCGGCGTCGGACGACCCCTTTTGAGAGGATTTTGCCCACCGAGCGGTCGAGCGCCTGCTTGACAATGTCCTGACCGTTGTCGTAATAGACCTTCACATCGTCGAAGGACTGGAAGAAGCCCAGGTGTTCAATCATGGCGGAGGAGATGTCGCGCCCCATGCGCTCCATTAGCCTTGCCGGGTCTTCGAACTGGCTGCGGCGGTAGACGAACGTGATATAGGAAATGGGAAGTTTGCGGACGAACGAGGAGAAGTAGGCGAGCATCACCTTGCGCTGCTCGATGTTAAGAAACTCATAATCCTTGTGCCCGTTCATGAGGGGCTCGGAGTGGAACGGGATATTGGGGAGGTCGGCCCTGGCGAGTTTTGACTCATAGCCCGTGACCGCTTCGGCGATACTGTCTGCCTGATCGTGAAAGACGAGTGTGAGCAGGTAGTAGCGAGCTTTGCCGCCGCGGTCGCCGCTCTCGTCGACAAAGATGCTGAGCTCCTTGGCCAATGGGGACTCCTAATGGAATGGATAAAAAAATAGCCGGGGGACTCCCCCGGCACTTGGAGGTAGCTCAATGAGCCACCAACAACCTTATAGCATGCGCTGACAGTGAATACAAGAGGGGAGCGGGATGAAGCTGCTGTTGATAGTGCCCCTGAAATAGATTTGCAGCTTCTTCAAGATTACGGAACACGAGAATTGATCGTCGGAGCTGGCTTGCGATAACAACCCGAAGCTTGCCTTTGTCTGTCCGAACCTGATTCAGAGGCGCAGTGACACCATCCACGAAGGCGTGCCTGAGCTCCTTTCGTCTCGAGGCTCCCTCACGTGCCCGGCCGCGGGCGGCTCCCGGGGCGGTCGCCGCCGTCATTTCCTGCCGCTCCTCGACTCGATGTAGGCGTCCACTGACGCCCTCGACACCAGGAGCTTCCTTCCGAGCCTGTACGAGTCGATCTCTCCCGACCAGATGAGGTCGTACGCCTTGTTTCGGCTCGCCCTCATGTACTCCTGCATCTCGATCACCGTCATCCATTCGTCCCGATCTCGGCTTCCCTCGGGCGCGGCGCATTCGGCTGTGCGTGCCATGGTTCCTCCAATCTTCCCGTGCGGCACCGCGCGAGGACACCGCACGACACCGTGTGCCTTTTCGTCTGCACGACGATTGAACCGCCTGATGGCGATTGGTGAGCACGGCAGGAGCGGAGACGGGTCGAAGTGGGTCGAGCTGGTCGTGCCTTCACGAAACGGCCATGAGCCGCGTGCCTTAGCTCGCAGCTAAGTCCCTGAAAAGTAAAAGGCACCCATGCGGGCGCCTGCCTAGTAGCTGGAGTTGTTCGGTTGTGGTCGGAATGCTCGTCTTCCGCGGTGCTGTCGTCCGGGGTCCGGCATCTGTCGTTCGCCTCTTCTGTCGTGTTTGATGTTGCGTGTTCTGCGAGCGACCTTGTGCAGGTTCTTCAACCCGTTGCCCCAGGTGCACCCGGATAAATGGTACCCATCCGTTGGGACACGACCTGCTGTGGTTGTCATTTCGGACGAATGGGAGCAGACGAACGGCGCGAGGATGCGAGCCGAATTCGAGTTAGTCAATATTGGCTTTTGAATCGGACCGATTGGGATTGCCTCATTGCCGGCAGCTCTTCGAGTCCAATCGTGAAATAGCTGCATCCAGTGCGGCTTTGTAGCCCTCTGATGCTGCTTCGTAATCTTGGATATAGGATTCTAGGTCGGAGGCGACGGCATTCGGGAAGCTCTCGACCCACCGTTTCCCCTTAGGCTTCGCCAGCCTCACCGCGCCGTCCATCCCGAATAGCCACCTGTAAAAGGTCGGAGACGGCATCGCGCTGACGCAGGCGTAGCCGATGACGTTTCTTTCGTCGCTCTCGTCGATGTGACAGAATTTGAGGTCGTGGCCGAACCTTTCGTAAACGTACTTGGCATGAGTGCCGGATACTTCCAGGAACAGCTTTCTGGCGGTGCCCGAGCCGAACATGTCGACCCGCTGGCGCGTGTCCGCGACCACGCGCGTCCTCAGCGCCTCTACCTTATCCCGATCCGACACCGGTTTTCCGGTGACAACCGGGTCCGCGATATCGTCTAGTCGGTAGAAGTAGGGACTGGGGGAACCGCCTTCGTCGATATGCATGCTCTCGAGATAGTAGCGGCCGAAGCTGAACACGATCGCCACCGGGTCCTCCTCGTACGGCCCAATCTTTACGGTCGATCCGTTCATCAGGTGAACCTGCTTCTTGAAGGCGAGCCTTTCGTTCATGCGGATCGCTCGGGATGCGGCATGGAGGACGTTGAAAATCGCGTCGGTGTCCCTGCCGGCCTTGCGGTCGACGAACACGGTCTCCACGCTTTCGTCGACGTCATAGTCGGAGGAGAATGCGAGCACCTTCGAGGAGATCTTGTCCTTCCGCCCCTCGCCGATGAAGGAGCTCGTCCCCAGCACGTCCGAGATGAGGATCGCCTCCTCGGATGACAGGGGTTTGTTTACGGCCCTGAACCCGACGTTCTCGCCGTGGCCAGGTATCGCCATGCGGATTCCCATGGGCATGCTTTCGCTTATCTGGTGCAGGTCCTTGAGAATGGCGTTCTCCGACGTCGGCCTCTCGGAGCAGATGCCTATGACGCGCGCGATTTCCGATGCGGATATGCCCGTCCTCTCATCGGTGAAGCGGACGAGGAGGTCGAGGACGGACAGGATCCTGCTTCTCGATGTGCCGCTCGCCGCGAATCCGGCTTCCTTTAACTCGGAGATCTCCTCCTCGGTGAATGTCCTAGACATTGCAGGTCCTCCATAAACAGCTTTATTGCCTATGAAATTGTAGGCAATCCAAACCAGTCAGAGGAGACGAAATTCCGATGGCGGTTGAAAATAAGGGTCGAAGCAATGGAAGAGAGAGTAGGGAGCCAACTATGAACGACGCCGGACGGGCGGTGAACGCCCCGACGATTTCGTCAGCCGATGCCGTAGCGGAGGCGGCGTGCGATAACGGAAGGAGGATCCTCGGCTTTTCGCCGGAGCAGCTGATCGCCGCTTGCGGTCTGGCCTTGATGGGCATCGCTGTTTTAGTCGGGTCGAACTACAGCCTCTCTATCGCCAAAGGTGATTTCAGGCTTGATCTGCGCCCTGCGTGCTAGGCGATGCGCCCACGCGGAAGCAACAACCGCTGTTGTGGGACGCGGCGTCGTCGACGCGTGACGCGCCCCAAGGAATTAACTCTCGATTCGAATGATAGGAGACGATATGGAATGCAATGATTTCCCCGAAGTTGGCACCAGGTTGACGTACGGGGAGGCGATCCCCGTTTACGATCGCTTCGAGCGGTCGATGCTCGAGAAGGCGTACGGGGCCGGGCTCCTGCCCGCGGCGGGGCTGTACGACCTGCTCTGGCAGCTTGAGTCGCTCGCGCAGAAGTTCGGAATCGAGGGCAAGGGGGGCCTTCTCAAGGCTCAAGAAGGAGATTCGGTCGTTTTCGAGCGAGAGGACCGCTCTGGCGAACGGGGTGAACGGCGAGAGGTTCTACCTTTTGCAGAACCAATCGGCGCTCAAGCAGCATGATGAGACTCATCTTTTCAAGGTCGGAATCGACGGAAACAAGCTTGCTGATGACCTCGACGAAGCTCTCGAGCTGCTTTCGAAAGAGGCCTCAAAGAGCGACGAGTACGGCGATACGTATTCGCGCGACTGGATGGAGCGAGCTTCCGACAAGCAAGAAAAAGACCCTTTCTTGAAATGGGCCGGAATCGGGTTTTGCGCGATGATGGTCTGCCTCGGAATCTCGATGCTCGTCCATTCGGTCTTCCAGATCGGCTTCTGCTCCAAGTGGTTTCTCTGATGCGGAAGCTGGCAACTAGGACGACCGTCGTTCAGGTCATCAACTCATAGACGCGTCAACGTGGGGCTTCTCGTTTCGTCGATAGATGACGGAGATGTTTGACCTGCGAATTTGCCACCAGCGTGCAAGCCACGGCGCTGCCTCACCTGCGGTTACGGACTGGTGGCTTGCGCCCGGGAAGGCATGAACCCTACGGACATTCCTCGCGCTCCCGCCCTTAAAACCGGCCACGATGGTCTTTAGGGCGGGAGCGCGAGGTCCACGCCCTGGGTTCGAAGTCACTCTGCGCTCGTGTCCCCAAGGTAATTTCCGTCTCTGTAGATGACCTTTTGAGGCCCCATGAGCTTCAGCCCCTCACCGCAGATAATCAGCATCCCTTGTTCAACCAATGAGGGAAGACGGTCAGTTGGGTACGAGATATCGTAACGCTTATGCGATCCGATTCTCTTGAAGTACACACCCGAGAACGATTGGGCTTTTCCATATCGGTCGGGATCGGATTCTTCGTCGTCGGGGCAAGCAAACAAGGCGGCCTCGGGGGAATCGTCGCCATCGAGATAAAAAACGGGAAACTCAAGAGGATTGCCTTTAGGAACGGCCGCCGATGCCACGTAGTTGCAGAGCTTCCACTCCTCGCTTTTCTGCACGCAATCGCTTTCGATGCCGAGGAGGCTTCGCATTTCAGTATCGATGCTGTAAGAACCTAGGACTAAGTAGAAAGCCAAGAGGACTGACGACCGGGCGCTTTCCATCTCGGTCCAATCGTAGAGATTGTCTTTGTGAGCAATGCCGTTCCTCATCGTTCGAGCGCTTTGGAGTGCGCGAATTATCGACTCGTACGTATCCTCGCTTATCGCCGTATCGAGAAGGTCTTCATTGCGGCTGTACAGCTGCTGCTTCTCGCAAACATAGTCGCCGAAGAACCTTGTGAGCCTACCGAGGTCTAAGACATATTCGAAACCATCCGTGAAAAGCTCATCGTTGATTTCGATTTCTCCGTCCTTGACTTCTATGTGTCGCGATTTGTCGGGAACGCCATCTCTTTTCGCAGGCAGGTAGTAAGGGTTTTCTCCGAGCTTTTTGCCGTAGTAAATACGCCTACTCTTCGATTTCGAAGTCTTATGTATGGCGTAAAGAAATCTGTACAGGAATTGTTCGAGCGATTTGAAGTACTCCAACGCGATGGGGGCGAAATCTATGCATCCTGCATGCGTTAAAGAATCCCTTAGCCATTCTGCGGTCTGGAAGCTTACTGCGAAATCCGTGTCACCGGTCAACGCCGAGTATCTGCCGTCTACGACAAAGCTCTTGTCTATGGCCATTCTCTGTTCGGACCCCAATTCCACGTCTGGTTTGTAGCCGATCAGACGGTCTCGGATGTCTCTCCTGAAATGGCCCATGCGCAAATGGTTAAGCGATTTGGTTATGCTCAAGCCATAGTAGGAACGCGCTTTCTGCCTAAGCTCAACCACAGCCTCCTCGAATTTGTCGAACTCCTCTTGTGGAAAGAACAGGCGGAAGAACTCTTTAACCGAGATGTAGGGCGTAGCGTCCTTCACCGACTCGTAATTGAGAACCTCCCTCTTCGCTCCGTCCATAACCAAAGAGACGTAGGTGATTTTCGATACCCCAAAGTTTTCCCTCAGCGAATCCTCAAGCTCTTTCGGGAGACTCTGGTCTAATCCAGGTTCCTTGAATACAAAAACGCTCGGGGAGCCATCGACATCCACCTTGATTATGCGGACCACCCTCTTGCTCGCTTTGAGGACGGTCGGCCCGGCTAGGCCGTCTTTTGGGAGATATTGGTAAGCATCGCTTCTGCGAACGCGGGCACGTAGTGTTATGTATCCATATTCTGTAAGAAGCATGGAAATCGACTCGCAAATCAGTCGATACATGCACTCATTGGCTCTGTCCATGATGAAGGTATAGTTAAGCCGTTCGGACCCTGAGACATTGCATAGATTTTCAGGTATTAAAGAGGTTCCTCCCCTCGACTCGGAATAGCCGCTTTCATCCCTCCAGCCATCTCGAATTTTCTTCAACTCGCTTAAGCCTTCTCCAAGAAGGAATTCTTTGTAGATCGGTTCGCTATTCATCCAATACCTCGTTTTCTCTGCGTGTTTACAGCCTTGCACGAGCGAATCGCTCCCATAGGCGTATCGCGGACCGCATATGAAAAAGGAGGCTACGGAGGCGGGCCAAAAGTGCTGGCTCGGGCCATGCCGCCGTCACCTATATTTTCAGGCTCCATTGCCTGCGTTGGATGGCATTATCTCACCGCGTTGCCTCGGGAGCCATCCCGTGCGGCGGACAAAGGCAAACCCAGGGGCAGTTAGTGGAGAAGCCGCTATTAGGCCCCTAATCGCGAAAGCGGTTCAACTCATGAGTAAGCCACCTGAGACTACTCACTTTTCCCACGAATGGCGAAGGGTCGCGACCTGGGGTTTTGCAAATGGCGCGCAAACCACCCGCGCTGATTCACTTACTATGGCCGGGAGGTCAGCAAAAACAGTTCTTTGTCAGAAAGGATTTACGAGGTCTGCGCCGAGAGAGACAGTCTAAAGGGAAAGGTCAGGGACTACGAGCGGGTCAGGCGAGCCATTGGCCCGGAACAGGCGGACAGGATATTAGAGGCCGCTTACCAGCAGGAGCAGGCTGAAAAGGAACGGAAACGGGCCGCAAGGCAAAAAACAAGGGTAGGTGTGCGATAATCACCAAAAATGGAGGGTGTTCCAGTGAATGCCCTCCAGTTTTATTTGGGGAATCGGGTAAAATAATTTCTTGTTTTTTAGAGCGCACTATGATATTTTTTAGAGCGCACTATGATATACTGCTATTATCCTGATTTGAGGAGTCTACCAAATATGCGGCAAGGTATTCTTAAATAAAATTTGATAATGGGCGCAAAAATGATTGCCCCTTGCAGGGGCTTAGTTTTTGTACCCAATTTAAGAATACTTTTGCCTTTTTAGTAAATATCGTGACGGACAGCGGCTCATGTAAGCCGTCATACTTCTGTTTGTCCGAAGTCATGATCCCCAGCGGTAAAAGTATTAGCCGCTGGGGATTTTTGCGCCCATTTGGGCCTTGTATGGAGGATAGACATGAACATTATCAATATCGGGATTCTTGCCCATGTAGACGCTGGAAAGACAACCTTGACGGAGAGCCTGCTATATGCCAGCGGAGCCATTTCAGAACCGGGGAGCG
>CAUAWV010000026.1 GCA_958433005.1 uncultured Collinsella sp. | reverse complement strand
GACATAACCGGTGTAGCCTTCACGCAGCGAAGCTGTTGGAATAAATGCGACTTTTTTATTTTCAATTTCTTCCTTTATCAGACTTCCTACACTTGAAAAGTGAGAACATAAAAACAGTTTCATCAATATTCTCCTTTATATATAAATTCTTATTTGTTGAACTAAGCCGTGTATACCATACTCTCCAATGAAAGAACGCCCTGATATAGCGAAATTTTGCCGTTTTCCTGCGTACGTGCGTGCACACTCCACAGGAATTCTAAGGGGCCTGCCCCTTAGCATACGGACTTTGGAACAAAGTCTAGTGTGTTACGCCTTGCCAGAGGTGTACAGGCTCCCGGTATGCACGTACGAAGCAATTGCCATCAATGCCCCATATAAGTGGCGATCAAGTTCGCATAAAGCGACCTTGATCCCGCAAAACAAAAGGCAGGATACCATCACCACGATGATGCCCTGCCTCTGTTCGTTCCTGTTTACCGTTCCGAGTAGTCCTTCCGCAAAATTTCCGATAAACAAAAAACGTACCCGAACCCTTTCTCGTAAAGAATCGGATTCGAGTACGAACTGAATGCTGGAGCAATAAAAAACCACCAGAAAGGTGCCTGTCCCCTTTGTGGTGGTTTTGGGCCAGTCCTAGAGCGTGTGGCCGTAAGCGTCGGCGGCCTTGATGGCGGCGGCGAACTTCTCGTCGGTGAAGGGCTCCGGGTTGCTCTGCTTCCACTCGTTGGTGGCGTGCGCATACTCGCACAGGGCGGGGATATCGGACTCGGAAAGCCCGACCTGCTCAAGCGTCACGGGCAGCCCCATCTCCTTGTTAAAGGCTGCGTAGCGCTCAAGGTTCTCGGTATCGCCCGTGTAGGCAAACAGCACCAGCACGCCCAGGCTCACGACCTCGCCATGCAGGTAGGTGCCCTCGCGCGGGATGCTGCAGGTGGCGTTGTAGAACGCATGCGCCACGCTCGAGTTGTAGTAGTAATCGTTTTGGTTGGTCAGGTTGGAGACATAGCCCGTGTTGACCACGATATCGAGCGCGATCTGCTTGACGGCCTCGGTCGACAGGTTCTGGCGAACGTCCTCAAGACCCTGCACGCCATAGGTAAACAGCGGCTCGGAGCAGGTGTGTGCGAGCGCCAGGCCAAGACCGGCGGTGTGCTCCAGGTTGCCGGCGCTCGTGGCGTACTCGACCTCGGGCTGCTTGGACAGGGCATCGCCCACGCCCGCCCAGAAGTATTCTGCCGGAGCCTCGGCGATGATCTTGGGGTTGATGAAGATGTGCGCGGGGCGGTTGGGGTACGAATAGCCCTCGAGCGAGCCGTCGTCGTTGTAGACAACGGCAATGGCGGTCGCGGCCGAGCAGTTGGAGCAGATCGTCGGTACCGTAAAGACGATCTTCTTGAGCTCGATGGCCGCTGTCTTGACGGTGTCGAGCGCCTTGCCGCCGCCGCATGCGATAAGAACGTCGGCTTCTTGGCAGACAGGGGAGTTCACAACCTTGGCGATATTGGCGCGCGTACTGTTGGTGCCGTAGACGCGCGTCTCCAGAATCTCGACGTCGGTGCCCTCCAGCGCCGCTTCGATACCGGGAAGCGCCGCTGTCAGTGCTCGTTTACCACCGATAATCGCGACCTTGGTCGCTCCGTACTCGTCCAGTGCGCCGGGCAGCTCGTCAAAGCAGTCCTCGCCGACGGTGTAGTCGCTCATTCCAATCGTGCGCATAGCAGCCTTCTTTCGTTAGATAAAGTGCTTTCAGGTATTTTGCTCCAAGTGAGTGCTTGCGATCGCGAGAAGTTTCTAAAGTATGAAACCGATGTTGAGGGTTTTTCGCCGGCGTTGACCGTGTTACCATACAGCGCATAAGCGTTGATGGGGACGAGTAGTCGGCCGTCCGCATGCTACAGAGAGCGGGGAGCGCTGAGAACCCGTGCATGCGACCGATGAAAATCACCCCGGAGCTGCGGTCCCAACGGGCGCGCCGCACAGGCACGTCTTAGTAGACATCGCCGAGATGGTCGTCGATACAGACCAGCCGAGTAACGGATGCGAGCGCGCGAATACGCGGGCGAGGGCATCTAAGCTGGGTGGTTAAACGAAGAGCTTTTGCGGGCGTGCAGCCCGTTTGTGGCGCTTCGTCCCAGCTTGTAGGGACGGGCGCTTTTTTGGTGCCCAGAGGGCGTGCGCGCCCATGACAAGAAAGGGGTACCGTGGCAAACGAGTACAAGCAGACGATGAATCTGCCCAAGACCGGTTTTCCCATGCGTGCCGGTCTTTCCAAGTCCGAGCCCAAGCGGCTCAAGGACTGGCAGGACAACAAGGTCTACGAGCAGGTTCTGAAGAAGAACGAGGGTCACAAGAAGTTCGTGCTGCACGACGGTCCTCCGTACGCCAACGGCCCGATCCACATCGGCCATGCCATGAACAAGATCTCCAAGGACATGATCAACCGTTACTGGATGATGCAGGGCTATGAGGTTCCCTATGTCCCCGGTTGGGACTGCCACGGCCAGCCGATTGAGCACAAGGTCGAGGAGAAGCTCGGCACCGAGAAGTTCAACCAGACCTCCACGGCTAAGATCCGTGAGCTCTGCAACAAGTTCGCTGTCGAGAACATCGAGCTGCAGAAGGCCGGCTTCCGTCGTCTGGGTGTGCTCGGCGACTGGGACAATCCCTACCTGACGCTCTATCACCAGCACGATGCCGCCGACATCGAGGTCTTTAAGGCCATGTTCGATAAGGGTATGATCTATCGCGGCCACAAGCCGGTTCACTGGTGCAAGCACTGCCATACCGCGCTGGCCGAGGCCGAGATTGAGTACTCCGACGAGACGAGCCCGTCCATCTTCGTGCGCTTTGAGATGACTTCCAAGCCCGCCGGCCTCGAGGACTTCGACGGCCCGGTCGACTTTATCATCTGGACGACCACGCCGTGGACCATCCCCTCCGACCAGGCCGTTTCCCTCAAGCCCGGCGCCGCCTATGTCGCCGTTGAGCACGAGGGCCGTGCCGAGGTCATGCTCGAGGACCTGGCTCCCAAGTGCTGCGAGGAGTTTGGCTGGGAGTACACCCCGGTTATGGTCGACGGCAAGCCCTATGTGGTTCCCGCCGAGACCTTCCACCACATCCACTACAAGCAGCCGATCTTTGACGGCGTTGAGGGCGTGGCGCTGCTGGCCGATTACGTCGGTGTCGATGACGGTACCGGTATCGTCCACAACTCGCCCGGCCACGGCGTCGACGACTACTTTGCCTGCCTCAAGGAGGGCATCACCGACATCTGCATGCCGGTCGACGACGACGGCAAGTTCTACACCGGTGAGGAGTTTGGCACCGGTGGCCCCTTCAGCGGTATGGATACCGACGAGGCCAACCCTCACATTATCGAGTTCCTGCGTGAGCGCGGCACCCTGGTCCTCGAGAAGAAGATCACGCACAGCTATCCGCACTGCTGGCGCTGCAAGCACCCGGTGCTCTTCCGTGCTACCGACCAGTGGTTTGTCTCGATGGACAAGACTGGCTTGCGCGAGCAGGCTGGCAAGGAGGTCCGCGAGAACGTCAAGTGGTATCCGGCCCACGCGGCCAACCGCATCGGTGCCATGGTCGAGCAGCGTCCCGACTGGTGCATCAGCCGTCAGCGCAACTGGGGCGTGCCTATCCCCAGCTACACCTGCGCCGACTGCGGCGAGAAGGTCATGAACGACGCCACGCTCGACGCCGTCATCAAGCTCTTCCACGATAAGGGCTCCGACGCCTGGTTCACCGACGCTCCCGAGAGCTACCTGGGCGAGGCCTGCGTCTGCCCCAAGTGCGGCGGCCATCACCTCAAGGCCGATAAGGACATCCTCGACGTGTGGTGGGATTCCGGCGTTTCCTGGAAGGCCGTCTGCGAGTACCGTCCCGAGCTGGAGTATCCGGCGGATGTGTACCTCGAGGGCTCCGACCAGCACCGCGGTTGGTTCCAGAGCTCGCTGCTTACCTCGGTGGGCGCCAACGGCCACGCTCCGTACAAGGCGGTCGTCTCGCAGGGCTTCACCCTCGACGGCCAGGGCCGTAAGATGTCCAAGTCGCTTGGCAACGTCATCGACCCCAATAAGGTCTGTGACGAGATGGGCGCCGACATCATCCGCCTGTGGGTCGCCTCGGTCGACACCAGCTCCGACGTTTCCATCGACCACGAGATTCTCGCTCGTACGTCCGATGCCTACCGTCGTTTCCGCAACACGCTGCGCTTCCTGCTCTCCGAGCTTGAGGGCCAGTTTGAGCCCGAGACCGACGGCGTCGCTTTTGCCGACCTGCTGCCGCTCGACAAGCTCATGGTTGCCCGTCTGACCCAGGTCCAGGCCGAGGTCGACGATGCCTACGCCAGCTACGAGTTCCCGCGCGCCTACCGTGCGCTTTACGACTTTGTGGTTACCGAGCTCTCCAACGTGTATCTCGACGCCCTGAAGGACCGTCTGTACTGCGAGAAGCCCGGTTCGCTCGAGCGTCGCAGCGCCCAGACCGTGCTCGCCGAGCTCTTCTCGATGCTCATGCGCGACCTGCAGCCGATCTTGTCCTATACGGTCGACGAGGCCATGGCCTATGCGCCCGCCGGCTGCGTCGATCACCAGAAGTACGCCGCGCTGCTCGATTGGTACAAGTCGCCCATCACGGTCGACGAGGCCAACGAGTTTGAGGGCGTGCTCGAGGCTTCACTCGAGCTCCGTAGCGCCGTGACCAAGGCCCTTGAGGATGCCCGCTCCGCTGGCACCTTCACCAAGAGCCAGCAGGTCCGCGTCAAGGCGGTCGTCCCCGCCGAAATGTATGCGCTGCTGACCGGCGACAAGGCCGTCGACCTGGCCGAGTTCTACATCGTCTCCGATGTTGAGCTGACCCAGGGCGAGGAGCTCTCCGTTGCTATCGAGGCTGCCGAGGGCGAGTGCTGCGACCGTTGCTGGAATTACCGCGCCACCGTCGGCGAGTACAACGGCCATGCTCACATCTGTAAGCGTTGTGCGAATGCCCTTTAAGGCACGGTAACTCGGCATTTTAGTTATAGGGAGAATTTGGGCGCCTTCGGCCCATTTGCTCCGCTGAATAAAAGCGGCATTCTGTTTTTCGGAATGCCGCTTTCTTTTATGCTGGTTATTTATCTGACGTTAGCGAATGTGTCGTGCGCTCTGCGTGTGGCAATATAAGATGGTTATTTACGTTAAACGGAATTTGATTATCTGAGGGTAGGGGATTTCTTTGGGTCGTGGTGCGGATATGACGCCGCCTTTGCGTTGGCGGTTGAGTGTTGCTGGTGGGGTGGCGCTTGTTGTGTTGCTTCTTGACCAGCTGACCAAGCTTGCGGTTCGTGCCGTGGGCGACGCCTTGCATGTGACCGTCATCCCCGGTGTTTTCGACTTTATGTTTGTCCGCAATATCGGTGCTGCCTTTAGCATGGGCGAGGGGCATGGCATCGCGTTTGCCGTGCTGGCGTTGGCGGTCATTATCGCTATTGCCGTGTACCTCGTTCGTGCACCTCAGCTCGCCCATCTTGAGGTTGTGGGCATGGCGATGGTTGCGGGTGGTGCTATCGGTAACGCGATCGATCGTTTGGCCTTTGGCTTCGTGACCGATTTTATTGCCACCACCTTCATCGACTTCCCCGTCTTCAATGTGGCCGATATCGGCATTACGGTCGGTGTGGTGCTGGCGCTCTTCGGTTACATGTTCTTGAGCCCCGCGGCTCGTGAGGTCGATGCGACCGCCGAGCTTAACGCCCGTGACGAGGCCCGCGCCAAGCGCAAGGCTAAACAACGTGGGGAGCGTGCCCGCAAGATTCGCGAAAGGACTGAGCGCTAATGGCCGACATACATATCCTTGTTGCCGACGATGCCGCTGGTCAGCGTCTTGACGCCTATCTGGGCGCCAATGACGGCTGCCCTACGCGCTCTGCCTGCGCACATCTGATTGAGGGTGGGGCCGTAGTGGTCAATGGCGAGACCTGCCTGTCCAAAAAGTACGCCGTGCGAGCCGGTGACCGTATTTCGGTTGATTTGCCCGAGCCGCACGATCCCACCGACGTGATTCCCGAGGCCATCCCGCTCGACATTCGCTATGAGGACGACTACCTCATCGTGCTCTCCAAGCAGCGCGGCCTGGTGTGCCATCCTGCGCATGGTCATGAGAGCGGTACGCTCGCGAATGCGCTGGTCTATCACTGCGGTATCGACCATCTGGGCACCGTGCAGGGCGAGGACCGCCCCGGTATCGTACATCGTTTGGATCGCGATACCTCGGGTCTTATGCTTGCGGCAAAGGACGACGACACCCAGCGCGCGCTCCAAAATCTTATCCGTACGCGCACGCTCGACCGCCGCTACATTACGCTCGTTCACGGTCATATCGCCATGGATGAGGGCACTATTAACACCGGCATTGCCCGTTCTACACGTGACCGTGTCAAGATGGCGGTTTCGGACGATCCCTTTGCGCGCCAAGCCATCACGACCTTCAAGGTCCTTGAGCGCTTTGATTCCACGCGCTTTGATGACGGCTACACACTCGTTGAGTGTCACCTGTTTACCGGTCGCACGCATCAGATTCGCGTGCACATGCGCCATATCAACCACGCCTGCGTGGGCGATCCGCTCTACGGTAAGTGCGATGCGCGTGCCGATCAGGGTCTGACCAGGCAATTCCTCCATTCCTGGCGCGTGGCGTTCGATCATCCCGTGACGGGAGAGCGCATTGAGTGCCGCGACGAGCTGCCGTGGGATCTCGCTGCCGTCCTCGACGACTTAGCCCCGCGTTCGCTTGGTCGCACTGCTGCCGGCGACGAAATCGTACCGCAGCTCGGCCTGCTCGAAGCCTAGCCAGTATTAGGTGGTTTCTTGAACTCGGTAAGCCTGCGGTAAGATATACGGTTGTTTACGTAACACGTTCCTGGGAGCCTGCATGCTCGCCTTTTTACAAACCAACACACCCATCGTGATCTTCAACCAGATTGTCGTCACGCTGCTCACGGTCTGCTTCTTGTACCAGGTGGTCTTCTTTGTCATCGGTGCTCTCCGCGGCGAGGTCGCGCCTCCCAAGGCCAAAAAGCTGCACCGCTATGCCTTCTTTATCGCGGCGCATAACGAGGAGGCCGTGATTGCCAACCTCGTTCGCTCCATCAAGGACCAGGATTATCCTTCAGAGCTTATCGAGGTCTTTGTCGTCGCCGATGCTTGCACCGACAACACGGCGCAGCTCGCGCGCGAGGCGGGCGCCATTGTGTACGAGCGCAATGACCTGGCCCGTAAAGGCAAGAGTTGGGTCATGGACTTTGGTTTCGACCGTATCCTTAACGAGTATCCCGACACCTTTGAAGGTTACTTTATCTTCGATGCCGATAATGTTATCGCCCGCGATTATGTGTCCAAGATGAATGATGCCTTTGACCAGGGCTTCCATGTGGTCACGAGCTATCGTAACTCCAAGAACTTCGGAAGCTCGTGGATCTCGGCAGCGAATGCCACTTGGTATCTGCGCGAGGCGCGTTTCCTCAACAACGCGCGCAACATCTGCAAGACGTCCTGCGCCGTATCGGGTTCGGGCTACCTTATCTCGGCTAGCGTTATTGAGGGCATGCACGGCTGGCAGTTCCATACGCTGACCGAGGATATTCAGTTCACCACGTTCTGCGCTATTCACGGCATTCGTATTGGCTATGCGCCGGCGGAGTTCTTTGACGAGCAGCCTGTGACGTTTAAGGCGTCCTGGAAGCAGCGTATGCGCTGGACCAAGGGCTTCTACCAGGTGTTCTTTACCTACGGTAAGCATCTGGTCAAGTCGACCTTCCGCTATCATCGTTTTGCCGCCTACGACATGTTTATGACGATTGCCCCTGGTATGCTGTTATCGCTGATTTCGATGCTCGCCAACGCCACGTTCCTGATCGTCGGTGGTCTTTCGCATGGCTTTTTGGCTACCGAGGTTGAGATGCAGGCTTGTGCCGCCTCGCTCATTATGACCTTCGCGATGATGTATCAGACCTTCTTTATCCTGGCGCTACTTACGACCATCTTCGAGTACAAGCACATTCATTGTGCGCAAAAGTGGCGCCTGGTGACCAACCTGTTTACCTTCCCGATCTTTATGTTCAGCTATATCCCCATCACGGTGGCTGCGTTGTTCCTGAAGGTCGACTGGGTCCCGACGCAACACGCTGTCAACGTTACCCTCGACGAGGTCATGCAGGGCGCTAAATAACCACCACCAAAACCACCACGAAGGGGACAGGCACCTTTGTGGTGGTTTTTGCTTTTGAGTGACTGCCACGGGAGGTGTTCAATGGTCTATATTCCCTTTTGGATCTGCGCCTTTGCCGGTGCGGTGATTGATGTCCGTGAACGGCGGTTTCCCAACGCGCTTGCCGCCGCATGCGCCGTGGCGGCGTTTGCAGGCGTTTGGCTGGACAGGGGCTTGAACACGGCGCTTGACCACGCCGGTCCTGCCGTTATCGTGTACCTTTCCCTTGTGCTGACCGAGTCGCTTTGGCGGCGTTTCCGCCAGGCCCCCGGCATCGGCATGGGGGATGCCAAGGCGCTTTTCGCGCTTTGCACGCTCGACCCTCTGGGCGGCATCGTGGCATTTGCCGTCGCGCTCCTGGTCCTGGCCCTCTCCTGCCTCTTTACAAAATCGCGCTCCCTGCCTTTGCTCCCGTTTTTGGTGCCGATATTTGCCATAATCGAGGTCGTGGGCTGGACATTGTAACCGATTGCGCATCCTTTTTAAGGAGCATGCCATGGCAACTAATCAAGAAACGGCCGTCATTAAGGCGCGCATGGACCGCATTCCCGCGGCGTTGTTGCCCGAGCTGGTCGAGCGTATCGCCGCCGACCGCGCCTCGGGTGTCGTTAATCCTTATCGATGCTGCGACGACCAGGTCATTCGTCGTATAGATCGCGCTGCCGACAAAGGCACGCTTATGCGTCCGGCGTTTATGCGCGATACCGAAAAGATTCTTCATCTTCCTGCGTACACGCGTTATGCAGGCAAAACGCAGGTCTTTAGCTTTCGCAGCAACGACGACCTGTCGCGGCGCGGCCTTCATGTGCAGCTCGTCTCGCGCATTGCCCGCGATATCGGCCGTGCCCTGGGCCTCAACTGCGATTTGATCGAGGCGATTGGCCTGGGCCACGATTTGGGCCACACGCCCTTTGGCCATGCCGGCGAGCGTTTCCTCAACGATATCTATCACGAGCGTACGGGTCGTTATTTTTTCCATAACGTGCAGTCCGTCCGCGTGCTCGACGCGCTGTACGGCCGCAACGTGTCGCTCCAGACGCTCGACGGCGTGCTGTGCCATAACGGCGAGTACGAGCAGCGTGTCTTTGAACTCTCGGACATGGCGTCGTTTGACCAGTTCGACCGTACCGTCGAGGACTGCATTGCCACGGGCTATGGCGCGATCGAGCACCTGCGCCCCATGACCCTCGAGGGCTGTGTGGTGCGTATCTCGGATATCCTCGCCTACGTTGGGCGTGATCGCCAAGACGCCATCGCGGCGGGCCTGTTGTCACCCGACGCTTTTGACGATGGCCTGGGCGGGGCTTACAACAGCTGGATCCTCACGCACGCTTCTATCGATATCGTTGAGCATAGCTACGGCAAACCGCGTATCGAGATGAGCGAGGACCTGTTTGAGGAGATCCGCCGGGCGAAGCGCGAGAACTACGAGAAGATCTATAGCAAGGGCGGTATCGAAGGCGATTCTGAGGCAGAGTTGCGTGAGGCCTTCGAAAAGCTCTACGACCGTTGCCTGCAGGATCTAAATAAAGGCGACGAGTTCTCTTACATCTTTAAGCATCATGTTTCGCGCATTGAGCAGCAGCTTTCCTACTACGATCGCACGTATGCCTGGCAGGACGATAAGGATCAGGCCGTCGTCGATTACATCGCAAGCATGACGGATGGTTATTTCTGCGAGCTGACGAGCAAATTGTTCCCAGGTCTAAAGTTTCCGCACCGCACCTATATTAACGAACGGTAGTTCGTATCCTTTCGGTATACTGTTGGTCAACAACGATTTTGATTAATGCACGGGATGGCTATGGACGACCTTTTTTCTGCTTCGACGCGCGAGCGCTCCTTTAAAAATGCGCCGCTTGCGGTGCGTATGCGCCCCAATTCGCTCGACGAGTATGTGGGCCAGCAAAAGGCCGTCGGTAAGGGCTCGTGGCTGCGCGCCGCGATTGAGCATGACGTGCTGTCGAGCGTGATTCTGTACGGCCCGGCTGGCACGGGCAAGACGACGCTGGCCCACATTATCGCCAACCATACCAAGAGCGAGTTTGTCGAGGTCAGCGCCGTGACGGGCACTGTGAAGGACCTGCGCCGCGTAATCGATGAGGCTAAGACCCGTCTGAACACCTACGACCGCCGCACCATTCTATTCATCGATGAGATTCACCGCTTCTCTAAGTCGCAGCAGGATGCCCTGCTGCATGCAGTTGAGAACCGTACCGTCATTATGATTGGCGCTACGACGGAGAACCCGTACTTCGAGGTCAATTCGGCACTGTTGTCGCGCGGACGCGTGGTGGAGCTTGAACATCTGAAGGATGAGGATATCGCCACGCTTATTGAGCGTGCGCTCGAGGCACCACAGGGCTTGAACGGAAAGTTTTCTGCCGATGATGATACGGTCAAGACCATCTGCACGCTGGCCGCGGGTGATGCGCGCTCTGCCCTGACGACGCTCGAGCTGGCGAGCGAGATTGCCGTCACGCGTCCCGATACCGAAGGGACGCCAGCGCCGGCGGCGGGGGAGCGTTATCCCATCACCGTCGATGACGTGAAGATTGCCAACCCGCGCCGCGGTTTTTCGTATGACAAAAACGGCGACATGCACTATGACATTATCAGTGCGTTCATCAAGTCCATGCGCGGCAGCGACCCCGATGCCACGATCTATTGGCTCGCGCGCATGATTGACGCGGGGGAGGATCCTAAGTTTATCGCCCGTCGCATTATGATTCAGGCTTCTGAGGATGTTGGCAATGCCGATCCGCAGGCACTTTTGGTGGCACATGCCGCGTTTAAGTCTGCCGAGGTCATTGGCTATCCCGAGTGCCGCATTAACCTGGCTCAGGCTGCACTCTATGTGTGCTTGGCGCCTAAATCCAACGCGTGCGAGGCTTCGATCGATGCGGCGCTGGCCGATATCCACTCTAGTGGGCTTCGCGAGGTGCCGAGTTATCTACGCGATCGCCATCGCCCGGGCAGCGATGAATACGGTGTGTATAAGTATCCGCACGATTATCCCGAAGGCTGGGTCGACCAGCGCTATTTGCCCGAAGGCTTAGAACGCGGTGCATTTTGGCAGCCTGCCGGCCGTGGTTGGGAAGAGTGGCGTGTGGAGCAAAGCGAACGTGACCGTAGCGGTAACGCGCCCAAGTAGGTCATTGGCACCTCGCACATTCCCTTTGGGTATCTTTCCCCTTCTTTGGGGTACCATGAACAGCGTCTGTATTTCGATTTTTCCGGGAGGCTTGTATGAGTCCCATTCAAATCGCCTTGCTGCTGCTCGCCGTTGCCGGCGTGTGGGCTATTGTTGAGCTTGCGCTCACCCTGCGCAAAACCCGCACCGTTGTCGATTCGCTCGATAAGACCGTAACCGACCTCAACAACACCATCGCCGAGGCACAGCCGGTGGTGGCAAAACTCGACGGCGCTGTCGACGAGCTTACACCGGCACTTGCCCAGATGGAGCCGCTGCTTAAGTCGAGCAAGACCGCCGTTGACGCCCTGACGTCCAACCTCGTTGAGGTTGAGGCCGTCGTTCGCGACATCTCCGAGGTCACGGGCAGTATGGCCGAGGCCAGCAACGCCGTGTCGAGCGTGACCGATTCTGCCGCCGGTGCCGTGCAGAAGCTGTTCAATAAGGTGAAGGCACCTGCAGCTGACGCCGAGCGCAAGCTCGCCGCTGCCGCTGCGGAGGCCGAGCAGCCCACCGAGCGCGTCCTAATTGGCGAGGACGAGGCCGCCGATAGCGCAGATGTGGCTCAGAAGTCTGCCGCTAGGCCGGCTCAGTATTACACCTATACGCCCGCCGAGACCTCTGAGGAGTCCTGCGATGAGTAGCGAAGCAACCTGCCCCATCACGCTGACCGTTGCTGGTGACCCGCGTCTCGCTCGCCTTGTGCGCATGACGGCAGCCAATGTTGGCGCCCTGTGCTCCATGTCTGTAGATCGCATCGAGGACATCCGTATGGCTGCCGAGGAAGCCTTCATCTTTGGCTGCACGGCTGTTGATTCCGACGACATCACCATCAAATTCGATGTCGATGAGACCCACGTTGGCATGACTATTACCTTTGGCGATCAGGCGACTGTCGATGAAGACGACCAGGCTGCGGTGTATGCCGAGCTCATCCTTGCAAGCGTGTGCGACTCCTACGAAAAGACCGCGGCGCCCCTGACGCTTTCCCTCGACCTCAAGGCGGATATCTAATATGACCGAACGTTCCCGGAGCGGCAAGACCGCTTGGGACAAGGAGAAAACCCGCGAGCTGTTTCGCCGCTACAAGGAGACCGGTGATCCGGACGCCCGCGAGCAGCTCGTCATGTCCCATATGAACCTGGTAAGGTTTCTTGCCAACAAATTTAAGAATCGCGGCGAGCCACTCGACGACCTCATGCAGGTCGGCTATCTGGGCTTACTCAAGGCTATCGACCGCTTTGACCCCGAGCGCGGACTCGAGTTCACGACGTTTGCGACACCCACTATCCTGGGCGAGATCAAACGCCATTTCCGCGACAAGGGCTGGAGCGTACGCGTGCCGCGTCGTCTGCAGGAGCTCTCGGCCAAGGTCAACCAGGCTACTGACAAACTTACCAACGAGCTGCAGCGTTCGCCCAAGGTTGAGGAGATCGCTGAGTATCTAGATGTGACTGTCGACGAGGTGCTCGAAGCCATGGAATCGTCCTCGGCCTACACCTCGGTGCCCATCGAGGCCCCCGGTGCGTCCGATTCCGATGATGCGCCTTCGATTCTCGATCGCTATGCCGACGACGACAACGAGCTCGACTTTACCGATGACCGCCTGGTAATCGAGGAAGCCATCCGCGATTTCTCGCCGCGCGAGCGCGAGGTTATCGAGCTGCGCTTCGTTAAGGGCATGACCCAGATCGAGATTGCCAAGAAGCTTGGTATCTCGCAGGTGCAGGTCTCGCGCCTGCTGCGCCGTACCCTTAAGAAGATTCAAGATAAGATCGACCCTGACGGAGTGATGGTTCGTTCATGAGTGAGCACCCCCAACAAATCGACCGCACGCTGCGTGATACCCGTATTCTGACGCTGCGCATTTGGGGCGTCGTCGGCTGCATTGTTATCGCTGCCGTCATCTTTAACCTTATGGGCATGCTGGCACCGGTCATCGAGTTTCTCGCTGTCGGTTCCATCATCGCTTTTGTGATGTCTCCGATCACCAACTGGCTCGAGCATCACGGCGTCGGACGTGGCCTCGGTTCGCTCATCGCACTCATTGTGGTTGTTGCCGTGCTCGTCGGCGTCGTCTGCATCCTATCGCCTATTTTGCTCGGTCAAATCATGGAAGTCCTGAGCCGCCTGCCCGAGCAGCTTCGTGTTGCGGGTGGCGATCTCAACGAGATGCTCTCGCACGCCAAGACGCTCAACAACACGCCGCTCAAGGAGTATCTGGACGACAATCTTTCTTCGCTGGTTACCGTAGCGTCCAAGTACGTCTCGCAAATCGCTGCCGAGCTCGGTCGCGGTGTATTCCCGCTCATTACCAATACGGCCTCGCAGCTGTTCGTCATCTTCCTGGGCTTGGTGCTTGCCTATTGGTTGGCCTGCGACTATCCCCGTATGCACCACGAGGTCTGCACCATCATCGGACAGGAAAAAGAGACCTCGTACCGCTTTATGGTTGCCATCCTTTCACGTTCGGTCGGCGGCTATATGCGCGGCATGGTCGTGACTTCCATCTGCGGTGGCTTTTTGGCTTTTATCGGCTTTACGCTCATTGGCCATCCATACGCAGCGCTCATGGCCATCTTTACCGGCATTATGCACTTGGTTCCGGTTGTCGGTCCCTGGGTGAGCGCGGCGATCGCCACGGTGCTCGGTTTTATGTTCAGCCCTATGCTGGCGTTATGGACGCTTGTCGTGACCATGGTGGCTCAAAACGTCACCGATAATGTCATTTCGCCTAAGGTCATGCAGAGCTCGGTGCAGGTTCATCCCGTTATGAGCCTGACGGCCCTCGTTATCGGTTCGGCACTCATGGGCCCCATCGGCATGGTTATCGCCATTCCGCTGTGCGCGGCCCTCAAGGGCATCTTCGTCTACTACTTTGAGAACGAGACCGGCCGTCAGCTCGTGGCATACGACGGCGCCGTGTTTAAGGGCACTCCGTATCGCGATACCGAGGGTAACCCGGTCGCCGCCTACGACGCGCTCGGAGACGATACGTTCATCTATGAGTCCGAGCTCATCGGCAACGAGACCGCGCCCGAGGCCAAGGCCATGCCCAAGCCCGAGCTCGATAATCCCTGGATTAAGCTCTCAGGCCTGCAGCCCGACGCGACGGGTTTCTTTAAGAACCCCTTTGCCAAGGACGACGACACAAGCTCTGACGACGACACCAAAACCGGCATCGACGGCTCCATGGACGATTCGGATTCCAAATAGGCCCTGTTAGCGTTTCTTGATGTTGTAAATAACAATAAACGCGATCAAAGCGATTGATAAGGGGCCAGCCACATAAAAAAAGATGGTGTCAATTGCGCTTAGGGTGTAATACGCTTTATCGCCAGATGTTACTGCGTACAATGCGTAGCCAAATCTCGGCTGGTTCACATACCAGCTCGAGTAAGCGAAGATTGCTAAAAGGGCTACTGAGGTTAGTGCATTTACGACAAACCGTTTGCTATTCATTGATCGCTCCTTCCGGACGATTCCTATATGAAATTTTACCAAAATCATTTTTTTCAAAGTATTTGACAGACCATAATAACGTGCACTTTCGCTGGAGGGTCGCTGTTTGGCGGCCCTCTTTTTTGCACAGGCGCGGTGGGATGGTAATATCGTTACGTTTGAACTGTTTCGATGTGAAACCGAGGAGATTCCCTCTATGAGTGCTGACTACCCGTCAATGACTACGGCCGAGATTCGCTCCAAGTTCCTCAACTTCTTTGAGGAGCGCGGTCTTAAGCTCTATCCTTCTTCGTCCCTCGTCCCCGACGATCCTTCGCTGCTGCTTGCCAACGCCGGCATGAACCAGTTTAAGGAGTACTACCAGGGCAAGAAGACCATGAAGGAGATCGGCGCGATCTCCTGCCAGAAGTGTGTCCGCACCAACGACATCGACTGCATCGGTGAGGACGGCCGTCACCTGTCCTTCTTTGAGATGCTCGGCGACTTCTCCTTTGGCGGCGTCTCCAAGCAGCAGGCCTGCGCTTGGGCCTTTGAGCTCATCACCAAGGAGTTCAAGCTGCCGCTCGACCGCCTGTACTTCACCGTCTTTACCGAAGACGACGAGACCCACGACGTGTGGCGCTCTCTGGGCGTTGCCGAGGATCACATCTCCCGCCTGGGCGAGGACGACAACTTCTGGGCCGCTGGCCCCACCGGCCCCTGCGGTCCGTGCTCCGAGATCTACTTTGACATGGGCGAGGAGGTCGGTTGCGGCAGCCCCGACTGCAAGCCTGGCTGCGACTGCGACCGCTTCCTTGAGTTCTGGAACCTCGTGTTTACCCAGTACGACCGCCAGGAGGACGGCTCCATGC
This sequence comes from uncultured Collinsella sp., assembly GCA_958433005.1. Lineage (GTDB taxonomy): Bacteria > Actinomycetota > Coriobacteriia > Coriobacteriales > Coriobacteriaceae > Collinsella. Next base: position 16,071 of record CAUAWV010000026.1, on the reverse strand, counting down.
CGGAGCTGCCGCACCGCAACCTCGATACGGGCATGGGTCTGGAGCGCATGGCCGCTATCATGCAGCACAAGACCGCTAACTACGACGGCGATCTGATGCAGCACCTCATCAAGCTCGGTGAGAAGATCAGCGGCAAGACCTATGACGCCGACGATTACTCCGGCGCCAGCCGCTCCCTGCGCATCATCGCCGACCACTCCCGTGCCGTCGACTTTATGATCTCGGACGGCATCCTGCCCGGTAACGAGGGCCGCGAGTACGTCCTGCGCCGCCTGCTCCGTCGTGCCGTGTTCCACGGTCGTCTGCTGGGCATCGAGGGCGCCTTCCTGACCAAGTTTATCGACGAGGTCAACGCTCAGATGGGCGAGGCTTATCCCGAGCTGCTCAAGAACGTCGCGCTCGTTAAGGGCATCGTCGCCTCCGAGGAGGAGCGTTTCTCAACGACGCTCGACAACGGCCGCGTTTACCTGGACGAGGCCCTGGCCGCGCTCGCCGACGGCGCTGTCCTTCCGGGCGATGTTGCCTTTAAGCTTCACGACACCTTTGGTTTCCCCATTGACCTGACTGTCGAGATCGCCGGCACCGCCGGTCACGACGTCGACATGGATGGCTTTACCGCTTGCATGGAGGACCAGAAGGCCCGCGCCCGCGCCAACGCTAAGGGCGATGCCTGGGGTAGCTTTAACGACGTGTGGGTCGAGCTTTCCGACAAGGTTGCCGCGACCGAGTTCGACGGCTATGACAACGACGTCATCGAGGGCGCCAAGGTTGTCGCCATCGTGAGCAACGGCGAGTCCGTCGAGTCCGTTGCCGCCGGCGAGGACGTCGAGGTCGTGCTCGACCACACTCCGTTCTATGCCGAGATGGGTGGCCAGCAGGGCGACGCCGGCGAGCTTTCCGCCGAGGGCGTTGCGCTGACCATTTCCGATACCAAGAACCACAACGGCCTGTATGCCCACGTCGCCCACGTCGCCGAGGGCACGCTGACCGTCGGTGCTACCGTGACCGCCGCGCTCGACGCCGAGCGCCGTGGCTTCCTGCGTCGCAACCACACCGCCACGCACCTGCTCGACGCCGCGCTTAAGCAGGTCCTGGGCGAGCATGTCTCCCAGGCTGGCTCGTTGGTGACGCCCGAGCACCTGCGCTTTGACTTCACGCACTTCGAGGCCCTGTCCTCCGAGCAGCTCAAGGCTGTCGAGGACCTGGTCAACCAGCAGATCTTCGCTTCCAAGCCGGTTGTGACCCGCGTCATGGGCATCGACGAGGCCAAGGCCGCCGGTGCTGTCGCCCTCTTTGGCGAGAAGTACGGCGACGTCGTCCGCGTTGTCTCCGTGGGCGCCGAGGACCAGCCGTTCTCTCGCGAGCTCTGCGGTGGCACGCATGCCGCCAACACCGCCGAGATCGGTCTGTTCAAGATCATCTCCGAGTCTTCCACGGGCTCCAACGTCCGCCGTATCGAGGCCGTGACCTCCAAGGGCGCTCTCGACTACATGGCCGACCGCCTGGCGCTCGTTGACGCCGCTGCCGCTGCGCTCAAGTGCCGCGTTGATGAGGTTCCCGCCCGCGTGGAGAACCTGCAGGCCGAGCTGCGCGAGACTTCCAACAAGCTCAAGAAGGCACTCACCGGTGGTTCCTCTGATGCGATCTCCGGCGCCATCGACGGCGCTGTCGAGCTGAATGGCTACAAGCTCGTCGTCGCTGAGCTCCAGGGTCTTGAGGCTGCCGACCTGCGCAATGTGTGGGATACCGTGCACCAGAAGGTTGCCGGCCCCGTCGCCTGCGTCTTTGCCAGCGTGACCGAGAAGGGCACCCCGGCCCTGCTCGCCGCCGGCTCCGATGACGCCGTGAAGGCCGGTTTCCACGCCGGCAACGTGATCAAGCAGATCGCGGGCCTGGTCGATGGTCGCGGTGGCGGTCGTCCCAACATGGCCCAGGCCGGTGGCAAGAATGCTGCCGGTATCGCCGATGCCCTCGCGGCCGCCAAGACCGCGCTCGGCGCCTAAGAACCTAAGTAGTCGCTGTGGTCGCGCTCGCACTGGACATAGGGGAGACCAGGATTGGCATTGCCGTCTCGAGCCGTGATGGCAAGATGGCAATGCCCGTCAAGGTGCTCCCGGCTGCCGAGGTCACTGGCATGGCAAAGACGTTTCGCTACCTGGTCGAGGACTATGAGCCCGATATCCTGGTAAGTGGACGTCCCTTGACCATGGCAGGTGAGCCCGGCCCCCAGGCCGAGCGTGTTGCCGCTGTTGCGCAAAAGATTGCCGACGAGCTCGATCTTCCGTTGGAGTTTGAGGACGAGCGCCTGTCCTCGCAAGAGGCCAAGCGTATCCTGCGCGAGCAGGGCCTCAACGAAAAACAGATGAGGGGCAAGATTGACATGATTGCCGCCAGCCTGTTTTTGCAGACGTGGCTTGATCGTAAAAACGAGGAGGTTTCGCATGCCTAGCGCTCCCGATCCGCGCCAGCCGAATCGTACACGTCAGCCGGCGTCGCGCCCTGCCCAGCCTGGCCAGCGTCCGGCACAGCCGACCCAGCGCGCAGCTCAGTCTGCCGCGCGCCCGGTGCAGTCCTCCTCTCGTTCGGCCCAACCTGTTCAACGGACGGGTCAGCAGCCTTCTGCTCGTTCGGTTCAGTATCCGGCTTCTCACGCGGCTCAGCAGCCCACTGCTCGTTCGGCTCAGCCTGCAGGCGGTGCTCGCTTTAAGCAACAGGCACCTACCCAGCGAACGCAGGTCCCCCAATCGCATTTGCATCACGCTCGCGGTTCGCATGGCGTTGCTCCGGCGACTCGCTCGAGCTACTACACGCATGCTCGTCGCGGTGCTCAAAAGAAGAGTTCTCCGGTTCCTATGATCATCGGCGTTGTGGTGGCCGTAATTGCGCTTGCTACTATCGCTTTCTTTGTCGTGCCTGCCGTCAAGGGCTTCTTTGCCGGTGAGGATACGAAGGTCACGGCTGGTCAGCAGGTTACGGTGACCATTCCCGACGCTGCTTCGGGTGATGCGATCGCCTCGATTCTCTCCGAGAACCATGTCGTCGAAAATCCCAAGGATTACTACGCGGCGGTGAAAAAGCTCAACGCCGATATGTCGCTCAAGCCTGGTACTTATTCGTTCACCACACTCATGGATGCGACCAAGGTTGTTCAGCAGCTCATGGAAGGCCCCAACGCGGGCTCCAATGCGCTGACTATCCCTGAGGGTCTGACAGTCGATCAAGTCGCCGACCGCGTGGCCCAGGCCTACGACAGCATCTCTAAGGAAGACTTCCTCAACCAGGCCAAGGCCTCCAACTACGTGGACGACTATAGCTTCCTTAAGGGCGCCGCCAACGATTCGCTCGAGGGTTTCTTGTTCCCCAAGACCTATTCGTTGGGTGATTCGCCGACGGCCGATGACGTGATTCGTGCCATGCTCGATCAGTTTAAGACTGAGTACAAGTCGCTTGACTTTGCGAGCTGCGAAGCCAAGATCAAGGAGCGCTACGGTGTGGAGATGTCCGACTACGACATCGTTAACTTGGCCTCTATCGTTGAGCGCGAGGGCCTCAACGCCGATCAACGTGCGCACGTGGCCTCGGTCTTCTACAACCGCCTTGCCGGCAAGCTCGACGGTCTGCGCTATCTCAACAGCGATGCGACCATGATGTATGTCACCGGTGGCGAGGTTACCGCCGACGACCTGCAGAGCGATAGCCCGTATAACACCTATAAGCACGAGGGCCTGCCACCCACGCCCATCTGCTCTCCGTCGCTCGAGGCACTCAAGGCCACGCTTGAGCCGACCGACTCCGATGACCTGTATTTCTACATTACGCAGGACGAGGAGTACTTCTCGCAAACCTACGAAGAGCATCAACAGTCTTGGAATTAGCATGAGGATTTTTAGCCCCAAACGATACGTTGCCTCGGTCGATCGCATCGACCTTGATACCCTGTGGGCCGACGGCAAACGCGCCATTCTGCTCGATCGCGATAACACTCTGGTGCCGCGCGACACCGAGCAGGTTCCCACTGCGGTTTCCGCTTGGCTCGACGCCGCCCGCGCCAAAGGCTTTAAGCTGTGCATGGTGTCCAACAACTGGCATCGCGACCAGGTCATGAGCTCTGCACGCGAGCTGGGACTCGAGGCCATTAGCCACGCCATGAAGCCGGCGCCGTTTGCCCTCAAGGCGGGTCTTAAGCGCCTCGGCGCCACGGCAGACGAGGCGGTGCTGATCGGCGATCAGCTGTACACGGACGTGTGGAGCGGTAATTTTGCCGGCGTTGACACTATTCTGGTCAAGCCGCAGGCAACCCAGGACCTGTGGTACACGCAGATCTTCCGTATCTTTGAGCGCCGGGCCCTGCGCGACCTTCCCTGCGAGGAATAGGTTTCGCCATGTCTCAGCACATCAAACACGGCTGCGACCATATTTTCTTTATCGGCTTTTTGGGCGCGGGCAAATCGACGCTCGCGCGCAACGTCGGCACTATGTTCAAGCGGCGTTTTATCGATACCGATCGTTTGGTTGTGCGTCGATGTGGCAAGTCGGTGACCGAGATATTTGAGACCGAGGGCGAGGATCGTTTTCGCGAGCTCGAGACCTCGGCACTCCGTTCGCTTCAAAGCGAGCGCAGCCTGCTGGTGTCGTGCGGGGGTGGCATCGTCGAGACGCCGGTGAACATTGAACTGATGCACGAGATGGGTACATGCGTGTACCTCGAAGGCGACTTTGAGGACTCGTTGCGCCAGATTCGCCGTTCTGATACCCGGCCCGATTTCCGCTCGCCCGAGCATGCTGCTCGCCTGTTTGAGCATCGCCGTCCGCTGTATCGCCAAGCCGCCGATATTACCCTTGATATTCGCAACAAGTCCTTCGAGGACGTTTCCTACCTTTGTGCCGAGATGCTTTTGGAGCGTGGACTGCTATGATTCGCCGCCAACTTATCAATTTCCAAAACCGCAGTGTCGATGTCCGCGTCGGATTGGGCGCGTTCGAGGAACTGTCGCGCATGTTTGCCTCGGCTGTGGGCAAGCCTAAGCGCGCGATGGTGGTTTGGAACGACGCCACATCCGAGCGTTTTGGCGAGGCTGTCGAGCATGCGCTGGTCGACGCCGGTTTTGCCTTGTCGCTGCTCGTCCTCGAGGTTTCGCCTGCCGGTGCTACGCTGGCCGATGCCGATACCGTCTTTGGCGCCCTGTCGGCTAACGGCATTACCTGTGACGATCTCGTTGTCGCTGTCGGCGACGCGGCGACCTGCTCGGTCGTTTGCTGGTGTGCCAATCAGTGGTGCGGTCGCACCGAGTGCGCCTTGCTGCCGACGACGTTCGACGCCATGCTCACGGTCGCGACGACCATGAAGCCGCTCGTCGCCTCGTCGGAGAATGCGCTTCCCGCTATCGCGTTCCGTCCCGAACCGGGCTTGGTCGTGTGTGACCTCGACCTTGTTCGCGCGGCGGACCCCGAGGACCTTAAGCTCGGTTATGCGGTACTTGTTGGCACCATGCTTTCGAGCAGCAAGTCCCGCTGGAATCAGTTTACTGAGACCGTCCCCGAGATTCTCGCGGGCGAGGAGGTCGCGCTCGTCAATGCCGTTCAGTGGTCTCAGACTGCACGTAAGGACGTACTGATGGCCACGAACCCGAGCGCCCGCCATGCGCTCGATTTTGGTAAGACGGGGGAGCGTACCCTGCGCGCCTGCTTGGTCGATGCCGCGTCGCAGGTCCCTGTCTACCAGCTGCTGTCCGAGGGCATGCGCTTTGAGGCGCGCCTAGCACATGATGCCTGCGACTTCGATATCGATTACGTCTTTGAGGTCGATGACTGCCTGGAGGACTTTGGTATCGAGGAGCTTGCCTTCGATCTGGAGCCTGCCGCATATATCGAGGAGTTCCGCAGGCAGCAGTTTGTCCGCTCGAACCGCAGCATGTTGCCGCTGCCCGCGGCGCTCGGCGCCATTCGTCTAACGAGCGTTGAGGACGAGGTTCTCGACCGCCATGCTCGCGCATACTTGGCTTCTCGCAAAGAACTTCTCTAGGATTTATTGACATACATCGTCTTTCGTATCATGTTGAGGGGCGGGTTTCCAATCGGTTGCGAATCGCGCGCGATTCCGTCGTTCGGTTGAGACCCGTTCCGTCTTTATAGAGACAACAAGAAAGGAATCTGCATGTCAGAGTTTGCTGCCGGTCCCGCCGGTCGTATCGAGCGTGTCCGTGCCCTGATGGTTGAGCGTGGCTACGACGCTATCGTGGTGCGCGACGAGGCCAACCTTCGTTGGCTTACGGGCGTCAAGGGCGTCTTCGATTACACCTTCGAGTTCCCGCATGCTGCGTTTATTACGGCCGACCAGTGCCTGTTCCATACCGACTCGCGCTATCTCAACAGCTTTGAGGAGAACACGCCCGCCGGCAGCCCCTGGGTTTACGACATGGACGAGGGCACCATCTCCGGTTGGGTCGCCGGCAAGATCGCGGCCAACAAGTGCCGCGTCTGCGCTGTCGAGGACGACATGCAGATCAATTTCTACCAGGGTATTCAGCGTGGCCTGGAGGACCGCTCCGTTGCCTGCATGCTGCCGCTGATGCATGACGACATCCGTAAGATGCGCGCCATCAAGGACGCCGAGGAGATCGAGCTCATGCGCCACGCGCAGTCGATCACCGACGCCGCCTTCCAGCACATGCTCGGCTATATTAAGCCCGGTATGACCGAGAAGCAGGTCCGCAACGAGCTCGAGAACTTTATGTTCGCTAACGGTGCCGATAGCCTGGCCTTTGGCTCCATCGTCGCGAGCGGTCCCAACACCGCCAACCCGCATGCCGTCCCGAGCGACCGTGTGATCGAGAAGGGCGACTTCGTTCTCATGGATTATGGCGCGGGCTACTGCGACTATCGCTCCGATATGACGCGTACCGTCGTGATGGGCGAGCCCACATCTGAACAGCTCGACCTGTACGCGCTCGTGCGCCGTACGCACGAGGAGTGCGTCGCCGCCATCCATCCGGGCGTCGAGGGCAATGACATTTTCAAGCTTTCCAAGAAGATCATCGGCGATGCCGGCTATGGCGATTACTACAACCATGGTCTGGGCCACGGCGTGGGCATTGACATCCACGAGCTGCCCAACTTCAACCGCAGCAAGAATATCATCGAGGTCGGCTCGGTTATCACCATGGAGCCCGGCGTCTACCTGCCCGGCGTGGGCGGCGTGCGTCTGGAGGACTACGGCGTGGTCACCGAGAACGGCTACGAGCCCTTCACCAAGACGCCGCATGACCTTCACGTCATCGATTGCTAGCTCATTTCGATAGATTTTTGGGGCGGGACGTCCGGATCGATTCGGACGCCCCGCGTTCTCTTTTTATGCGCTCGCTGCAGGCGCCGTCTGCAAGTGTATAATTTCGGTCGTATGTAATTTGGACGCCTGTGCGTTCTGCCCATAAGAAGAAAGGTCGCTATGCCTACCATTTCTACCGCCGACTTCAAGAACGGCCTCGGTCTCCGTATTAAGGACAAGGTTTATACCATCGTCGAGTTCCAGCACGTCAAGCCGGGCAAGGGTGGTGCTTTTGTGCGCTACAAGACTCGCGATATCAAGAGCGGTCGTGTCGTTGAGAACACCTGCAACGCCGGCACCAAGTTCGAGAGCGTCATGCTCACCACCCGTGAGTTCCAGTACCTCTACAACGACGGCACCGACTACATCTTCATGGACAACGAGTCCTACGAGCAGGTTCCCGTTCCCGAGGACATGGTGGGCGAGAACTCCAAGTGGCTGCGTGAGAACGACATCTGCCAGCTGCTTTTCGCCGACGACGAGCTCATGGGCGTGACCCCGCCGATGTTCATTGAGACCACCATCGTCCAGACCGACCCGGGCTTTAAGGGCGACACCGTCCAGGGTTCCACCAAGCCGGCCACGATCGACACCGGCGCTGTCATCCAGGTCCCCATGTACCTCAACGAGGGCGAGGTCATTAAGGTTGACACCCGCGACGGCAAGTTCGTCTCCCGCGTCTAGCAACCAACTCTTCTAGGAGGACTCATGCCCCAGGAAATCAAGATTGACGGCATCGGCATTTCACCCGATGTTCTGACCGCCATCGTCTCGCGCGCCGTGTCGGATGTCGAGGGCATCGCCTCCGTTGGCGTCAAGGACCTTGCCACCAACCTTGTCTCCATGATGCTCTCGTCCAAGGCCCCGGCTTCCGAGCCGGCGGTCGAGGCCGAGGTCGTCGGCGACAAGCTCGCACTCACCGTGCGTGTCGTGGTGTTCTTTGGCTATCCGTTCAAGAAACTCGCCGAGGCCGTTCGCGCTGCCGTGGTCGCTGCCATCGATGCCCAGGTGGGCGTTGAGGTCGAGCGCGTTGACGTTTGCATCGACGGCCTCGTTTTCCCCAAGGAGTAACCTTTGAGCCTTAAGGTTTATCGCGGGCGTACGCTTGCCCGCAGTCAGGCGCTGCAGCTGCTGTTTCAGGCCGAGGCCACGGACAGCCCGCTCGAGCGCGTCCTCGAGGGCGATTTCCTGATCTCGAAGGGCCCCCTCGACCCCTATGCGCTGGAGCTGTGCCGCGGTGCCTACGAGCATATCGATCGCATCGACTGTGCCCTGCGCGCCGTCGCCAAGAACTGGGATCTTATGCGCATGCCCGGCGCCGATCGCAATCTGTTGCGTATCGCCGTCTACGAGATGCGCTTCCTTACCGACGAGGAGGTCTCGGACGCTATCGTGATCAACGAGGCCGTCGAACTTGCCAAGGCCTATGGCACCGACCAGTCCGCGTCGTTCGTCAACGGCGTGCTGGGCAAGATCGCGCGCAGCGAGGAGCTGCCGGGTGAGGACCTGTACCAGGAGCTGCTGGCCGAGGATCGTGCTCGCGAGGAGGCGCAGGCTGCCGAGTCGGCCGCCAAGGTCGCTGCCGCTCAGGCTACCGCCGGTGTACTTGCCGAGGATGTGGACGCTGCTGAGGCCGTCGAGGCCGACTCCGTCGAGGAGTAGCCATGCCAGAGGGTTCTGTCCGCAACTTTGACGAGATCTCGGACCGTCTGGACCAGATCATCGCTACCGTTCGCTCCAAGGATACGTCCTTGGAGCGTTCACTCGATCTGTTTGACGAAGCGATTGAGCTGGGCTCCCGCGCGGTCGATATGGTCGACAAGTTTGAGCTGACGCCGCGTGAGGCCGATAAGCTCGAGCAGGAATACGATGAGGATGCGGCAAACGAATCCCAGGATAGCTAGCCGCATCTCCGGATACGAATGGTTGATGGCATTCATGAAACGCGTGCGTCTCGATGACGAACTGATTTCACAGGGCATCTGCGCCGATCGCGCGGATGCCCTTCGCACTCTTATGGCCGGCTTGGTCTCTAGCGGCGGCGAGCGTTTGACTTCGCCTGGCCTTAAGGTGACCCCGGGCTTGCCTCTGCACGTGAAGGGGCGCATTCCGTACGTTGGGCGCGGCGGCCTTAAGCTCGAGGGTGCGCTCGATGCGTTTTGTATCGACCCGACGGGCCTTGCCTGCCTGGACGTAGGCTGCTCTACCGGCGGCTTTACCGATTGCCTGCTCAAGCGCGGAGCTGCGACCGTTGTTTCGGTGGACGTGGGTCGCGCCCAGTTTGATTGGTCGTTGCGTCAGGACGATCGCGTGACGCTGCATGAGCGCACAAACGTGACGCAGCTGCCTGAGCTTGGCTATGCCGGTGCCATCGACCTGGCTGTATGTGATGTCTCGTTTACCAGCATCGCGAATATCATCGACGCCGTGCTGGCGTGCCTGAAGCCTTCGGGTTCGGTCTGCACGCTCGTAAAGCCCCAGTTTGAGGCGCCGGCTGCGCTGGTGGGCGACGGCGGTATCGTGACCGACTCCGCCGTCCGCCGCGATACGCTCGTGGCGGCGATTGAGCTTTTTGCCGCCAAGGGCCTGTTCCCGCTTGACGTGTGCGTGTCGCCCATCCATGGCGCTAAGGGCAACGTTGAGTTTTTCCTTTACGGCACAAGGTTTGCCCCCGGGGAGCGTGCCGAAGATGAGCTGCAATCCCAGTTATCGGTTTTGAGCGAGAAAGCTGCAATGCTATGAAGGTCTTTCTGGTTCCCAATTACTACAAGCAAGAGGCGGTCGAGAGCGGCCTGATGCTCGAGCTTTGGCTTTCGCGCCAGGGTTATGAGGTGGCATGGGCTGCCGATCAGCGCTCCAAGATCCAAAGCGCGCCCGATGTTGACGATGCCGACCTGGTCATTACGCTCGGCGGCGACGGAACGCTGCTGCGCGCTGCCCGCATCCTCAACTATCGCGAGATTCCCATTTTGGGTCTTTCCTATGGTCATTTGGGCTTTTTGACGGCCGCGAGTCCCGAGGAGCGCGACATTCTGCAGGTCGTGAGCGACGCCCTGTCCGGCGAGCTGCACGTGAGCCGCCGCGCCACCATCGCCGCGGATATCGTGTCCGTGCGCGAAGACGGCACGAAGGATGTCGTGCGCACGTTTGCCCTCAACGATATGGCACTTACGCGCGGCCCCCTGTCCGATATGGTTGAGTTTGACATCACGGTGTCCGGCCATCATATCGACCGCCTTCGCGGCGACGGTGTCGTCGTTTCGACGGCGACCGGCTCCACCGGCTACGCGCTTTCCGCCGGCGGTCCCATTGTCAGCCCCGATTACACGGGTATGGTCTGTGTGCCCATCGCCCCGCATACCATTCAGGCTCGCGCTTTTTTGACCTCGCCGAGTGATGTCGTCGAGATCTTTATGTCCGATGATCGCCCGAGCGTGCCGGCGATTGCCATCGACGGACAGTTTATTACCTGCGATGGCACGGTTGAGAGCGTGGCCGTGCGCCGTGGTCCCGGCGACGTGCTGCTGCTTGATTACGGTCCCGAGAGCTTCTATAACTCGGTGAGCCGCGTGTTCTATGGAGTGCGCCATGATCGATGAGCTGCAGGTTTCCAACATCGCGCTCATTCGCGAGGCGACGTTGGTTCCGAGTGCGGGCCTAACGGTTTTGACCGGCGAGACCGGCGCCGGCAAGACCGCGCTGCTCTCGGCCCTCAAGCTTATTTTGGGCGAGCGCGCGGATTCGTCGACGGTGCGCGAGGGCGAGGCGCTGGCGAGCGTCGAGGCGCGCCTGTTCGACGGTCCGCACGACACGGAGGGGTTCACCGTACAGCGTAGCCTTTCTGCCGAGGGCCGCAGCCGCGTAAAAATTGACGGCCGCATCGCCAGCGTGCGTGAGCTTTCGGAGCGTGTCGGCGTGATGATGGATCTTTGCGGTCAGCACGAGCACCAGCGCCTCCTCGATCCGGCGCATCACGTTGCCATGGTCGATGCCTGGGCTGGTCGCTCTGCGCTCGAGGCACTCGACCGTTACCGTGCCTGCTTCAAGGCTTCGCGTGACGCCGCCAAGGAGCTTCGCCGTGTGGAGGAAGCCTCACGCGCGCAGGGGAGTCGCGTCGAGGAGGCGCGCTTCGCCCTGGAGCGTATCGCCGAGGTCGACCCCAAGCCGGGTGAGTATGAGGAGCTCGAGGAGCTGCTGCCGCGCTCCGAGCATGCCGAGGTGCTGGTGGCGACGACCAACGATGCCCATGCATCGCTTACTTCCGAAGGGGGAGCGCTCGATGCCGTGAACGGCGCCGTGGCAGAACTGTCGCGCATGGCTACCGTCGATCGCAAACTGGGTGACATCGCCGACGCACTTTCGAATGCCTGCATCTTACTCGAGGATTGCGCCAACGAGCTGCGTGCTTATCGCGATGGCGTCGCCTTCGACCCGCGCGAGCTCGCTCGCATGCGTGAGCGGTATTCCGACCTCAAGGGCCTGTTGCGTCAGTGGGGTCCCACCATGGACGATGTTTTTGCCATGCGCGATCGCTCGCAAGAGCTGCTGTCCCTGGTCGATGATGGCGATGAACAGATCAAAAAGGCGCGCGAATCACTTGGTGCTGCTGAGCGCGAGTTGTTTGCCGCTGCCAAGGCGCTTAAGCGCGCTCGCAATACGGCGGCCCCGCGCTTCTGCCACGAGGTTGGTCGTCAGATGGCACGCTTGGAGATGGGCGGCGCCGAGCTCGTTTGGGAGTCGCGTGATCTTCCGCGCGCCGAGTGGACGCCGGCGGGTCCTTCGAGCTATGAGCTTTTGTATCGCAGCGGTGCCGGCTTGACGCCGCGTCCCCTGCGCCGAATTGCGTCGGGCGGCGAGCTTAGCCGCGTCATGTTGGCGAGCAAGGTGGTCTTGGGTAATGCTGATGGTGTCGACACTCTGGTATTTGACGAGGTCGATGCTGGTGTCGGTGGCTCCACGGCGCGTGCACTCGCGGGCGTGCTGGCAGATCTCGCCGCTACGCATCAGGTGATTGTCGTAACCCACTTGGCGCAAGTCGCCGTCATGGCTGACAAGCATTATGTCGTCAGCAAGGAACCGGGCGATGTTCCCCAGACGCATTTGGACGAGGTAACTGGCGAAGCGCGTACCGCCGAGATCGCCCGCATGCTCAGCGGCGATCAGTCCGAGGCAAGCTTGGCCCACGCAAAGCAGATGCTCGAAGAAGTTCGAGGCTAGGTCGTATCAGCGGTGTTGGTGGGACAAAATAGACTGAAATTTTTGTCCCACTACGCGTTTTACTCAACGACCTTGTCCGGCTGGATGAGCTCCTCGTAGTAGCTGATATGTTCGCGAGCGTCTTCAATCTCGGGCAGCAGGAAGTTGTAGATAACTTCGATGATCATCGTGGCGCTGATCTTGGAGAACGCAAAGTCGCCCGTCGTCAGCAACGCCTCGTGGTTGACGGTATTAAAAGTATAGTCTGCCAGGCGTGCGAGCGGGGATTTGCTGTCGCTGCTGATGACGACTACGGTTGCACCGCAGTCGCGAGCAGCTTTTGCCATGCGATTCAGTCGGCGCGATTTGCCGGAGTTTGAGATGAGCACGATGACGTCGCCGGGGCGTAGTGTGAGCGCAAACCCGATCGAGGTCTCGCTGATGGTGCTCGCCATGCAGCGAAGGCCCAGCTGCGAAAACTTAAATGTCGCATCGAGCGCGACCGCGTTCGTATTGCCCACAGCCGCAAACTCAATAACCCCTGCATGCTTAAGGGCATGTACAACAGCCGCCAGCGTATCGTGGTCGATCCCGTCGATGGTCGCATTAAGCTCGCTCACCTTGGCAGCCAGGATGTTCTTAAGGCTCTGCTCCATGTTGTCGAGTGAGACTTCGTCAGTCAGGCCCTCGTTGCGCTGGCTTTCCAAATCCCTCGCCAGGGAAAACTGAAAGCTGCGGAAGCTGCCAAAGCCAAGCTTGCGGCAGAAGCGCGAAACGGTCGCCTCGGACGTGGCGGCGGCGCGCGAGAGCTGAGCTGCCGTGAGGCGTGGCGCCTCGGACTGGTGCTCCAATATATAGTCGACAATGCGCTGCTCTGACTCGCTGTATCCCTGATGGGTACTAATGAGGGAAAGTGCGCTCTTGCTACTATCGGTCATGGATGGCTCCTGGTTGGCATGATAATCGGACTCGTTTTGTAATGTCATAGTATAGGGGGATTTTCAATTACAAGATACACCTTGCCGTTTCAAGTGTTGATGGTAAACTTTCACCTACCGTTTACGGTTATGAAAGAACCTTTCACCGGAGAATTGCGCCGTGTCTCTTCTCACGCGGACGGTAGGTTGGTATCTTTCAGTTGTGGAAAAGCGCGCAAGGACGCGCGTGTAGGGGAGCGCCTGCGGGCGCAAAACTTAAAAAGGAGGGACACATGGCTAAGTTTGACATCATCGCCGCCACCGGTTGCCCGACCGGCATCGCGCACACCTTCATGGCGAAGGAGGCGCTGGAGAAGGCAGCTGCCGAGCGCGGTCTGACCATTAAGGTCGAGACTCATGGCCAGGTCGGTGTCGAGAACGAGCTCACCAAGAGTGAGATCGCTGGTGCCAAGGCCGTCGTCGTCGCAGCCGATAAGGATGTCCAGGCTGAGCGTTTCGCCGGCAAGCCCATGGTTTCCGTTGGTGTTTCCAAGGCCCTGTCCGTTGAGGCCGCCGGTAAGCTGATTGACCGCGCGCTCGCCGCCAAGGGCGACAACACGGTTGCAGCCGCTGCCGATGTCGAGGACGAGGCCGAGGAGAAGGAGTCCATCGGTCACGTCATCTACAAGCACCTTATGAACGGCGTCAGCCATATGCTGGTCTTCGTCGTTGCCGGTGGTGTCCTGACCGCCGTCTCGTTCCTGTGGGGCATTACGTCCTTCGATTCGACGGCGTCTGACTACAACAGCTTTGCTGCGATGCTCAAGATCATCGGCGGCATCGCCATGAACCTCATGGTTCCGGTGCTTTCCGCCTACATCGCCGAGTCCATCGGTAAGCGCCCGGCGCTCGTCCCTGGTTTTGTTGCCGGTATGATCGCCATTCAGGGCCTGCCTGTTAACGCCGAGACCGGCATGATCGACGCCGGTGGCGCCGGCGTGGGCTTCGGCTTCCTGGGCGGCATCGTCGGCGGCTTCCTCGCTGGCTATGTCATCCTGCTGCTCGAGAAGGTCTTTGCCGGTCTGCCCAAGAACCTGGACGGCCTCAAGGCCATCTTCCTGTACCCGCTGTTCTCGACGGCTATCGTCGGCCTGGTCATGCTCGGCATTTCCGGCCCCATGGCTGCCATCAACACCGCCATGATGGACTTCCTCAAGGGCCTGTCCGCCTCTGGCGCCGTTGTCCTGGGTCTTGCCATCGGCTGCATGTGCGCCTTTGACATGGGTGGCCCGGTCAACAAGGCTGCTTACGTCACTGGTACTGCTATGCTCACCGAGGCACTGGCTGCCGGCGTTGGCACCGATACCTACAACTTCGGCACTAACTTCATGGCTGCCGTCTCCGCCGCCTGCATCGTTCCGCCGCTGATCACTACCTTCGCCGTCGTTGTCGGCAAGAAGTACTTCAGCCAGGAGGATCACGACGCCGGTGTCGTCAACCTCATCCTTGGTTGCACCCACATCACCGAGGGCGCCATTCCGTTCATGACCAAGAACATCTGGCCCGTCATGCCCATCATGATGCTCGGTTCCTCTATCGCTTCGATCCTGACCATTATGTTCAACGTTCACGATCCGGCGCCTCACGGTGGCTTCCTGGTCCTGCCCGTTGTCGAGAACGGTCCGCTTTGGGTCCTCGCTATCCTCATCGGCGCTGTGGTCGGTGGCATCCTGTTCGTGGCCTTCAAGAAGTACGACTTTGAGAAGAACCAGAAGGCCGCTCCTGCAGCCAAGCCCGTTGAGGCCCCCAAGGCCGCTGCCGTCGAGGCCCCCAAGGCCGAGGCTGTCGACTTCGTGAAGGTCGAGAATGTCTTTGTCGCCGAGGACTTCGCTTCTCGTGACGAGGCTCTGAGCTTCGTTTCCAACCAGGCCGTCAAGGCCGGTATCGCAAGCGACGCCGACGCCGTGATGAACGCCTTCCTTGCCCGCGAGGCCGAGGGCACCACGGGCATGATGGAGGGCTTCGCCATCCCGCATGCCAAGTCCGACGCCATTACCGAGGCCGCCGTCATCGTCGTTAAGGACGAATCCGGCGTGACCGGTTGGGACACCATGGACGGCGCTCCCGTCAACGTGGCTATCGCCCTGCTCATCCCCGGTGCACAGGCTGGCACCACGCACCTCAAGATCCTGTCCAAGGTCGCCGAGGCGCTCATGGACGAGGACTTCCGTGGCACCGTCAAGGGTTCCACCGACGCCGCCGAGATCGCCAAGACGATCAACGCCCGCCTGGTCTAATCCCACAGTACGCGAATAACATCGCCCCCTGTAACAAAGGCGAGGACTCCCCACGAGCCCTCGCCTTTTTTCATCCCCCTTCTTCTAACTTGCGGTGAAATAAGGACTGTTTAAATGTTTCAACCCTAAAATCAGTCCATATTTCACCGCAACTTAGAAGAAGGGGATAGCGCGGCCCGTCTATCGGATCGTCCGTGCGGACAAATATTCAGCCAGAATTCCGTTCGCACGATATTTCTTGGACCAACCGAGTTCCCGCAGCTCACCTGCCGGGCGGGGCGGTTAAGTTTGTCGCGAGTTCCGCACGCAAAGGAAAGCACTTAATGTGCTTTCCGTC
>CAUAWV010000025.1 GCA_958433005.1 uncultured Collinsella sp. | reverse complement strand
CAGCCGGAGCAAGGCCGCAGCCATCCATGATGATCAGGAGTGCAGGAAGATGACGCTGTGCCATATGTCCTACTCGCCTGCCTTGACGACCATAGAGGCGAAGTCGGCAGCCTTGAGCGAAGCGCCGCCCACGAGGGCGCCGTCAACGTCAGGCTTGGCGACGAGCTCGGCAATGTTGCCGGGCTTAGCGGAACCACCGTACAGGACGCGGATACCGTCGGCGAGCTCCTCGCCGAACATCTCCTTGAGGGTCTCACGGATAGCGCCGCAGACCTCCTGAGCGTCCTCGGCGGTAGCGGTCTTGCCGGTGCCGATAGCCCAGATGGGCTCGTAGGCGACGACGACCTGCTTGGGGCAGGTGATCTCAAGACCAGCAAGGCCAGCCTTGACCTGGTTCACGACGTGCTCGACATAGGTGCCAGCCTCGCGGACCTCGAGGGACTCGCCGCAGCAGAAGACGGGAACAAGACCGGCGGCAACGAGGGCCTTGGCCTTCTTGTTCTGATCCTCGTCGGTCTCGTGGAAGTAGTCGCGACGCTCGGAGTGACCGATGATGCAGTAGGTGCAGCCAGCGGACTTGAGCATGTCGCAAGAGGACTCACCGGTGAAGGCACCCTTGGCCTCCCAGTACACGTTCTGAGCACCGAGGGCGATGGGGGCAGCCTGAATACGGTCATGAACCGTGGTGATGTCAATGGTCGGAGGGCAGACGAGCACCTCGACGCCAGCCGGAACCTCGGGCAGAGCCTGAGCCAGCTCATCGGCGAGCTTGGCGGCCTCGGCGACGTCGTTGTTCATCTTCCAGTTACCAGCGATAAGAAGGGTGCGATTAGGCATCGAGAAGCGCCTCCACTCCGGGCAGGGCCTTACCCTCGACGAGCTCCATGGAAGCGCCACCACCGGTGGAGATCCAGCTCATCTTGTCGGCCAGGTTGAACTTGTTGACAGCCGCGACAGAGTCGCCACCGCCGATGATCGAGGTGCAGTCGGCCTCGGCGACGGCCTCGGCGATAGCCTGGGTGCCGTGAGCGAAGTTGTCGAACTCGAAGACGCCCATGGGGCCGTTCCAGAACACGGTCTTGGCGCCCTTGACGGCCTCGGCGTAGAGCTCCTCGGTCTTGGGGCCGATGTCCATGCCCTCACGATCGTCGGGGATAGCGTCGGAAGCGACAACCTCGGGGACAGCGTCCTCGCCAAAGTGATCGGCAACGCGGTTGTCGATGGGGAGCAGGATCTTGACGCCCTTCTCCTCGGCCTTCTTGAGCATCTCGCCGGCGCGCTCGACCCAGTCCTCTTCCTTGAGGGACTGACCGACGGTCAGACCCTGAGCCAGGAAGAAGGTGTAGGCCATGCCGCCACCGATGATCAGGGTGTCAGCGGAGTCGATGAGGTGATCGAGAACGCCGATCTTGGAGGAAACCTTGGAACCGCCGACGATAGCGACGAAGGGGCGCTCGGGCTCGGCGAAGATGCCGGTCAGCGTGTCGACCTCCTTCTCGAGCAGGAAGCCGGCGACGGCAGGCAGGTAAGCGGCGGGGCCCACGACGGAACCCTGGGCGCGGTGAGCGGTGCCGAAGGCATCGAGAACGAAGACGTCACCATAGGAAGCGAGCTTCTTGGCGATCTCGGGATCGTTCTTCTTCTCACGCTTGTCAAAACGGACGTTCTCGAGAACGAGGACCTTGCCCGGCTCGACGGCGGCGACAGCCTCAGCAGCCTTCTCGCCGTAGGTGTCGGCGACAAAGGCAACATCGAGACCAGAGAGCTCAGCGAGCTTCTTGGCGACGGGCTCGAGGGACAGCTCGGGCTGGAAGCCGGTGCCATCGGGACGGCCGAGGTGGCTCATGAGGATGACGCGAGCGTTGTGCTCAACGAGGTAGTTGATGGTGGGCAGGGCAGCCTTGATGCGGGTGGTATCGCCAACGACGCCATCCTTGATAGGCACGTTGAAGTCAACGCGGACGAGAACGCGCTTGCCGTCGACATCGATGTCGCGGACGGTCTTCTTGGTAAAGGCCATGTTTGCTTCTACCTTTCGTACGTGTCTGCCTCCCATTACGGCAGACGATTTCCTATAAAAAGGGCGCGACCCTAGGGTGTAAGCCCTATAAGGCCGCGCCCTTCTTTAGACGCTCAACGAGCTATTCGCTAAAAGCTAAATTAAGCAACGAACTTCTCGAAGTACTTGATGGTGCGGACCATCTGAGAGGTGTAAGAGTTCTCGTTGTCGTACCAAGAGGTGACCTGAACGAGGGTCTGGCCGTTGCCGAGGTCAGAGCACATGGTCTGAGTGGCGTCGAAGATGGAGCCGTGGGTCTCGCCGATGATGTCGGTGGAGACGATGTCGTCCTCGTTGTAACCGAAGGTCTCGGAGATGGTGGCAGCGTAGGCCTTCATAGCGGCGTTGACCTCGTCGACGGTGACCTTCTTGTCAACGACAGCGTAGAGGTTGGTGATGGAGCCGGTCGGCGTCGGGACGCGCTGGGCGGCACCGATGAGCTTACCGTTGAGCTCGGGGAGAACCAGGCCGATAGCCTTGGCAGCACCGGTGGTGTTGGGGACGATGTTGACGGCGCAGGCGCGGCTACGACGCTTGTTGCCCTTGCGCTGCGGGCCATCGAGCGGCATCTGGTCGCCAGTCCAGGCGTGAATGGTGGTCATGATGCCGGACACGATGGGAGCGAAGTCGTTCAGACCCTTGGCCATCGGGGCGAGGCAGTTGGTGGTGCAGGAAGCGGCGGAGATGATGTTGTCCTCAGCGGTCAGCGTCTCGTGGTTGACGTTGTACACGATGGTGGGCAGATCGCTGCCGGCCGGAGCGGAGATGACGACCTTCTTGGCGCCAGCGTTGATGTGGGCCTGAGCCTTAGCCTTGCTGGTGTAGAAGCCGGTGCACTCGAGAACGACGTCGACGTCGAGGTCGCCCCAAGGCAGGTTGTTGGCGTCGGCCTCCTTGTAGATCTTGATCTCCTTGCCGTCAACGGTGATGGAATCCTCGCCAGCAACGACCTCGTGATCGCGAGCGTAGTTGCCCTGCGTGGAGTCGTACTTCAGCAGGTAAGCGAGCATATCGGGAGAGGTGAGGTCGTTGATAGCGACAATCTCGGAGCCCTCATGACCGAACATCTGACGGAAAGCCAGACGACCGATGCGACCGAAGCCGTTAATAGCAACCTTTACTGCCATTGTGTCTCCTTTCGTAAGGCCCCCGCAAGCTACAGCGCCCGCCGTTGAGGCCCACAAACTAACCACTCGCCTAATATACCTTTTTTTGGACTTGAATTTCACGAGAATAGTCGAAATTGAAAATCAAATTTACGTTAAAACGTTTTAAAGAATAAAATAGCAGCTAAATCCGTGTATAAGTCGATACTTTAAACTACCCGTTTGCTTCAATGAGCTTTTCAAGCCTCAAAACTCGATGGTAGAGGGCCGACTTCGACAAGGGAGGGTCAGCCATCTCCCCTAAATCACGCAGCGACAGATCGGGATAGCGCTCGCGCAGGTCGCAAAAGACCGCCAAGGCATCCGGAAGCGCATCGCGAAGGCCGCGCTGCTCGAGCTCATCGATAAGCGCAAGCTGATGTTGGGCAGCACCGGCGCTTCTGGTCTGGTTGGCGAGCTCGGCGTTCACGCGACGGTTCACATCGTTCTTAACCAACTTGACCGCGCGCGCCTCCTCAATCTCGGCAACGCTGCGCTTGGCACCAATCAGCTTTAATAGATGCTCGATTTCCTCGGCGCTCTTAATGTACACGGCATATGACCCCCGCCGTGCATTAACACGAGCATGGACCCCAATCTGCCCCAACAGGTCGCAAAGCCCCTTAGCATATTGCTCGCCCTGCACCGCGATCTCCAAATGAAAATCGCCGCGTGGATCGGCCACGAAGCCACCCGCGATGAGCGCGCCGCGGATGTAGGCAAGCCTGCAGCAGGGACGGGCAACGATGTGTCGGGGAACACCAGCGACGAGCCCTCCCCTGCGGTCTAGAATGCCCAGCAGCACCAGAGCCTTGTCCAGGTCGGGTTGATCGGGCAGGGTAATGAGATAATTACGGACCTTATGCAAGACCGATTTACGAACGGTGAATTCCGTTTTGAGCTTAAGGATGCGATGCGTCAGCGTGATCATCGTGCGCGCGACGGCTCCCGTCTCAGTCGCAACTGTCAAACGATACCGCCCAGAGCCGGTAAGCGAGAGCGTACCACTCACGCGCGTGAGGGCGGCAAGTGTCGACAAGTCGCAGTATTCACATTCGGGTTCGCAGCGCGCAAGCTCGTCGCGCACCTCAGCGGTAAACGACATGCAAGCCTATGCCTTCGTGTTGGCGCGCGACAGATCGCGGTGGGAGATGCTCACGTGATACTGGGCGCCTTCCAGGTAACGGGCCGTGGCCTCGGCAATGGCGACGCTACGGTGCTGTCCGCCCGTGCAGCCGATGGCGATAGAAAGCTGCGGTTTACCCTCCGCGATATAACCGGGCATGACCGTATCGAGCAGCTGCGTCCAGGCCTTCCAGAACTCCTGCGTCTTGGGATGGTCCAGAACAAAGTCGGAGACTTTCTTATCGAGACCGGTCATGGTGCGCATCTCGGGATCGTAGAACGGATTGGGCAGGAAGCGAACGTCAATCATAATGTCCGCCTCGACGGGCATACCGTGCTTAAAGCCAAACGAGAACACGTGAACGTCCATGAGCTGCTGGTCGGACAACTCGGAGAACGCCATGCGCAATTTGTTGCGCAGCGCAGAGGTGCGTAGGCGGCTCGTGTCGATAATCATATCGGCTCGATCGCGCACACCCTGCAGCTGCAGGCGCTCGCGCTGAATCGCATCGGCCGTAGTCTCCCCCGGCTTGGCAATGGGATGACGGCGGCGATTTTCGCTGTAGCGACGAATCAGTACCTCGTCAGAAGCCTCCAGGAACACGATGTCGCAGCTCATCTCGCGCTCTTCGAGCGCGGCGACCGCATCGAGCAGCTCATCGAACAAGCCCTGGCTACGCAAATCGCAGGTGACGGCGAGATGCCTGCCCACGCCCGTATTAATGCCGACGAGCTCGGCAAGCTGGGCGATCAGACGCGGAGGCAGGTTATCGATGCAAAAATAGCCCATGTCCTCGAACACGTGCATGGCCTGCGTGCGGCCCGATCCGGACATTCCGGTGATGATGACGATATCGGGGATGCGCTCCGAGCGCTCCGCCGCATCCATGGCATCTCCCTTTTGCATGTGCTGCCTCCCGAAAACAAGCGCGGGACCCAGCAACCCGGATCCCGCGCGGTCAATTGCCTTTATTGAGTATACCGCCCCGAGCGGATACGAGGCCTGTCTTACGCCTCAAGCGCAGCCTTGAACCAACTTGTAATACTCGTGGGGTGCGTGATGGCGGTGCCGACGACAACGGCCCAGGCGCCAGCATCGATCGCGGCGCGAGCCTCCTCGGGCGTATGCACGCGACCCTCGCAAATGATGGGAAGGCCGGGGAATTCCTCGGTCGCCTGACGCAGGAGCGGCAGGTCGGGGCCATCGGCCATGGTGCAGTCGATGGCGGCGACACCGTGAGAGAGCGTGGTAGATACCAGGTCGAAGCCCATATCAACCGCACGGCGAATGTCCTCGATGGTGGCACAATCCGCCATCAGGAGCACACCCTCCTCGTGCAGCGGACGGAAGGTATCCTCGACCGTCTTGCCATCGGGGCGCGGACGATCGGTGGCGTCGATCGCCACGATATCGGCACCAGCAGCAACGCAGGCGCGGGCGTGACGCAGCGTCGGCGTGATGTAAACGCCCTCGTGTCCATCCTTCCATAGGCCAATAACAGGAACCTCACAGCGACCCTTAATGGCGGCAATGTCGGCAAGGCCCTGGCAGCGAATGGCGGCGGCGCCGCCGAGTTCGCAAGCGCGAGACATTTGAGCCATGGTCTCGGGCGTACGAAGCGGCTCGCCCATATACGCCTGAACGCTCACGACGAGCTTACCCTTCAGGGACTGGATCAAAGGATCAACGGTCATGTTCGACTCAACCTTTCTCAAAACAGCCTTCTGAGACACCGCACCTTGACGTTCAAACCGTCGCTCGCGTACCGAAGTACGCTTCGCTCCTCTTTCACGTCAATCTGCGGCACCTCAGAAGGCGCACTTGGTAGTTATGTTTACTTCAACGACGCAAGAAGGTGTTCGGCGGCGCCGATGAGCGGAGCATCGCCCTCCAGAGAACCGATGAGGATCGGCGTGTCCCGAAGCGGGTCGAGCGCCTGGCTGGCATAGCCCTCGTGCACCGAATCCTTCCACGTCTGCGAACGCCAATCGGGACCCTGATGAATTACGCCGCCCGAAAGCACGATGACCTCTGGATCCAGAATATTGGCAAGCGAGCCCAAGCTGGCGCCCAGCGCAAAGCCGGCGTCATGGATGACCTCGGTCGCCTTTGCGTCGCCAGCACGACACAGGTCGTTCACGTCGCGACCGACCGAAGGACGGCTGGGGTCAACTCGACCGAAGCGTTCGTCGTACATACGGCCAATCGAGGTGCCCGAAGCAACAGACTCAAGATGGCCGGAACGCCCGCAGGCGCAGGGAATGCCGGCGGCAGCCGAGCACTCGATGTGGCCCATATGACCGGCAGCACCATGGAAGCCCTGCATCACGCGGCCGTTCTCGACATATGCGCCACCGATGCCCGTACCGATTCCCAGGCACAAGACGGAGAACTTGCCCTTGCCGACGCCCCAGTGGGCCTCGCCCAGAGCATGAGCCTGCACGTCGCCCACAACGGCAACGGGAAGACCAAGGTCCTCGCGCAGACGCGGCCCCAACTGAACGCCGGACCAGCCGGGCATGATCTCATTGGCATAAGCAATGGCGCCCGTCTTGGGATCGACGACGCCTGCGGCACCGATACCGACACCGAGAACCTCGACATCGGGATTCGCCTCAAGAGCGGCCTTGATAGACGCCTCGATACGCTGGAAGACGGCCTCGCCGCCCTCCTGGGCCTCGGTAGGAACCTCGGCCTCAAAAACGGGATGGGGCACACTACCGTCAGCCGGGTACTCCATGATGGCAGTCGCAATTTTAGTTCCGCCGATATCGACAGAGCAGACGTACTTGTTCTCCATGTCGCTCTCCTTCGGAGATAAAAACAACTACAGGAAATGCGCCGTCAGGCTAGCCGTCACAGCGCAGTAAAGGTTTTCCAGGTGTCCGAGATCGCCGAGAAACCGTGTGGCCATTGACCTAATGGGTCATGGCCACACGGTTGAACGGCGAGGTCGGGTGCCTGGGAAGCTTTACAGGAGACCGTTGTCCTGAAGGACCTTCCTAATCGCCTCGACGTTCTCGCCGGTCATGGCCTTCACCGGGCGCGGCATGGTCGGGCTGTCGAAGATGCCCATGAGGTTCATAGCGGTCTTGAAGGCGCCGACGCCACCGGCATAGCCCTGGACGCCCGAGGTGACGTCCCAGATGTGCGAAATCTCATTGAGGCGATCCTGCTCGGCCTTGACGGTAGCCCAGTCGCCGGCCTGAGCGGCCTTCCACTGGCGCACGTAGCCCTCGGGCTCAACGTTGGCAAGGCCCGGGACAGAACCGTCGGCGCCACCGAGGTAAGCGCCGTCGACAACAACCTCGTGACCGGTGAGGATGCTCATCGGATGGCCGTTCTTCTCGTTCTCCTGAACGAGATAGCGGAACGAGATGTCATCACCCGAGGAATCCTTGACGCCAGCAAGGACGCCCTCGGCGCCGAGCTTGGCAAGGAGCTTCCAGGGGAGCTTGGTGTGAACGCAGACGGGAATGTCATAGGCAAAGATGGGCAGGTCGAGCTCCTCGTGCAGGATGCGGAAGTGCTCCTCGACCTCGGTCATGCCCTGCAGGGCATAGAACGGGCAGGTGGCGACAAGCGCATCGGCGCCCAGCTCCTGAGCGACCTTACCGTGCTCGATCATGCGCTCGGTCTCGGTATCGATGATGCCGACCAGGACGGGCACGCGGTGGTCGACGATACGAACGGCCTCGGCGATGATCTGGCGACGACGCTCATCGGTGGAGAAAACGACCTCGCCCGAAGAGCCCAGGAAGAACAGGCCATCGACGCCGGCATCGATCATGCGGTTGATGCTGCGCTCAAAGGAGGCAACGTCGAGCTGGTGGTCTTCGGTATCGGGAACAACGACGGGAGGGATAACGCCGGTGAATTTCTGAGTTGCCACAAGAATCTCCTTAGTTGTCTGGCGGGCGGCCCTATGCCACCCACTCTTGTTGGCAGTGTCCAGGCCGTCTAGGCCAAAGAACACGGGTAGAACGTTTGGTTAAAAAAGTCGATGACTTCGTTTTCGAACGCGTTGATGCGCTCATGAGCGTATTTGGCATAGATGATATGCCTCCGGTCACACTCAAGACCGTTGAATACGGCAAACTGGCCCTTGGGATCACTCACGGCATCCATGAGCGATGTGCCCATGAGCACCGATCCACGCACCCGAGACGACAACGTCTCGAGGCCACCGGGAATTGGATTGGCAACCGCCGTGCAGGCGAGGCCCCGCTCGTCCAGAGCAGAAACCGCCAGCGCGACTCCGCCGCCAAGGCCCTCGCCCCATGCAAAGATGCGGTCGGGGTCCACGCCATCAAGATTGCGCGCCACCTTCGCCATCGCGCAACCCCAACGGACGCGCTTGACAAAAGCAGGAGAGGCAATCCCCTGCTGCAGCTCGCTGGATCCAATCGCCTCATCGTCCAGCGCAAGCACGGCATATCCCATGGCCGCAAACCTCGTCATGTGATGCCATCCCCGCACGGGTCGGTCGATGTCGTGAAACATCAGACATAGCGGCACAAGCTCGGATGCTCGGGCGCGACCGGCAGGCTCGATCAAACGTGCGTGGACTACATCGCCACCAAGCTCAAAGGAAACCTCGGAGTAGCGGGCATACGGATTGGCGAAATCGATCGCCGTAATACTCGGCCCGCAAACCTCAAGGTCCGAAGCGGCTATCTCTAATTCGGAAACATCCGCAGAAGCATCACCGCGCCAATCCCGGAAATCAGCGAGCCTTGACGAGACCGTTCCGGGAATCCCCACAAGGTCGGAGACAATCAGCTCATTGACATTGCTCTCGCACTTAGACATGAGCCTCCCCTCCCTTGCAGAAAAACGGAATGATCAGATCGTCAAAATCCTGAATCTCCTCGTGGCCAAAGCCTTCAAAGAACTCATGACGCTTTTCACAGGTCAGGTTGTTATAGACCGCAAACTGCGTCGCTGGCGGACAGACGGTATCGGCTGTGCCGGTGCCAAACAGCACGGGGCATTTGACCATAGGGGCAAAGTTCTTGGAATCGAAGTACGCCAGCTTGGCATAGGCTTCGTCGATACGAGTCGAGTCCTCGTCAAACCAGCGAGACCAATAGCGCAGGCCCTCGTAGGCAATGTCGTCGGCATCCAAATCCCAGACCAGGCGGAAATCCGACAGGAAGGGATAGAGGATGGCGGCGCGATTGATAAGCTCGCTGTTAAGTGCACAGGTCGCAATGCCCAAACCGCCGCCCTGCGACGCGCCGTTCACAAACACACGGGCAAGATCGATGCCCTCGAGCTCGCGAACGATGCGGCACAGGATGCGAATATCTTGGTGCAAGCGGACATAGTAGAGGTTGGCCGGATCGCCGTCGATACCGGCGACGATATGGCCCGCGACCGTTGTGCCCTCAAATCCACCAATGTCCTCGGAGGGACCTCCTTGGCCGGGGCAGTCGAGGGCGATGAGTGCCATGCCCATGCCCGCAAACGACGCCTGCTCAAACCAGCTGCGGCTTGCACCCGGATACCCATGGAACTGAAGTACCAATGGCACGGGCTCGTCCGAGACGGGTTTAAGGTACTTGGCATGCAGGCGAGCGCCACACATGCCGGTATACCAGAGGTCGAAAAGCTGGCAGGTCACGGCATCTGTGACCGATGCCGTCTCGATCGCATAGTCAAGCCCGACCGCGTCGGCCTCGGCCATGCGGTCCTTCCAAAAGAGATCGAAATCTGATGGACGGGGCATGGCGCCCCGATACCCACCAAATTGCTGTTGTAGCTCCTGAGCACTTGGCATGGCTCGTGAACCCAACCTTTCGAAATCGCAACGGAGGTGCGCCCGGCAAGGGAACCGGGCGCACGGGAGGGAAAGCGAGGCTACTCGCCGAGCTTGGGATGCAGCAGCGACGGCGCAGCACCGAGCAGCATCTTGGTGTAGGGGTCCTGAGGGTGCTGGAAGACCTGCTTGGCCTCGCCCTGCTCGACGATCTTGCCGCCATTCATAACGATGATGTCGTCAGAGATATAGCGGACCGTCTGGATGTCATGGCTGATGAACACCATGGCCAGGCCGAGCTCCTTCTTAAGGTCGGTCAGCAGGTTCAGAATCTGCGCGCGGACCGAAACGTCCAGAGCCGAGGTGGGCTCGTCGGCGATGATGGCATCGGGGTTCAGCGACAGGGCACGGGCAATTGCGACGCGCTGGCGCTGGCCGCCCGAAAGCTGGCCGGGAAGAACCTCGGCGGCGGAGCTGGGCAGACCGGTGAGCTCCAAGAGCTCCTTGACGCGCTTCTCCTGCTCGGCCTCGGTACCCAGGTTGTGGACGCGCATGGGGTCGAGCAGTTGCTCGCGAACGACCATGCGGGGGTTGAGTGCCGTGGCCGGGTTCTGGAACACGACCGAGATGACGCGACCCATGTGGCGACGGTCCTCGGCGGTACGTTTGGTAACGTCCTTGCCCTTAAAGTAGACCTTGCCGCTCGTGGGGGCCTGCAGGCCGCACATGACGTTGGCGGTGGTGGACTTACCGCAACCGGACTCGCCGACGATGCCGATCGTCTGACCGGGCATGAGCCTAATCGTTACACCCTGGACGGCGTGAACCAGGTTAGGGTGCAGAATCGAGCCGGTACGGGTCCTAAAGGTGACGTGGACGTCATCAAGGAAGATGATCGGCTCGACGCCGTTGACTGCGGTCTCGCTCATCTACATCACCTCCGCGTGAGGGGTCAAACCATTTGCCTTGAGCACCTCGTCGGGGAGCTCGGAATAGAAATGCTCGGTGCCGGGCACGCGCTTGAAGACCGGACGGGTGTCCAGGCCAATACGCGGATGGCTCGAGCGGGGCGCGAAGCGATCGCCCTTGGGGAAATCGCGCGGGCTCGGAACGGCGCCGGGCACCTGGTGCAGGCGGCCCGAACCGCTCTCGATGGACAGGACGGAACCCAGAAGACCGCGGGTGTACTCGTGGATCGGGTTGGTGAGCAGCTCCTTGGTGGGCGCCTGCTCGATAACCTGACCGGCGTACATCACCGTGATGTTATGGGCGACCTCGGCGACCAGCGCCAGGTCATGCGAGACGAAGATCATGGCAAAGCCGAGCTTGGCCTGAAGGTCGTTGAGCAGCTTGATGACCTGCTTCTGGACGGTAACGTCCAGGGCGGTCGTGGGCTCGTCGCAGATGACCAGCTTGGGGTCGCGGGTAAGGGCCATAGCAATCAGAACGCGCTGACGCTGACCACCGGAAAGCTCGTGCGGATAGCTCTCGAGCGTACGCTTGGGGTCGAGGCCCACGAGCTCCAGGAGCTCCTCGGCGCTACGGGTGCCGCCACGCTTGGTGAGCTGCTTCATCTGGGCAGAGATGAGCATGGAGGGATTGAGCGAGGACAGGGCGTCCTGATAGACCATAGCGATATCGGTACCGCGCAGGCCGAACCACTCCTTCTTACTCATCTTGAGCAGGTCGCGGCCCTCCCAGAGGACCTCGCCGGAAAGGTGCTCATCGTCGTCGGTCAGGCCCATGATGGCCAGCGTGGTGATGGACTTACCGCAACCGGACTCGCCCACCAGGCCCATGGTCTGACCAGGACGGACGTCAAAGTTGACATGGTCGACGACGTTGATATCACCGTGATGCTCAAACTGAATGCAGAAGTCACGGACCGAGAGAATCGGTTCGACAGACTCGTCGGGCACATGGCGATCGTCACGCTTGAGCTCGACATCGCGCAGGGCGCCAAGGCGAGCGGAGAGGGACTGGGCCTGCTCCTTGTAGGCGCGAACGGGGTCGGAGACCAGCAGGTCGGCCTCGCGGCGCTTGGAGGAATCGGTCGGATCCAGGGCGGCGGAGGGAGCAGCGGCCATGGCGTCGGTAATGCCCTCGGAGAGGATGTTGAGCGCCAGGCAGGTGATCATGATGGCCAGGCCCGGGAACAACGCCTGCCACCAACGGCCGGCGAGCACGCCGCCGCGGGCGTCGGCGAGGATGTTGCCCCAGGTAGCGGTGGGCTCCTGGATACCAGCGCCGATGAAGGTCAGCGAAGCCTCGAAGATGATGGCGTCGGCGACTAGGGTAACGGTGAAGACCATGATCGGGGCGATGCAGTTACGCAGAACATGCTTGATTAAAATCCACGGAGCCTTGGCGCCGGAAACGATGACCGCGCGGACATAGTCCTCGCCGTACTCGGACACGATGTTGGCGCGCACGATACGGGCAATCTGCGGAGTGTACATAAAGCCGATGGCGAAGATGATCGACGGCACGGAGTTGCCCAGGATGGAGACGAAGACGGCCGCGAGGGCGATGCCCGGGATGGACATGATGATGTCCAAGATACGCATGATCGTCTCGGAGACGGCCTTGCGCGAAACCGCTGCAAGGGCGCCCACGACCGAGCCGCAGACCAGAGCCATGGCAGTGGCGCCAAAGCCGATAATCAGCGAGTAACGACCACCGTAGAGCATACGCGACAGAATATCGCGACCCTTATCGTCGGTACCGAAGATAAATCCGTTGCCGGGAGCCTGGCGAGCCGTAAAGATCTCGACCGGGCTATAGGGGGCAAGAAGGGGCGCCAGAATCGCAGTCAGGGCGACCAGCACCAGCACGACGGCGGCAATCTTAGAAGACAGCGTCATCTTCTTCCAGCCACCGAGCTTGAGCCCCTTGGAGGCAGCCTTCTCGAGCTGCTCGGTTTGCTTCTCTCGAATCTTTACCATAATCTACACCGTCCTGATGCGCGGGTTGATGAGCAGGTAGAGCATGTCAACCACGATGTTGATGATGATGAAGGCAAGAGCAACGACGATAACGACGCCCTGAACCAGGTTCGCCTCGTTGCCCTGAACGCCCTGCAGAATCGCGGTGCCCATGCCGGGGAGGTTGAAGATAACCTCGATGACGACGGCGCCGCCCATGAGGTAACCGATCTTAAGACCGAGGGTGGTGACCGGGGTGATCAGCGCATTGCGAAGAACGTTGATACCGACGACGACCTTCTCGGGAACGCCGGCACCGCGAGCCATACGGACATAGTCCTTGTCGAGCTCCTCGACCATGGCGGTACGCACGATACGAGTCATCTGGCCCGTCAGCGGAAATGCCAAGGCGATGGCGGGCATAATCATGCGGCCCAGATAACCAGCCGGATTCGTGGTGAAGTGAGGCAGAGCACCCGATGCCGGGAGCACCTTAAGGTAGGAAGAGAACAGCAGGATCAACAGAACGGCAAGCCAGAACGACGGGGTTGCCAAGCCGGCGATGGAAAAGACGCGGATCACTTGGTCCGGCCATTTGTCGCGATACAGTGCCGCGATGACGCCGAGCAAAAACGAAACGACCGCACCGATGGCAAGGCCGATGAAGGTCAGCTGCATCGTGACGGGCAGGGCCGTGGAGATGCGCTTGGCAACGGAGTTGCGAGCAGCACCATAGGTGCCCATGTCGCCATGGATCAAATCGCCCATATAGCGCACGTAGCGCACGGGCCAGGGGTCGTCCAGACCATACTTCTCATGGTACTCGGCAACCGCCTCGGGCGAGGCACCGTCACCCAACGCCGTGTAGGCGGGGTCGGTCTTGGAGAACGACATAAGGAAGAACACCAGGACGGTGACGCCCAATGCCATGATCGGCAGCGCCACAAGACGCCTTCCAATCAAACGTAGCAAGTTGTTCACGTTCTCTCCCCTTTCTTTTGTCGGTAGGACCAACTGGTATATGAGTACGGATACTCATTACAAGACCCGAGCGACATCGAGGTCGCCCGGGTCTTTGTTTCAACTATGAGGATACGGTCCCAACGACCGACATCCTGCATACAGACTCAAGCGAGTCTTACGCCTTGACGGTCGCAACGCCCCTGAAGGACATGCTCGTCGTGCCGATGCCCTTGAAGCCATCGAGGGCCTCGCCGTTGGGCGCAGTGGACGGATCGTCCCAGGAAGCGGAGACGGTCTTGACGTGGACAACGGGGTACAGAACGGCGTTGTCGGCAATGATGTCGAAGCACTCGTTCCACTTCTTCTGCTGCTCGTCGCCCTCGGCGGCAAGAGCCTCGTCCATGAGACTGTGGAGCTTCTGCCACTCAGCGGACTCCTTCCACGGGCAACGGGTCTGCATCCAGACGTTGTCGCCGTACCACCAGTTGAGCAGCAGGTCGGGGTCGGCGCCGAAGCAGGAAGGATCGCCAGGGGCAAGGAGGATATCGTAGGCCTCGCCGCCGTCGATGGCAGCGTAGGTGGCCGGCGAGGTATCGGTCTGGATGGTCACATCGAAGCCGAGAGCGTCGAGGTCGTTCTTGACCTGGGCGGCCATGCCCTTAATCTGCTCGTTGTCGGTGGTGCGCAGGGTGATGGCACCCGGGGTGATGCCAGACTCCTCGATGAGCTTCTTAGCCTTCTTGGCGTCGGTCTTGTACACCGTGGAAGCCTCATGATAGTTGGTGAAGCTCTTGGGCAGGTAGCAGCTGGCAGCGGTGGCAAGGCCGGCGAAGGTGTTGCTGACCATCTTCTCGGTGTCGAGCGCATACATGACAGCCTGACGGACCTTGACGTTGTTCCAAGGCTCCTTGGCGACGTTGAACATGATGAAGCGGGTGCCGAAACCCTGAACGTTATCGATCTTGCAGCCGGCGCTCTCGAGCTGGTCGACGGCGTCAGCGGTAACGAGCTCCATAACGAGCGTGGAGCCCTCCTGCTGAGCGGTAACGCGAGCGGTGGGGTCGGTCAGGATGCTGTACTGGATCTTCTTATCCTCAGCAGCATACTCACCGTTGTACTCGGGGTTGGGAACCAGGGTGATCTCGGTATCGGAGATGGAGTCGTACATCCAGGGGCCGGAGCCGATCGGCTGCTTGGCGCGATCCTCCTCGGTCTGGGTGGCCGGGGTAACGCGGACGATGGCCAGACGATCCTTGAGCAGGGAGAAGTTGGGGACCTTGGTCTTGACCGTCACGGTGCTGGCGTCCTTGGCCTCGATGGACTCGAAGGGCTGGAAGAACGGAGCATAGGTAGCGGAAGCGGCGCAAGCGGTGTAGGAGGCAACGACATCGTCAGCGGTGACCTCGGTGCCATCGGAGAACTTGGCGCCCTTGCGGATGGTGACCTCGAAAGTGGTGTCGTCCACAGACTTGGGATCGTCGGTGGCGAGCTCGTTGAAGGTACTGTAGTCGTGGTAATCGATGCCGTAGAGGCCCTCGACGACGTGCCAGTTAGCACCCAGGCCCACAGCGGAGCCGGTGCTGGCGGGATCGAAGCTGGACGGAGCGTAAGCGGAACCAGCGGTGATCACGCCGCCGCCACGGTTGGCGGAATCGGTGGAACCGGAAGCGGAACCCTCGTCGCTAGAGCTGCCACCGCAGCCGGTGAGACCAAGCCCTGCGACAGCAGCGACGCTGCCGGTGAGGCCGAGGAACGAACGCCTGGACATACCCTTGTTGATGATGGCCATGTCTTCTCCTATCAATAGAGAATCTTACCCGGGAGCACCTAGACGCGCCCCCGCGCAACTTGCGGACGATATATACCTTACCTACCGACGAGCCCAACTGAGGTGCCGCGCTCGGCGACCGATACATACATACGCTTGAACGGTATTTACTACCGTTCACCGAATTCATTGACAAACGATTCGCCAGACAGTATGTATCGACGAGGTGAGATATCAGTCTTCGTCAACCCGCAGAATAGCAGGGTTGTTCACCATGGCTAGTCAAACGTTTTAGCGTTAATAAAACCCGAAATCGGCTGGTAATCGCCGTGAAATACATGATTGAAAATCACGCAATCATGTATATCAGTTGTTTAGAGGCGTGTTTAGTTTTCGGATTGCTTTGCCGCCATCTCGGAGCGCTCGGCATTCCACGCAACAAGTGCCTCGTGGACCGCTTTGGCGACATCGGCCGGAACGCCTCGAACTTCTGCAATCTCCTGCTCGCTCGCCGCGCGCAAACGCTTCATCGAGCCAAAATGGCGCATAAGGGCACGTTTTCTGATGGGCCCCACGCCAGGAACGTCATCGAGTACCGAAACTGTCATGGCCTTGTCGCGCAATTCACGATGGAACGTGATAGCAAATCGGTGGGACTCATCGCGCACCTGTTTAATTAGATAGAGCGAGGCAGACCCGGTCGGCAGCACGACGGGGGTCTCGTCCCAAGGCACAAAAACTTCCTCATCGGCCTTCGCCAAGCCACAAACTGGTATATCGAGCCCAAGAGCCTCAAGTTGCTTGATCGCAGCGGTCAATTGCGGCTTACCGCCATCGACAACGAGCAGATCGGGGCACGAGCCAAAGCGCTCGTCGGCCATGCGCTCGGGAGCATAGCGTCGTCCCAAAACCTCGGACATCGACACGAAGTCGTTTGCCTCATCCAATTCGGTCTGGATTTTAAAACGACGATACTGGCTCTTGTCGGCGCGCCCGTTGGTAAACACCACCATCGAGGCGACCGTAAAGGTGCCATGCAGCGTCGAGATATCGAAGCACTCGATACGCAACGGCGGCGATGGCAGCGCCAACGCACTTTCGAGCTCCAGGAGCGCTTGATTGGTGCGGTCGTCAGCGTACCCCGTTCGCATCATGTAGCGCATGAGGGCATGGCGCGCATTTTTGGATGCCATATCGAGCAGACGGTGCTTTTCGCCA
Organism: uncultured Collinsella sp.; assembly: GCA_958433005.1. Taxonomy (GTDB): domain Bacteria; phylum Actinomycetota; class Coriobacteriia; order Coriobacteriales; family Coriobacteriaceae; genus Collinsella. The sequence continues at coordinate 16,346 of CAUAWV010000025.1, read as the reverse complement.
CGCTGCGGCCTATGGAGATGGCAGGAACGCTCACGCTTGCCCGCAAGCCACTCCCCCAGCGCCTCCGCATCCTCAAGCTCGACGGAAAGGTTGACCTCAGCTGGAATATCAGCCGTCTCGTCGTAATAGCGCTTAAGAAAGCCCGACTGGAGCTCTTCCTCGTCAACATCAAGACCCTTGTCGAGAATGAACTCGCAGGTGCGAACTGTTCGGCCCTCGCGAACGACGAAGACGCAAGCGGCGGAGATGGTCTCCTCGCGATAGAAACCGATGACATCGATATCGACACTGGAGGGAAAAACGACTTGCTGACGATCGTCCAGACCCCTGATGACCTCCAAACGACGTTTGACGCGTGCCGCGCGCTCAAAGTCGAGCGCCTCAGCGGCATCCGTCATCTCGGAGGTCAGCTCATCGACGACATCCTTGCGATGGCCCGACAAAAAGCGCTCGACACGCTTGACGTTCTTGGCATAGTCTGCCGGGGAAATCGCGCCGACACACGCACCTGGGCCGCGCCCGACATGGTAGTCAAAGCAGGGGCGCCCGTTTTGCGCGCAAATCATATTGACGATGTCTTCCTCGCCCTTGTGGGACTCGACGATACGGCGACAACGACGCCACTCCGCACAGGATGCGGAGCAGATGGGGATAACCTTGCGCAGCGTATCTATCGTCTCACGTGCCGCGCGGCTATCGGTATAAGGTCCAAAATAGCGCGTTCCCGGCTTATGACGCTCACGCGTGTATTTGATAGCGGGATACAGGTCGCCCTTTGTAATGGCGATAAAGGGGTAGCTCTTGTCATCCTTGAGGTCGACGTTAAAGTACGGATGGTACTGGCCAATCAAATTGCGCTCGAGCACCAACGCCTCGTGCTCGGTCTCCACCACGATATAGTCAAAGCTCGCCACCAGCTGCATCATCAGCGGGATCTTCTGGCGCTCGTCCTGCAGCGTCACGTACTGACGCATACGGGCGCGCAGGTTTTTCGCCTTGCCCACGTAGATGACATCGCCCTTGGCGTCTTTCCAAAGGTAGCAGCCGGGCTGCGTGGGAACGCGCGAAACCTGCTCGGCAAGCGTTGGAATGTTGTCGTGACCGGCCACGCGCACCTACTTGCGACGAATCAGCGCCGAGACCTCGGGCATCTTAAGGACGACGGCAAGGCCAAAGGTAACAGCAAGCGAGACGACACCCGCAACGCAAACGTAGCCAAGAGTAATCAGAATCGAGCCGCCAAGTGCCCCGACAAAGTGCTCAAGCGCCCACATGACGCCGGCGCCTGCGGCAGCACCCAGGCCACCGAGCAAAAGGCCAAAGAAACCGCCATGCAGGATAGATTTGACCTGAAGGCCACGTAGACGACGACGCAGCCACCACAGCGAACAACCGACCAAGATCACGTAGTCAACGACATACGAAAGCGCGATTGCCGGCATACCGAAGCCCAGCACAACGCCAAACAGCAGAACCGAGCCGGCCTGGCCGATGGCGGAATACAGGCAATAGCGGCTATAGGGCTTCATGTCGAGCAAGGCAGAGAAGCTCTTCTGCATCAACACGACCACGCCGTAGAGCGGCAGCGAGAACGCCAGGTAGACAAGGAACTCGGACACCAGCGCCACGCCGGACTCATCAAACTTGCCGGCACAGTAAATCATGTTGAGCGGACGCGCGAAGACAATCAGGTACAACGCGAACGGAATCAGGAAGAACAGCATCTGGGCGACGCCACGCGAAATGCCCGTGCGAACGCTGTCGTAATCCTTCTCCTGTGCGTCGTGAGAGAGCTCGGTATAGAGCGCCGTCGAAAGCGAGGCGGCAATCAGCGCGTAGGGCAGCGTGTACCACAGGCGCGCATAGGCGATGACGGAAGGGCCAGTCTCGGGCTGGACCACCAGCGCGGCAGCGTTGGTGATAGAAGTCGAGACAAACATGCACACCGTGGCGAGCAGCGTCGGGATACCGAGCGCAATCGTCTGGCGCAGTGCGGGGTCCTTAAAGTCGATATGGATATGGGGATGCACGCCGTGCTTACCAAGCGCGGGGATCTGACATGCCATCTGAACAAAGACACCGAGGGTCGTACCGGCCGCAATCAAGATGATGCCGGCACGTTCGCCAAACTGTGCGGACACGGGCGCAAAACCCATAAAGCTCGCAATGACGATCACATTGTTGAGGACCGGGGCAAACGTCGACCAGAAGTAGTCGCGGTGTGCGTTGAGAACGCCCGAGAACACCGAGCCCAAACCATAAAACAGAATCTGGATGGCAAAGAAACGGAACATGAACGCAGCGGTATCCATGCTGCCGCCGTCACCCGAAAGGAACGATTGCGTCCAAATAAAGCCCGGGGCGAACACGGTCCCCAGCAACGAAATGCCACCCAGCACCAATAGCAGAATACCGAGCAGGTTGCCCACGTACTCGTTAGAGGCCTCGCGACCCTGCTCACGCCTCACGCCCATGTACACGGGCAAAAACGCCGTCACGAGCATGCCGCCCATCACGAGTTCGTAGAGCATATTGGGCAGGTTGTTGGCGACCTGATAGGAGGACGAGAGTAGCGACATGCCGATAGCGGCCGCCATTGCCCACGTGCGGATAAAACCGGTGACGCGAGACACGATGGTCAGGATGGTCATAAGCCCGGCGGAACGACCAACCGTGGAGTAGTCCGACGAGCCCATGTCGTCAGTGTCATCTCGCGACGAAGAAGCTTCGGATGAGGGTGTCTGAGGCGCAGATTCTTTTGCAAAATGAGCTCCGCGCTTCAATTCTTCCTGCGGCATCGCTCAGTCCTCTCTCGTAATCGCGGCAACCGTCGCCCCGCAAAATGCAATTAAATCATCGGGTGCAAGCTCGAGCTGATAACCACGCTTGCCTCCCGAAATAAAAATGGTATCCCAAAGGACACACGTCTCATCAATGAGCGTCCGGTAGCGTTTTTTCATACCGACCGGGCTGCAGCCGCCGCGAACGTAGCCAGTCGCCGCAAGCAAATCCTTCACATGCATCATGGCCAAGGACTTCTCCCCCGCGGCACGCGCGGCGGACTTTAGATCGAGCTCGTCGGCAACAGGGATGCAGCACACGACATAGTCGTTGGACGGTGTCACGCAGACCAAAGTCTTAAATCCTTGACCGGGCTCCTCGCCAAGCTGCTCCGAAATCGCGACCCCCAGGCCCACCGACTCATCGCCATCGTCTTCGTACGTATGTAGAACATAGGAAATGCCGGCGCTTTCCAGCTCGCGCATCGCATTGGTTTTTGGCGTCTTTACAGCCTTTGCCATGGCATATCCTTTCCCTCGCATTCGGACGCAAGGATTAAGTATATGTCCAATTCGGCTGCATACGTCACTTCGGCACAGCAAGCGCCATCGAATCACAAGGAGTCGATGGCGCCCATAAACTGAATCGCCTATTTATTGAGCATCAAGTTGAGCCTGGCGCTCCCGATCACGCCTAAGCAACGGCGCCAAAAACTTGCCCGTATAACTCTGCGGACAGTCCGCAACCTGCTCCGGTGTACCCGAAACCACGACGGTTCCGCCGCCGTTACCGCCCTCGGGACCCATATCGATCAGGCGGTCGGCAACCTTGATGACATCAAGGTTGTGTTCAATCACCAGCACCGTGTTGCCCGCATCGACCAAGCGCTGCAGCACATCGAGCAGCTGGCGGACGTCCTCAAAATGAAGGCCGGTCGTCGGCTCGTCCAAAATATAGAACGTCTTGCCCGTCTGGCGTCGATGAAGCTCCTTGGCGAGCTTCACACGCTGCGCCTCGCCGCCCGAGAGCGTCGTGGCGGGCTGGCCCAGGCTCACGTAGCCCAAGCCTACGTCGTACAGCGTCTGGAGCTTTCGCTTGATCTGCGGGATATTCCCAAAGAAAGCCAGTGCCTCGGCCACGCTCATGTCAAGTACGTCCGAGATAGTCTTGCCACGGTAGGTGACCTCGAGTGTCTCGCGGTTGTAGCGTTTGCCGCCGCAGACCTCACAGGGGACATAGATATCGGGAAGGAAGTGCATCTCGATCTTGATCTGTCCGTCGCCCTTGCACGCCTCACAGCGCCCGCCACTCACATTAAAGGAGAAACGACCCGGCGAGTAGCCGCGCGCCTTCGACTCCGGCGTACTCGCAAACAGCGCGCGAAGATCATCCCACAGGCCGATATAGGTAGCAGGGTTGGAACGCGGCGTGCGGCCAATCGGCGACTGGTCGATATCGATCACCTTATCGATACACTCGATGCCCTCGATTTTCTTATACGGACCCACAGGGCGCGTCGAACGGTGAATGGCATTCGTAAGGGCAGGTGCGATGGTGTCGGTAACCAGGGAGCTCTTACCCGATCCCGACACGCCGGTAACGACCGTAAGCGTACCAAACTCGATCTTGGCGGTAACGTTTTTGAGGTTGTTGGCGCGGGCGCCCGTGATCTTAAGGCAGCCGCGACCGGGCTTGCGGCGTTCATCGGGAACCCGAATCATTCGCTTGCCGGTCAGGTAGGCACCCGTCATCGAATCGGGGCACGCCATGATATCGGCAGGCGTTCCCGCGGCGACCACGTGTCCGCCGTTCACGCCCGCACCGGGGCCCATGTCGATCACATAGTCGGCAGCACGAATCGTATCCTCATCATGCTCGACGACGATGACGGTATTGCCGATATCGCGTAGGCGCTCAAGCGTCTTGATCAGGCGCTCGTTATCGCGCTGATGGAGGCCGATCGACGGCTCGTCCAAAATGTACAGCACACCCATGAGGCCGGCGCCGATCTGCGTTGCCAGGCGAATGCGCTGGGCCTCGCCTCCGGAAAGCGTCGCCGAGGCACGGTCGAGGGTCAGATAGTCGAGTCCGACATCGACCAGAAAGCGCAGGCGCTCCAGGATTTCCTTAACGATGCGCCCGCCGATAAATTGTTGGCGCTCGGTAAGCTCCAAGCCCTCAAAAAACTCGAGCGACTCGCGGCACGATAGGCAACAGACCTCGTAAATGGACTTACCGCCTACGGTAACAGCGAGCATCTCGGGGCGCAAACGAGCGCCGTGGCAGCTCGAGCACGGCTCCTCGCGGATGTACTTCTCCAAGCGCGCCTTGGTGTTCTCATTCGTCGTCTCGGTATAGCGCTCGTACAGGATATTGCGCACGCCCGAGAACTTGGTGTCCCACTGGCTGCGGCGCCCATCGAGCTTTTGATAGTCGACCGAAATCTTCTGGTCGCCCATGCCGTCTAAAAACGCGCGACGCACCCGCGGAGGCAGATCCTTCCACGGCGTATCGACGCTCACCTTAAAGTGTTTGCAGACCGCAGCGAAAATCTGCGGATAGTAGTTAGAGTTGCCAAACAGGCTGCCAAAGACCCCGTCGGCGATCGACTTCGAGGGGTCTTCGATTAGGGCCTCGGCATCGACCGTCTTCTTAAAGCCCAGGCCATCGCACTCTGGGCACGCGCCATAGGGCGCGTTGAACGAGAAATCACGCGGCTGCAGGTCATCGATGGAGTGCCCATGCTCCGGGCACGCTAACGCCAGCGAATACTCCAGCAACTCGCCTTCGGTCCCCTCGGGAGCGTCGCGGTCGGGCAGCAAGTATACGTTCACATTGCCGTGCGCCAGCGCGGTCGCCTGCTCAACAGACTCGGCGATACGGCCCAGAGAGTTCTCACGGATCACGATGCGGTCGACCACGACCTCGATATCGTGCTTGAACTTCTTGTCCAGATCGATCGGATCGTCGAGCGAGCGCACTTCACCGTCGACACGCACGCGGCTAAAGCCCTCGGCGCGAAGATCCTCGAACAGCTTGGCATACTCGCCCTTACGACCGCGAACCACCGGTGCCAGCACGAACGCGCGGCGGCCCTCCCCCGCAGCCAGGACTTTATCGGCAACCTGGTCGGTCGTCTGGCGCTCGATTATGCGACCGCACTCGGGGCAGTGCGGCGTACCGACGCGAGCAAACAGCAGTCGCAGGTAGTCATAAATCTCGGTTACGGTGCCCACCGTCGATCGAGGATTCTTGGATGTCGTCTTTTGATCGATCGAAACAGCCGGCGAAAGGCCGTCGATTGAATCCAAGTCGGGTTTGTCCATCTGTCCCAAGAACTGGCGCGCATAGCTCGAAAGACTCTCGACGTATCGACGCTGGCCCTCGGCATAGATAGTGTCAAATGCCAGCGAACTCTTGCCCGAGCCAGAAAGACCGGTAATGACCACGAGTTGGTCACGCGGAATGGAAACATCGATATCACGGAGGTTGTGCTCACGGGCGCCGCGAATAACGATAGAAGAATCAGACATGGAAGCTCCTTGCCTCCTATTGCATCGAATCATACTGCCGATGAGTTTAGCGCACTCGACGCGCACAGATGTTCGTAATACAAGATTCGCAGACCTTTAGCTTTGCGTATCGGGCGCTTTGTTTCTCGAAATGCCGTGGAAAGGTTACAGTAATCTAATACTGAACTTAATTTGCTGTAACAGAGGAACGTCCATGACCGAAGATATCCCCCTTGAAATCACTTCGAGCGACATGGCCAATCTGCCCATATTCATCGCCGTCCTTATCGTGGCCGCCGTCGTCGTGCGCGTGTATTTTTCAATCAAACGCAACGAAAAGCCACCCATTGCCCGCGTCTTTTGGTGCGCGACGCTCCTCATCCCGCTCGGCGTGGCAGCTGCATGGGTTACGAATCAATTGCTCGTAAATGAGGGCAGCTCTCTATGGGTCCTTTCTTATTCGGCGCTCGGTGCTGCCGCCGTCATGCTTCTTGTCGAGCCCTTGGTTTCGGGACTTATCGACCAAACCGACCTTGCGACGGGAACGGTTGCCTGTATTTGCCGTGACATCCTTGTCATCGCCGCTGTTTCAGCGCTCTCGTTCGTTTCACTCGAAATTGCCTGCAACGAAACGTTCTATCGCATTCCCGCCAACTCATTCGGGTTTTCCGTCGGGCTGCTCGCGACGGTTCTGCTCTCCCTTTATTTGCTGGGACAGCGTCATGGAGGCGTCATGGCCCTCGTGCCCGTCGTCTGCTGCATCCTTGGCATTGCCGAGCACTTCGTCATAACGTTTAAAGGCGAAGCCATCCTGCCAAGCGATATCTTGGCCCTTGGCACCGCAATGGAAGTGAGCGAGGGATACGAGTTTACCTTTACCGCCGGAATCGTAACCTCTCTCGCGCTGCTGGAGATTTCCCTGGGGCTTCTTTCGCTCATCCGACCGCGAAAGCTCCGTACGCCCACCCATGTCTTCCCCGCTATCGCCGCTAACCTCTGTGCTTTTCTGCTAGTGACCGTTGTGGGGCTCTCAGGCTTTTCCAACATCGACTTGGAGCAGGCGCTGGATTTTGGATTTGACCGTTGGCAGCCCATCACCACGTATGCGTCTCAGGGTTTTATCACTTCGTTCACCGAAATGGTCAACGAGTTGCCCATTGAGAAGCCCAAAGACTATACGCCCGATGAGGCGCAGAGCATCGAGCAGGAGCTCGCCGCCGTCTACGACAGCACATATGGCTCGAGCGAACAGCGCGCGGCGGCCGTTGCCCAGTTCAATGAAATCAAGCCGACGATTGTTGCCGTCATGAACGAGAGTTTTAGCGACCTTTCGTGCTTTGAGCAGCTCCAGACGGACGGGTACACCGGCCCCGCATTCTACAACTCGCTTCCCGACACACTTGTTCGCGGCACCATGCTCGCTTCGGTCGCCGGTGGCGGAACGGCGAACTCCGAATTCGAATTTTTGACCGGAGCGACAACGGCCTTTGTCGGATTAGGCAAAATCCCCTATCAGCTGTATCAGATGAATGGCGTCAACAGCCTGGCAAAGGACCTTAAAGAGCTTGGGTATACCGCTACCGCTATGCACCCGCAAAACCCCGTCAACTACCATCGAGATAAAATCTATCAGCAGCTGGGCTTTGGAGACTTTCTTTCAATCGGCGATTTCGAAGGTGCGCCCTATTACCATGCCGGCGTATGCGACTACGCCACCTACGACAAGATACTCGACCTGCTTAGAACTAACGAAGCCCCGCAGTTCATCTTTGACGTCACGATGCAAAATCACGGCGGCTACGACTATGGCACCGTTCCCGCCGAAGAGCTGACAAACTATTGGGTCGAGGGAGCCAGTGAGGGTGCCAACAGCGCGCTCAACACCTATCTCACCTGCATCAACGCATCCGACCGGGACCTCGAGTACTTTATCAACGAGCTCCGCAATATCGGCAGACCGGTTGTTCTTGTCTTTTTTGGCGACCATCAGCCGAGCGCCGCAACGACTCTCAACGACGAGCTGTACCCTCAGGAAGATACGGCAAGCCACGCTTTCCGTATCTATCAGTCGACATATCTCGTCTGGGCTAACTATGAGATCGCCGGCAATACCGAGCTCAACGTCTACGACACCGTCGGGGCAAACGAGATTGCAGCCATTACCCTTAATAAGATCGGCGCTCCGCTCACCAATTACCAAAAGGCCCTGCTTGCGACAAGGTCAGATGTACTCACCATCAATGTCGCCGGCTATCTCGGTGCCGACGGGCTGCGCTACGACTTGGAATCGGAAGACAGCCCATACGCCTCGACGATCGACAAGCTGCAGCGCATGCAGTACCTCGAGTTCGCCAGCAAAGTTCAGTAAGCCCGCCCATTCGCTTGGGCCCATCATATTGCAAGCGCGCTCGGCCCAAATGCATCGCAAATGACTCCCGCTCGCAAACGAGGGTACAATGACGCTCGTGTCACATCGCGGGGCCCCGGCCCCAGCATATACAAAGGAGTCATACATGGGTTGCGAACACGCACAGGCCGCCGGCGGACAAACGTCGCCATCGCAATTTGAGGAGAACACGCTGTCCGAGGTCAAGCGCGTCATCGCCGTGCTTTCCGGCAAGGGCGGTGTCGGCAAGTCGTTTGTCACCGGCGCCATCGCCACCGAGCTTGCCCGTCACGGCCACAAGGTCGGCGTCCTCGATGCCGACATCACCGGTCCCTCTATCCCCAAGATGTTCGGTATGAGCGGACGCCACGTCCATGCCCTTGGCAACCTTATGCTGCCCGAAATCTCCGAGCACGGCGTCAAGGTCATGAGCTCCAACCTGCTGCTCCAAAACGAGACCGACCCCGTCCTTTGGCGCGGTCCGGTCATCGCAGGCGCCATTAGGCAGTTCTGGAGCGAGACCTCGTGGGGCCCCATCGACTACCTGCTGGTCGACATGCCTCCGGGAACAGGCGACGTCGCGCTCACCGTCTTCCAGTCGCTGCCCGTCGACGGCATCGTCATCGTCACGAGCCCGCAGGATCTGGTCTCGATGATCGTCGCCAAGGCGGTCAACATGGCCGAGAAGATGAACGTCCCCATTCTGGGCATTGTCGAGAACATGAGCTATATTGAGTGCCCCGACTGCGGCAAGAAGATCGAGGTCTTTGGCAAGAGCAAGCTCCCCGAGGTCGCAGAGCGCTATAACCTCGACATCTTGGGCCAGCTTCCCATTAATCCGGTACTCGCCGAGGCCTGCGATAAGGGCGAGGTCGAGACCGCGCTGCCCGATGGCATGTTGCCCAAGGCAGTCTCTGCCGTCGAGGCTATTACCCCGCACGAGACCGACGAGGCCTAAGTGAACGCGAGCGCCATCTATGACGTCTTGGTAATCGGCGGCGGGGCTTCAGGCCTCGCCGCCGCCATTACGGCCGCACGCGCTGGCAAAAGCGTCTGCATCGTTGAGCGCGATGTCGCCTGCGGCCTCAAGCTCCTTGCGACCGGTAATGGCCGCTGCAACCTCTCCAACGAATCGATTGATCCTCAGCGGTATAACCACCCCGCATTCGTCGAATCCGTCATGGGCCTCCAGCCCGAACAAGAGCTTATGGGTTTCTTCTCCTCGCTGGGCATCATGACGGCCTCCGAGGAGGGCCGGCTGTATCCGCGCTCCCTTCGTGCCGAATCGGTGCGCGATGCGCTTCTCAACGCTTGCAATCGCCTGGGTATCACCTTGATCTGCGGAGCAAACGTTGCCTCGGCATTCAAAGCTCCCGAGGGCTGGGCACTCCAAATAGACCGTCCCGCGCGAGCACTCAAGGCAAAAAAGCACGATGACCGAAAATCGGAACTCCGCTCGCTTCGGAAGGCGCTCGCCGACACCCCTCGCAAGAACGAGACACTGCAGGCAAAGGCCGTAATTATCGCTACGGGCGGCAACCCTGCCGACATCGCAAAGACGTTCGATCTTTCCCTCACCCCGCAGCACCCCGTCCTCTGCCCTGTGTCGGCATCGGTCTTCGGCGACCGGACTGCGCTCAAGACACTGGATGGCCTGCGCGTCCGCGCCCGTTTGACGCTCACCCGCAATCACGAGGGGCTCTGGCGCGAAGACGGCGAAGTGCTCTTCCGAACCTTTGGCATCTCGGGCGTTGCCGCCTTTAACCTCTCCCGTCGCGTCCAGTGCGGCGACACGATTCTGCTCGACGTTTTCCCCGACCTCTCCAAAGACGAGTTGCTCGATATGCTCAACCAGCGAGTTGAGTTGCTCGGCGGCTTTTCACCCCGCGATCCCCGTTGGCTCGACGGCATGCTCGCCCCGCAACTCTCCCGCGTCGTCTGCACAGCGTTCGAGCAGTGCCATCCAGGCTCCAACGATGTCATCCACCTGGTCTCGATCCTCAAGCACTTTAAGTTGCTCGTCAAGGGAACAGCCGAGGAGCGCTCAGCGCAGGTCACGCGTGGTGGCGTATCTGTCGAGAGCATCTCAACACCCAGCCTACGCGCGCGCAGCGTTGTCGACGCCCCGCTTTACGTCTGCGGTGAAGCGCTCGACATCGACGCCGATTGCGGAGGCTTTAACCTTGCGTGGGCCTGGATCTCGGGCATTCGCGCTGCAAGCAGCCTGTAGCCGCGCAGTCTATAATCAAAAACGCATTCGGGCCGTCTGGGATACCGGACGGCCTCTTTCTTGCCTCTAAGGAGACCTCGATGATCGAAATCACCCAAGTCAACGCGTCGCTCGATGAAGCCGACGATGAAAATGCCTGTCTCATTGTTGGCAAGCGAGTCGCCAAGCGCGTCCTACGTTGCAAGGACTCCGAGATCAAGTCCATCGAGCTCCACCGCAAGTCAATCGACGCTCGCAAAAAACGAGACGTCCATTTTATCCTGAGCTTTCGTGTTGAGCTGACTAGTCCCCACCTCGAGCGAGAAGCGGTCGACAGCGTTGCCGAGCGTGACCGCTCGCGCGTACGCGCGATAGAAGACGATGAGCCTTCATTCCCCTCCCCCGCCTCCGACGCACCTCAAGAACGCCCTGTCGTTGTCGGTGCCGGATGCGCCGGCCTTTTCGCTGCGCTTACGCTCGCCGAAGCAGGTCTTAAGCCCTTGCTCATCGAGCGCGGCGACCCGGCATTTCGCCGCTCGCAGGCGATCGACCTCTTTCTAAAGGAGCGCATCCTCGACCCCGAGAGCAATATCCAGTTTGGCCTGGGCGGCGCGGGAACCTTCTCGGACGGCAAACTCAATACGGGAACCAAAAATCCCGCCCATCGCCTTATCCTCGAAACCTTCGTCGAGGCGGGCGCGCCCCGCGATATTCTATGGGATGCCAAGCCGCACATTGGCTCCGACATCCTTCCCACGGTTGTCACCGCTATATCCCAGCGCATCGAGCAGCTCGGAGGTGTCGTCCGTTATCGAACGAAGCTCGTCGACATTCGCATCGACGCGTCTGGCGCCATCACCGGTATTGATGTCCAATCGTCCCAAGACGCCGCTTGCGAGCCAATCGAGACAAATCACCTCATCCTCGCCTGCGGGCATTCTGCTCGCGATATTTTTGAGCTCCTTAAGGGCCACAACGTGGCCCTCGCACAAAAGACCTTTGCCATGGGCGTTCGCATCGAGCATCCGCAGCGCGACATCGACCGAGTCCAATACGGAGCCTCGGCGGGACATCCTGCCCTCGGAGCAGCCCCTTACAAGCTCGTCGCCCATCTTCCCAACGGCCGCAGCGTGTTCTCGTTTTGCATGTGCCCCGGCGGGCAGGTTGTCGCCGCCTCTTCCGAGCAGGGCCACCTGTGCGTCAACGGCGCCAGTCTCAATGCCCGCGGCGGACGCAACGCAAATGCCGCCCTGCTCGTTAACGTCACACCCGAGGACCTTCCCAACGATGACCCACTCGCCGGCATCGAGCTCCAGCGTGCCTGCGAGGCGGCCGCCTATCGCCTGGGCGGTTCCAACTGGAACGCACCGGCACAGCTCGTCGGAGATTTCCTCGCAGGACGTGCCAGCAAGGCGCCCGGAAAGGTAAAGCCCACCTATCCGCTCGGTGTGACCTGGACGGCAATTGACGAAGCCCTGCCGCAGCATATCGTCGAGTCGCTCCGCCTGGGACTTCCCCTACTCGGAAAAAAGCTACGCGGCTACGACCGCCCCGACGCCGTTCTTACCGGCGTGGAGACTCGTTCGAGCTCACCGGTCACTGTCACCCGAGACCGAACGTGCCATGCCGTGTCGACCCCGGGCCTCTATCCTTGTGGTGAGGGAGCTGGATATGCCGGCGGCATCATGAGCGCGGCCACCGACGGCATCCGTTGTGCCGAAGCCCTGATCGCAGACCTCTAACGCACGAATTCCAGCGCGCAAAAGACACAGGCCCCAAGCTCCACAGGGAACTCGGGGCCTGTTCACTATTTCTTAAACCGTGCACCCTGGCGTTTTCTGCCCGATGCGAACGTGGAACCCTTGCGGGCCTGCGAACGTAAGCGCTCGATCGTCTCGTCCTCAGACGCACCCTCGAGCATCGCTCGAATCTGAACGACGGCATCGCGCAGGCGCGCCGCCTCCTCAAAGTCCATGGCAGCAGAAGCGTTACGCATATCCTCTTCCATGGTTTCGACGATCCGCACAAGCTCGTCATGCGGCAGTTCTTCCAACTGCTCCGCAAGTGTCTGCTCGGGCGCCACCGTTTCCGGCACGCCACCCTCGCCCGACTCATCGGGCGTATAGAATGCGCCATGTCCAAGAGAGTCGCCCTTCGAGCGCCCCTTGGAACCCACGGTTTTTTCGGCCTCGGCAATAAAACTTGAGATGTCGTTGATGGCCTTGCGCACCGTCTTGGGCACAATGCCATGCTCTTCGTTATATGCCATCTGAATCTCGCGACGGCGCTGCGTCTCCTCGATGGCCTCTTTCATCGAATCGGTCACAACGTCCGCATACATGATGACTTCGCCATCGGCGTTACGGGCCGCGCGGCCAATCGTCTGAATCAGCGAACGGCGGTTGCGCAAGAAGCCTTCCTTATCGGCATCGAGAATTGCCACCAGTGAGACCTCGGGAAGGTCTAGGCCCTCGCGAAGCAGGTTGATGCCAACGAGAACATCGATCTTGCCCTCGCGCAGCGTTCGCAGGATCTCGACACGGTCCATCGTCGCTGTATCGGAGTGCATGTAATTGACCTTAATGCCGGCATCAAGCAGATGGTCGGTCAGGTCCTCGGCCATGCGCTTGGTGAGCGTGGTCACCAGCACGCGCTCCTTGCGGGCAACGCGCTCGCGAATCTCGTCCTCAAGATCGTCAATCTGCCCACGAACCGGACGCACATCGATCTTGGGGTCGAGCAGACCGGTTGGACGAATAATCTGCTCAACGTCGTTTTGGCTCACCCGCAGCTCGTAGTCGCCCGGTGTGGCCGAAACATAGATAAACTGGGGTATCCTTGCCTCAAACTCATCGAAACGAAGCGGGCGGTTATCGAGTGCCGAAGGAAGGCGAAAACCATGCTCCACCAGCGTCACCTTACGCGAGCGGTCACCTTCGTGCATGCCGCGAATCTGCGGCACCGTCACATGGCTCTCATCGATGATGCAGAGCATATCCTTGGGAAAGTAATCGATTAGGGTAAACGGCGGCTCACCCGGCTTGCGACCGTCCAAATGACGCGAGTAGTTCTCGATGCCGTTGCAAAAACCCATCGTCTCGAGCATCTCAAGATCATAATCGGTGCGCTGCTGCAGACGCTGCGCCTCGAGCAACTTATCAGTCGCCTTGAGCTCCGCCACGCGCTTCTCGCACTCTTCGCTGATCGATTTCAGAGCCGCCTTGACCTTCGGCTTCTCGGTCACGTAGTGCGATGCCGGCCATACGGGGATGGCCTCGTACTCACGAAGCATCTCACCGGTAACCTCATCGATCTCGGCAATCAGCTCGACCTCGTCGCCAAAGAACTCAAACCGCAACGGATGCTCGGCATAAGGCGGATACACGTCGACAACATCGCCGCGCACGCGGAACGTGCCGCGCGCCAGGTCATAGTCATTGCGATCATATTGAATGTCGATAAGTGCATGGATAAAGTCATCGCGCTCGAGCGGCACCTTCTTGTCGACGTTTGGAGCCAGACCCGCATAGTCCTCAGGAGAGCCAATGCCATAGATACACGAGACCGATGCGACAACGATCACATCGCGTCGAGAGAGCAGTGACGCGGTCGCCTGATGGCGCAGCATCTCGACCTCTTCGTTAATCGAGGAGTCTTTCTCGATATATGTATCGCTTTGCGGCACATACGCCTCGGGCTGATAGTAGTCGTAGTACGAGACAAAGTAGACCACAGCGTTGTTGGGAAAGAACTCTTTGAGCTCGCTCGCAAGCTGAGCGGCGAGCGTTTTATTGGGAGCCATGACCAGCGTCGGCTTCCCCAGGGCCTCAATAGTCTTAGCCATCGTGAAGGTCTTGCCCGAACCAGTCACGCCCAGCAAAACCTGATAGCGATCTCCGTCCCTCACACCCTGCACAAGCGACTCAATGGCCTTAGGCTGGGAACCAGCGGGCTCGTATGGAGACACGACCTCAAACGGCACCTCAGAGCCCTCAACGCCAAAACGTTTGAGCTCTCCTCCAACACGCTCAACTTCAAATTCCGCCATGGATACTCCTAACTCATATATCTGCAGTATACGCAGGCGGCAGGCATAGTCCTATACGAACCGATCGGGATAGAGGGTCTTGTAGCGAACCCAGGCATTATTGACACGAATCAGATACGCCTGCGTCTCGGGAAAGGTGATTGCATTATGAAGCGACGTGCTCTGCTGCGCCCATCCGTCGACATTGCCCATGCCGGCGTTATAGGCGGCAATGGCGCTGTCAGTCGACCCGTTAAAATACGTTAGAAGATACGAAAGATACGCACAGCCAAACTCGATGTTCGTAGCGGGATCGTTAAGGTTGTCGGCGGAATACTCGCTACCATCGACAAGACCCTTGGCAATCATATCCTGGGCAGTCTCGGGCATCAGCTGCATCAATCCCCGAGCGCCTTGATTCGACTCAGCCTCGGGATCCCAATTCGATTCCGACTTTATGACAGCACACACCAGATATGGATCAAGATTGTGCGAAATGCTCGATTGCTTTACATACGCCTCGTAGTCAATTGGATACAAAGGCTTAAAGAAGGCGGCAGGAGCATACGAGTAGACGAGCGAAATAAAGCCGAAGACGAGCACAACGGCAAGTGGCGCAACGCGATACCACGTAAAGAAACGTGTCTTAGGCATCGGCCTCCTCCTTATCCGTTACATCCCCGAAGCCATGGCGCACAAGCCATGCGTCCAGTTGTTCAAAGAGCGAATTATCGCCTCCCGCATTATCGATTACCGTCGTAGCGAGATTGCAAAGCGAAGCCTCATCAGGTTGGCATGCAGAGCGAGCATCAAAATCAGAGGACTCCATACCACGATGAATGGCACGCTCGCGACGAACTGCCAAAGGGGCGCTGATGACCAGAATTTCATCAGCCAGGCCAAAAGCATCCTCAAAACCAGTCGGGGCAGAAACCTCGACAACCGCAAAGGGATAACGGGGGGACGAAACCGTACAACAAACCGGATCGAGAATCCTAAGCGAAAGCTGTTCAATGAGAACGGGGTGCACAAGGTCATTGAGCCGTGCGACCGAATCAGGAGAAGCGAAAGCTCGAGAAGCGAGGATGTTACGGCGAACGCCGCCCTCCTCGTCCAAAATATCCCAGCCAAATTCTTCCGCGAGGGCATTGACGATATCGGAGCCTGGCACATACAGCGATTTGGCAAGCTCGTCCAGATCGATAAGCATGGCGCCATGAGATTCGAGATAGCGGCAGGCAGTCGACTTACCCGAAGCAATATTGCCCAAGACAAAAACGGTAAACATCAAGTCCTCTCTAACGCCAATGGGAGTTATTATCGCGCAAATACAAAAGAAGGACTCAAAATACAGCCAAACAGTAAGACAAGCCAAACGAAGGCGAGTGCTTGTATTACGGCTCTCCATCAAACGCAAAAAAAGGGAGGCCG
>CAUAWV010000024.1 GCA_958433005.1 uncultured Collinsella sp. | reverse complement strand
CGGCCCTGCCGGGGCGCGAGGCGTAGGGGCTACCCACACGAACTCACGAAGGCTCAGAAAAATCCGCTTTTGACTCAATACTCTGAGCCTCAACGGAATCCTGTGCAAACGCGACATTCGCACTCAGGGGCAAGCAGCAAGCAGTGATTAATGACGCAGCAGCACAAACAAGCGTGGCCTTCTTTTCGAATCGATACATAAGCGACCCTCCCAGATATCTCGTTTATCTATTTTAATCCACATTCCAAAATTGATTTTCGTTACTGTCTGTTCAGTCTGTGTAGATAAATATATTAAATTGAACATATCGTTCAATCATTCTATTCTCTTCCTAAGTAATGAACATCTTAATTGGAGGCCTGTAGTGGAACTGACCAAGCGTAACTTTACAGTTCTGTACGAATACCTAAAGAACCCATATGCCAGCCAGCGAGAAGTTGCCGAGCGGACTGGCCTTTCACTTGGATCAGTAAACGCAGCAAATAAAGAGCTCACGAATGAGGGCCTTCTCGAATCGGACAGCCTAACCGACAGCGGTTACGAAGCGCTTCATCCCTATAAGGTTGAAAACGCAGTGATATTGGCTGCAGGGCTTTCGAGCCGCTTTGCTCCCATTTCGTATGAAAAGCCCAAAGGCCTTTTAAAAGTACGTGGTGAGATTCTCATTGAGCGTCAGATTAGGCAGCTGCAAGACGCGGGTATCAGCAATATCACCGTCGTTGTTGGCTATAAAAAAGAGTATTTCTTCTATCTTGAAAGCAAGTTCGGCGTTTCTATTGTCGTCAACAACGAATACGCATCCAAAAATAACCACGCATCGCTTATGTGCGTAAAAGAGCGGCTTGGCAACACCTACATTTGCTCAAGCGATGATTACCTTCTAAACAATCCGTTTGAAGCATATGTTTGGAAAGCATTTTATTCTGCTCAATATGCTGAAGGCGCCACCAAAGAATGGTGCATTCAAACGGGAGCAATGGATAGAATCACCAATGTTACGATTGGCGGTTCCGATGCATGGTATATGCTCGGACATGTTTACTTTGATAAAGCGTTCTCGCTTACGTTTAAGCAGATTCTTGAAACGGAATATAACAAGCCCGAAACAACGGACAAGCTTTGGGAAGATCTGTATATCGAGCACATCAAGGAGCTCGATATGGCGATCAAGAAGTATCCTGAGGGCGAGATCAACGAATTCGATTCTCTTGATGAGCTGCGTGCCTTTGATCCGCATTTTATCGAAAACGTTGACTCCGATATTTTCGATAACATCGAGCAAGTGCTCGGCTGTTCCAAATCAGAGATTCACGACGTTTATCCCCTTAAACAAGGCCTTACGAACCTGTCGTGCCACTTTAGAACCAATGATGGAGAGTACGTTTACCGCCATCCGGGAGTCGGAACCGAACTGCTTATTAACAGAAATGGAGAAGTAGCCGCACTTAAAAAGGCCAAGGAACTCGGCCTTGACGATACGTTTATTCATGAGGACCCAAAGCGCGGTTGGAAAATTTCGAAGTTTGTACCCAACGCAAAGCAGCCTGATCCGCATGATACTGCCCAAATGAAGCGAATGATGCAGATGTGTCGTTCGCTTCACGAGAGCGGTGCAAATGTCGAAACCGAATTTGACTTCTACCTCGAAGCGAAGCGCTACGAATCACTTCTTCTGGAAAAAGGTCCCATCGACATTCCGGGCTACAGGGAAATGGCCGCCGAAATCGATGAATTGGAGCACTTTGTTCAGGCCGACAATGCGCCAAAATGCCTTTGTCACAATGACTTCTTCTACCTCAATTTTCTTATCGATGAAAACGACAAGTACTATCTCATTGACTGGGAATATGCTGGCATGAGCGATTACGCGAACGATTTTGGAACTTGCAGTGTCTGCTGTGAGCTTTCCGAAGACGAAGTCGACCGCGCGCTTGACGCATATTTTGGGCGCAAGGCAACAAACAACGAAGTTGCGCATAACTATGCGCACATTGCCCTTGCTGGATGGTGCTGGTACCTCTGGTCTCTTCTGAAAGAAGCCGAAGGCGATTTCGTGGGCGAATGGCTCTATATCTACTTCAATTACGGTGCCAAATACCTTAAAAAGGCACTGGAGATCTATCGGAAAGGTGAATAACGATGCAATTCGGCTTTTTTAGCGGTCTTCTTTGGGGCCTTGATACAGTCATTCTTGGAATCGGCTTGGCGCTTGCGCCCTATATTGAATCGGCGGAAGCGCTTGCATGCGCCTCCATTGCGGGATCCTTTCTCCATGATGCCTTCTGTGCAATCTGGCTCTTTGGCTACATGGGAGTTAGAGGCAGATTAAAAGACACGCTCGCTGCACTTAAAACTCGTTCGGGCAAGGTCGTCATCGCCGGCGCACTGCTCGGTGGACCTATCGGAATGACCGGCTACGTATTGGCAATTAATAACATTGGAGCTGCCTATACGGCAATCATCTCCGCCTTCTATCCCGCTGTCGGAGCATTCCTTTCTTTCGTGCTGCTGAAGGAGAAAATGGGCAAAGGACAGATTCTTTCCCTTCTCGTTGCTCTTTGCGGCGTAATGACGATGGGCTATCTATCGGCCGGGTCGAGCGAGATTGCAAATGCCCCTCTCGGCTTACTCGGCGCGGTGCTTGCCGTTATCGGATGGGGATCCGAAGCGGTGCTGTGCGCATGGGGAATGAAAGATGATGCCGTTGATGACGAAACGGCTTTGCAAATCCGCGAAACTACAAGTGCGCTTGTTTATGGAGTGCTCGTACTCCCCCTCTTCGGAGCATGGCATTTCACGCTGGGCGCTATCCCGAGCATGCCCACATTGATTATTGCACTCGCCGGACTCGCAGGAACTGCATCCTATCTGTTCTATTACAAGGGCATTGCGGCAATCGGAGCAGCGCGAGCGATGGCTCTAAATATCTCCTATTCGGCATGGTCGGTGGTCTTTGGCCTGATCTTACTTGGAACAATTCCCGACATGGCATCCGTAATCTGCTGCGTTGTAATCGTATGCGGAACAGTTTTGGCAGCCAGTAACTGGGACGAACTATTTGGACGTAATAAGACGGCTTAGCTTGATTAACAATGTAGTAAAAGGGGAGAGCTCGTCGAGCTCTCCCCTTTTAGCATCATGGCTATTCAATTACCACGGCCTGACTATCCATCTGTTGCCACGTGCCAAAGAACACCTGGGCATTTCGCGTAACATTGCCGTTAATCGAATCCGAAAGATAGACAATTCCCTGCTCGTCATCATAGCCTTTAAGGACTACGGCATGATTACCGCCCCACAGGCCATAAGAATGCCCATTATACCAACGTGCAGCATAACGGCCTCCTGGCCAACTTCCCCACTCGGTATTCCACATCTCAACAGGTTGACCACAGGTCAGTCTGTTCTTAATGGAAGAAATTGACGAGAAAGAGACGTCTTTTGCCTGCTTGCCACTTCCAGCAGCACGCAGAAAGTTATTGCCAGCAATAGTAATCGCAGGGGCGACGCATCCCATGAGACCCCCGCTGCTACGCCTTGGGTTGCCATCAAAGGCGGTAACAAAGTTGCCGTTGCTTCCCTTGGGCAAGTAATAATCCGCAATAATCGTCTTACCTAAACCGAAACCATAATAGTTAAGCAAGTTTGTAAGGGCAACCGACTCACAGCCAGTAGGAAGTTCCGGGTACTGCGAATAGCACGGGACATCGACCCAAGCGCCAACCATTGCGCCGGATGAGCTGAACTTGTAGTCAGTAGAGCCGATCCAATACCAACCACTGCTCAGCATTACTCCCCCACGTGCGGCATCAAGGTAATACCATGTGCCCCCAAGGGAAAGCCATCCCGTTTTCATTGTGCCAGAAGCGGAATCTAGCCAGAACCAGTTACCGCCATCGTTAAGCCAGCCGGTCGCCATTCGACCATCCGAGTTAAAGTAATACCAAGACCCAGCTATTTGCTGCCATCCAGTCAGAATTACCCCATCAGCAGAACAATAATATCGAGAACCCTGACTCTCAATCCAGCCAGTTCTAACATTCCCGCCATCGTCAATCAACTGGATTCCCGAATCGGTCATGATGCCTTTAAGGTCAATTGCGCCGCTGGATGACGAATGATACATCCAAGACCCATCACCGTTTGACCAGCAATTAGCCATCATCTTGCCAGAGTTATTAAATATGTATTCACATGATCCAATAGTTTGAACACCCGTAGCCATGGCATGCGTCGAGAGATCGAGCCAGTACCAGGCGCCGTTTAGATTGAGCCAGCCGGAGGCGAGGGCGCCGGAGCCCGTCGCGTAGTACCAGGTCCCGCCGTCGAGCACCCACCCGGTCGCCATAGCGCCGGAGGCGTCGAACCAGTACGCTGCGCCGTTACACACATGGAGGCCCTTCGCCATGGCGCCGCCCGCCTCGGGATCGAGCCAGTACCAGGAACCGCCGGTGCGAATCCAGCCGGTCGAGGCGATACCGTCAGCGAACCAGTACCAGGAGCCGTCGACGAAGCCCCAGCCGTTAAGGGGGCCGCAGCTGCCGAAGTAGCGGCGGACGCCCTGCGCGTCCGTCTGGTAGCCCGTCAGCATGGCCCCCGTCCGGGCGTCGAAGCAGTAGGGCACGCCGCCGACGGATACGGGGCCGCGCGCCAGCGCGCCGGAACCCGTCGCGTAGTACCAGGTCCCGTCGTCGAGGACCCACCCGGTCGCCATCGCGCCGGAGGCGTCGAACCAGTACGCGGAGCCATTGCACTCATGGAGCCCGATGGCCATGGCATGCGTCGAGGGGTCGAGCCAATACCAGGCCCCATTGGTATGGAGCCAGCAAGAATGCAACGAGACCGGATTGACTGAATCCACATAGAACCAGTTGCCGTCAAACAAATTCCAACCCAGATTCCATTTAACGGATTCTTGAGCAGGACCATCATCGATTGAATCTGAAGGAGAAAGAGTCGAGGGGACGGATTGCCGCTCAAAATCAGTAGGGATGGAGGAGCTTATGGGTTCTGCGTTCGCGATATCAACCACACCGGGTCCAGCGAGCAGTAGAGTTGAAAGAATGATTAGGATTAATGTTATTCGCTTTTTCCTTGCCATGTGCAGCCCCCAGTAGTTACCAATTTTTACATAAACATAGTCTACAAATGGATAGCTAAGAGCAATATGTAATTAGAAAAAAGCAATTAAAGAAGAGTGCTAGCCGAGCCAAGCGCCATTACTAGCAAAAGAGTATTTCACCCCATCGATTTCTTGAACACCCGTAGTCATAGCGTGCGTCGAGGGGTCAAGCCAGTACCAGGCGCCGCCGACGTAGGCCCAGCCGGAGGTGAGGGCGCCGGAGCCCGTCGCGTAGTACCATGTGCCGCCGTCGAGGACCCATCCGGTCGCCATCGAGCCGGAGCCGTTGAACCAGTACATGGAGCCGTTGCACCCATGGAGCCCGGTGGCCATGGCGTGCGTCGAGGAGTCGAGCCAGTACCAGGCGCCGTTTAGGTTGAGCCAGCCGGAGGCGAGGGCGCCGGAGCCCGTCGCGTAGTACCAGGTCCCGCCGTCGAGCACCCACCCGGTCGCCATAGCGCCGGAGGCGTCGAACCAGTACGCTGCGCCGTTACACACATGGAGGCCCTTCGCCATGGCGCCGCCCGCCTCGGGATCGAGCCAGTACCAGGAACCGCCGGTGCGAATCCAGCCGGTCGAGGCGATACCGTCAGCGAACCAGTACCAGGAGCCGTCGACGAAGCCCCAGCCGTTAAGGGGGCCGCAGCTGCCGAAGTAGCGGCGGACGCCCTGCGCGTCCGTCTGGTAGCCCGTCAGCATGGCCCCCGTCCGGGCGTCGAAGCAGTAGGGCACGCCGCCGACGGAAACGGGGCCGCGCGCCAGCGCGCCGGAGCCAGTCGCGTAGTACCAGGTCCCGCCGTCGAGGACCCATCCGGTCGCCATGGCGCCGGACGAATTAAACCAGTACAGGGAGCCGTTGCACTCGTGAAGGCCGGTAGCCATGGCACCGCCCGCGTCGGGCTCGAGCCAGTACCAGGCGCCGCCGAGGTACAACCATCCGGTATATGCCTTACCGTCAGAGTTTGCGTAATACCAGGCATTATCTTTTAACTGCCAATAATAGAGAGAAACATCTACATACGCATAATTCATA
The DNA here is from genome assembly GCA_958433005.1 of uncultured Collinsella sp. Classification (GTDB taxonomy): domain Bacteria; phylum Actinomycetota; class Coriobacteriia; order Coriobacteriales; family Coriobacteriaceae; genus Collinsella. The sequence continues at coordinate 27,835 of CAUAWV010000024.1, read as the reverse complement.
TCAACGTTGCCGTTGATTCCAGGGACTTTTCCGTTGCTCTTATACTGCCAAATACTGTAATTACCGATGTAGTCACACTTTGAATTATATTGAGCGATCCAATGGTCCCAAGAGCTGCTCTTGAAAACAGAGTCGGTCAAAATGTTGTTAAACCAATTTAAATTTGCATAAATACCAGGCTCATATCCTGCGGCAGAAATCCTATTACAAAAAACCTGCGCCCTCGATGCAATTCCGGTTTGACGTCCATTTGCAATTATCGAATTATCCTCAAGATCGTAATACACCGGCAATCTTGGATTATGCCCAGAAAGGCAATTGATCACCATTGACGCCTCATCAGCTGCCTGCTGATTATCAAAAGCATATGAATAGATATAGACGCCGTAGGGAATTCCGAGTCGCTCGCACTCAGAAATATTTCGATTAAATTGATAGTCAACTCGACCGCCCCAAGATGGAGCGCCAAACCCAACACGCAGAATAGCGAAATCGATACCAGAAGCCTTAACAGCATTCCAGTCAATACGTCCTTGATGCTCACTGACATCGATGCCCTGCGCCGTAGCCCCATCGGGAAGAATGTCCATGGACAATAAGGCTATTCCATCTTCTTCGGAAGAAGCATCCTCTGCGACCAATTGCCCATCCTCATAACGCCAGGAATTCTCAACTAGGGACCGCGCAGCTTCCGCGTTCGAGGGGAAAACAAACACAGAAATGGGCGCAAGGACCATCAGCACCAACAATGCCGAAAATAACTTAAGATGTTTGCTCATGTAAACCTCGTCATTCGTTCTTGTTTGCGTTTAGCTTACAGCATGGCTGTGAAAGATTTCCGAACATCCAACTGGACAAGATGCCATCTGGGACGACAAATAACTGCACGCAATACCACAATGTAAACAAGAACTTCCCAGCAGGGTGAAACCAAGGACTCTTAGTCCCTACTCTTAGCCCCAAAGAATGCCGACATCAGTTAGCTTTCAAACCAGATGTCAAAAAGGTAGGGGGCCCAGAGAGTCCCCTACAACTCGGAATTCTAACGAATCAATATTACTTTCGATGGACTCAAAGCAGTCAAACCAGAAATACGGTTTCCATAACCGTCACTATGCCAAAACAAGTTTTCACTAGGCGTATTGCCCCAGAAAAAGCCAATGTGGCTATCGTCCGCATATGGGTTGTAAGGATTGAAGAACACAATGTCCCCCTTACGAGCCAAACCGCTACGTAACAACTCATCAATAGAGTTGAAATAAGTCACGTTTGCGCACGTATCGATAGCGTAGCCGTACCAACGATAAGCGTTAACGCAGCCGCCCCTTCCGGGACCTCCACTCCAAGGGGAATGGCTCTGCTCGGCGGCAATGGGAGCTAAATTACCGCCCGCTTTCATATATGCATGCGATACAAATCCGCCGCAGTTCATACCGGTATACCCGTCCCAACGAGGATCACCCTTTGGATACATGCATGTTTCTTGGCTAAGATGCGTATCGTAGCGTGTTCCACGGTAATAGCCGTCGTTTTCGTGGCTCATAAGCCAATTGACCAGACTGGACCTATTAACCCCCAAAACAGAGCCAGACGTATTCAACCATGCACCACTTGCATTGAAGTAATAGTCAACGCCATCGATTTTCAGCCACCCGTTAGCAAACATGGCACCCGAAGGCTGAAGCCAGTACCACGTACCGCCGTCATTGAGCCATCCGGTCTTCATCTTGTACGTGGAGGGATCCATCCAATACCACGCACCGTTAACATATTGCCAACCAGACTTAAGGACACCATTGGAAGATGCGTAATACCAAGTATTGCCGCTTTCGTCAGAAGCGTCTTTCGACATAATCCAACCAGATGCTACATTGACGGCACCGCTTGCATCCACATAGAAAACCGCATCTCCAATATGAATCGTACCTGGCAATGAAGACAAGTCGGCTCGATCAGCGACTACGGGAGATCCATCAGATGAAGTAGGCAACGGCTCGCTCAGTGCTCCAGACGAATTCGCCCATGCCATACCGTCGTTCAAGTTGATCCAGCACGAAGATGCCATTGCACCGGAATCATAAGAAAAATAGCGCGTGCTTCCTACCGCAAATTCACCAGTACGCATTGCGCCGGATACATCATCAAGGTAATACCAGGCGTTTCCGGACTTTATCCATCGCCCTCGTTGAATAGCTCCGTTTGATGCGGCGTAATACCAAGTACCATCAGCAAGTGCCCAGCCTGTTGCCATGGCACCTGAACTCGTAAGGAAATAGGTGGACGAGCCCACTTGCATAAAGCCCGTGAGCATAATATGGCTTCCTGGATCCAAGTAATACCAAGAATTCCCCAGAAGTAACCAGCCTCCATGCAGCAAGCCGTTGGAGTCAGCGTAATACCAGTTGTTGTCAATAAGCGCCCACTGGGAGGAGAGCATGGCCCCTGAACTGTTAAAGATATAAGGGGTGTCATTACATTCTTTTAGCCCGGTGGCCATAGAACCGTCTGCAGGATCAAGCCAGTACCAACGACCCCCATCCGAGAGCCAGCCCTTTACCAGGGCGCCAGAGCCTGAGAAATAGTGCCAAACGGAAGCATCAAGATGCCATCCGATAAGCATTGCGCCAGAAGAAGAGAATCCATACGTGGCTCCCCCGATCTGCAGCATCGAGTCGTGGACCATCTTGCCCTCATGATCCAGCCAATACCAGTTGCTGCCGTCTGAAAGCCAGCCTTTTACCATGGCGCCAGAGCCGGAGAAATAACGCCAAGCAGAAGTGGAGCCCGTAGAATCTAGGTACCAGCCGACACGCATTGCGCCCGAAGAGGAGAAGGCATACGTCGCACCCCCGACTTGAACCAACCCATCCTGAGCCATTCGACCTTCGTCGTCAAACCAGTACCAGCTACCGTTTATATGTCTCCAAGAAGAAACAGCGATTGTTCCGTCGGACAAGCCCCAACGCCAAAAACCAGCCCCTTCTTCGGGTGATATCCACCCCTGATGCCAAATAATTTGATTCGAGACCTCAGAAGGGGTCTCATTATCCACCTGAGAGTTCTGCTCGACAGCGAAGGTCGATTCGCGCTGAGCATCAACGCCTGACTCGACAGAAGCAATAGTAACGTTAGATGCGGGACCTTCGTCAGTGTTATTCGAATCAAGGGCGTATAACATCGAGGACGAACCCAAAAGGAGCCCCAAAGAAACCAGGCCCGAAAAGACCAGCTCCCCGAATGAGCATTTCATCATAGCGGCACGGTATCCAATCACACAGCGACCCCGTCACCTCAGGGCAACGGGGCCTCAATCAAAACTAACTCAATAATGTGCTAGCCAATTTGCTGGCAGTTTTTGCACTCTCGTGAAGCGCCACGCCTCTGGGCCTCCTGAATAGAGATCTGCGAATAGCCCTTTGCGTCCTTGCCAACGGTACGGCACTTATGCGTATGGTAAACATCGCTTCCGTTCTTATACCAAACTAAACCGTAACCTGGAATCCACTTGCCGTCCTCGCCGACATAATAGGAGCCGACCCAGGCGTTCGTAGCCATGGCGCCGGAAGACTTAAGATAGTAGTCGCCGACCCAGGCGTCGTGGGTCATAGCGCCGGAACCGCTAAAGTAGTACCAGGCGCCGCCGACCTGACGCCAGCCGGTGGCCATCGCGCCGGAATCGTCGAACCAGTACCAAACTCCACCAACGTTGGCCCAAGAATTAGAGGCCATAGCGCCCGAACCTCCGAGCCAATACCACGTGCCGCCATTGCTGAGCCAGCCGGTTGCCATGGCGCCCGAACCGCTCGCATAGTACCAAGAGTCGCCTGCCAAGAACCAGCCAGTGGCCATTGCACCGGAGTCGCCGAACCAGTACCAGGAGCCGCCGAGGCTGCGCCAGCTGTTAGCGGCCATGGCGCCCGAGCCGTCGAGGTAGAACCACGTACCGCCGATGTTGAGCCAGCCAGTGACCATCGCACCGGATGCATTGGTGTAGTACCAAGTACCCGAATCGTTGATCCAGCCAGTCAGCATGACCCCAGATTCGTTGAAATAGTACCAAGTGCCGTCGAGATTATGCCAACCGGTTAATAGCTCACCGTCGGAGGTCGCATAGGACCACTTTCCGTAGATGGAGTCGTAGAACCAGCCACTATGCTGCATGCGGCCGTCGGCGTTGGCGCCAGGGGTGTTCAGGAAGTAGTTCTTGCCATCAATCTGAACTCGGCCGTATGCCATATCATGGCTTTCGGGATAGAAGTAATACTTGTCCCCACCGATAGACTGCCAGCCCGACACCGCGGTCCCGTCAGCGCCAAAATAGTACCAGACAGCTTCGTATTCGTTATGCCACTGGTTCGTGACCATGGCGCCAGTTTCGAGATCGAAATAGCGAAGGCTGCCGTCCTCGCACCGAACGAGTCCGGTCTGCATCAAACCATCTTTGTTGAAATAGTATGTACCTGCGGGACGTGATGTAACTCCAGAAGGATCGGTCCTCGAGGCGCTCTGATCAATAGAGTTTAAACCTACTAGAAAATCTCTGTGAGCAGTCCCCCCAGCATTACACTCGACGCTATACCGCGTAAGAGGGCCAGACATCGGTTCATTTTGAGTGCCGTTCCAACCGTCATATTCCCAGTAAGAAATCGGACGGTTATCGCCAACGCACCATTCCGTGGGCTCGTCTACCGAGGCGCTACCCCCTCCAACACCGCCAATAAGACCTGCTTTTGCGGTCAATGGAGCACAAGTAAGGCAGGCAGTTGCAAATGCGGCCAACCCGAAAGCCTTTAGCCCGCGCCATCTCCTTCGAACGTCTTTCATAGAACATCCTTTCCACGAATCCGGCGGAATCTATATGTTATTTTTAAACTAACAACTGGTGAATTCAAGCGTTTTCAAGTCTGAAACCGAAATATATATTTGACTAGCCCCATTCGCCTCCACATTCAAATATGGCTAGAGCCCCGCTCTCACCCGGGATAAGAAGGCCCGCCCAACAAAACGCTCAGGCAGGCCACAGCAACGAACAGAATGTAGTGACGACGATGGTCTAGCAAGACAACAGACATGGCCGCTCCGATCTACAAATCTCTCTTTCCCAGGATATTCGCGGCCATGCGTTTGCACGCCCGAAGGAGCCCAGACCTAAAAACGTCGTACTCAAACATGAGCCTCCTGCACGCACGGACGCTGGGCGCCTTGTTAGCACGCGCTGCGCGCACCATAGCAGCAACAGAAGGAGCACATCGCGCAAGCGCGGCATCGCTCCCCATAGCGGAACCAGCGAGCACCGTAGATACAGCGTCGAACACTTTGCCGCAGCCCGTACCCAGCAACCTTATTGCATCGTACAGCACCAAATCACACAGGAAGTATGCCAGGTCATCGACATGCTGCGTGTCAAGGCCATCTCGATGCCAGTCGGCCAACACCGCGGAATATATTTTCACATGCTCCAGCAGACGCGTCTCGTCGTCGTAGCGCATGGTGTCCATGAGCGAGCCCTTGCGCGCCACACGGTAGTCATACAATTTATTCGAAATCAGCGTTGTTTTTCGCGAACGACCATAGATCGCCATTTCGAAAACTTGATCTTCGCCATAGCAGATAGATTCATCAAACCGAATAGCGTTATTCGCCAGAAAATCACGTCTGCAGGCAGTCCGCCACACAAAGGGACGCGAATCCTCTTTAAATAATAATTCGAAACTATATCCATGAAAAGAAACGTCCCGCGGACTCAAAACCCGATTAAGCCACGGATACCCCGCCTCCAGCGGATACGGATTCGCGCCAAAGGTCAAAACGTCGCAGCCCTCGCGCTCAAAGGCATCGACGATCACGCGGCATGCATCGGGCGTAAAGCGATCGTCGGAATCCAAAAACGCGACGATAGGAGCCGTGGACGCGGCGATACCTGCATTACGCGCACTCGACAGGCCGCCGTTCTCCTTATCGACCAGCGTAAAGCGCGCGTCCTTTTCGCAATAGGTAGCCGCAATATCGCGCGAGCCGTCCGGCGAGCCGTCGTTGACCAGCACGCCTTCCCAATCGGGCATGTCCTGCGCAAGCAGGGAGTCCAGGCACCAGGCCAGGCACTCCTCCACGTTATAGATGGGAACGACAACGGAAATCTTGGGGGTAGCCATAGTCAAGTGCTCCTACTGTGCGACCGGAACGTCATCGGGGTGCGGATTATCACCGTAGGTGCGCTGATACGTCAGCACGCGCCAGACCAGCGGCAGCCCGCCAATCTTAAAGTAGTGCTTAAACGTATTGATCTTGCCCGGCTTTTTAAAGCCAAAGCGCGAATCGATATAGGCGCGGGGCGACTTGACCATCAGGCGCAAGTCGGTCTCGCCACGCGGATCGAACAGCGACAGGTCAAAGCGACCGGCATCCCAATCGGACTTGAGCTCGGGAGAGGCCTTCTCCCAAAACTGCTCGCGCAACTCATCGACCAGGCGCTCATCATTCCAACGGTACGTATCGACCTTCATGCGCATTAAAATGCCCTGAAGCTGAGCCTTGAGCTCGGGACGCTCGTCCAAAAAACGTTGCATCTCAGCATATTCGTCGCACACGCAAAACACCTTGTTGGGCGAATTAACTGAGCTCTTCTCGTTGTCTTGGCGATAGCACAAAATGGGGTCCGCAATAAACGCGGCACGCTCGGCGCATGCCCAGACCTTAAAGTTAAAACCCGCATCCTGATACGAAGCACCCGGCGTGGGAAGGAACCGAATCTGATTGTCGTTGAGGAACTCGCGCCGATAGATAGCCGACCAAATGGAAGGTTTGCGGTAGAAAATGCCCGGGCGATCGACGGGGCGATAAGCGGCGCCCGTCATATGCTCGTCGATGATCCCAAACAGCTCACGGCGTTCGCTGGGCGTGGACCAATACAGGTAAAAGTCGCCCTTTACCACATCGGCATGTTCAGCATCGGCCTTGGCGACCAGCTTTTGGAGCGAGTCCTCAAACATAAAGTCGTCGGACTCAAGGATGCCCACGTACTCGCCGCGAGCCATCTCCAGGCCGCGGTTCATCGAGTCGCCGTAGCCGCTGTTGGCTTTATCGATCATCTTTACACGGGGGTCGCGCTCCATGTACTCGCGGATGATATCCGGCGAGCTATCGGTGGAGCCGTCGTTGATACAGAGGATCTCGATGTCCTTGAGCGTCTGCGCCACGGCGGAATCGAGGCACTCGCGCAGATAGCGCTCGACATTGCAAATGGGGACAAGCAGCGAAACTTTAGGGGTATCAGAGTTCTGCAAGAGAACCTCCTGTTGAATAGCGTGTAACAGGGTTATTTTAGCAGCCGAGTTGCGGCGGGCGGCAGCGCTTGGAATTAGATAAAGCGCTCCAGGCAGGCTTTGAGACCGCGAGTCGAAAGATAGAACTGCGTGGCGTCTGCCATCGAAACGCCCGAGGTCGCCGCAACGAGCTTGTGGGCAACACGACGAACGGCACCCTTAGCAGGCATATCCGCCCACTCCGTTCCCAAAAACGTCGTGAGGTCCATGTTGACGCGAGCCGCCACGCGATGGAAGCCATCAGCATCCAAGCGCACCAGGTCGAACACAATGAGGTCCAAAAACCAAGTTATCAGCTCGCCGGGGCACAGGTCCAAAAGACCGTAGGCCGCCCAGCCCTCCAAGACCTCCTCGAGCATCCTCATGTGGGCGTCAAGCTTTTTGACGCGAGCCTCGGCACTGTTGAACTCATGCGTCGCCGATTCGCTCTCCATCACGTAGTGGTAGAACTTGTCCGGCATGACAACGGCCTTGCGGGCAAGCGCATAAGCCGCAAATTGGAAGACAACGTCCTCGCCCAAAGCCAAACCGGGGGCGAAGCGAATGCCTTCGCGATTGAGCAGCTCGCGCGAAAAAGCCGCACGGCAGGCGTAGGGCTGCGCATTCGCATGGAACAGCAACTGGGGATCACGGGCGCCGAAGGTACCGGCTTTGGGGCTCATGAGTTGTTGGACGCGTTTGGGGGCAGCATCGGCTGGTTCACAGACGCCGCCAAAAACGGAGACCTCGGCATCTGCAGGCTCCATGGCATGCAGCACGCGCTCGACCGTCTGGACATCGATGTAATCGTCGGCGTCCACAAAAAAGACGGTCTCGCCCTCGGCGGCATCGATACCGGCATTTCGAGCGCACGAGACGCCCGCGTTTTCCTGGTCAATAACCAGTACGCGATCGTCGGCCAGCTCGATCTGGCGCAACACGTTCAACGAATCATCGGTCGAACCGTCGTTGACGCAGACAACCTGAATCGAGCGCTCGGACTGGGCCAACAGCGAATCGACGCATCGCTGAATGGAGCGCGCAGAGTTGTAAACGGGGACGACAATGGTAGCTTTAGGACACGAGGCCTCTCCCATGCCGACCTACCCCCTCAGCGATTCGATGAGGAAGGCGGCGACCACGCCTGGGCCTCCAACCGAGGCGTAATACTTAGCACGCCCCAAGGCACCATCCGTCGCAAAACTCGGATGCTCGTCAACCCAGCCCTCAGGATCTTTGAGGATGGCAGCGAGATTTGCGCGCTTCCACGGCTTGAGATCGTCAAGCGAAAACTCCCCCGCGTCCAAGGCCGCTTGGAACTCCTTGGCCATCTGAACCAGGAACTCCTTATAGAACTTAGGCGCTAGACGCACGTAGTTCCACATGTACGAATCGTACTTAATGAGCTGATTGAACTTGAGCATGCGCGCGACGTCATCACTTGCGTGGTCACGGGCATAATCCTCTCGAATCCAACGCTCAATCTCGGCATACTCGGTATTGACGCAAAAGACTTTAGCCGAAGAATTGACCGAGGAATTCTCGTTGTCCTGGCGATAAGACAACACGGCATCATGAAGGTAAACAGCCTTATCGGCGCACGCGATCACCTTAAAGGCGAATGACGTGTCCTGAAAGGATGCCCCCGGAGTCGGCAGGAACTTAATGCCGTTGCGCTCAAGAAAATCACGACGGTACACGGCCGACCAAATCGACGGCTTTTGCTTAAAGAACTGCGTCGTATCGCTTGGGTGCACAGGCTTGCCGCAGTCCTTGGCCTTAAACATCTCGTGCAGCGAACGGCGCTCCTCGGGCTTAGACCAATAGAAATCAAAGTTCGCCTTCGCAAAGTCGGCATTATTGCTATCGGCAGCCGAAACAAGCTTTTCGAGTGCGTCGGGCGCCATAAAGTCATCGGACTCCAAGATGCCAACATACTTGCCACGCGCCATCTCCAGACCGTGGTTCATCGAGTCGCCGTAGCCGCTGTTGGCCTTGTCGATCATCTTGACGCGCCCATCGCGCTCCATATACTCGCGGATAATCGCGGGCGAGTTGTCGGTCGACCCGTCGTTAATGCAGATGATCTCAATATCCTTGAGCGTCTGCGCCAGGGCGGAATCGAGACACTCGCGCAGGTAGCGCTGAACATTGTAAATGGGAATAAGCAGCGACAGAACAGGGCTGCCAGAGGCGTTAGTAGACAAATGTGCTCCTTAGGAAATACCTGTCGTTTCATGGTATCAAAGGGTTAGCGCGCCAGCGGGCGTTTATATAATCTATGGAGCTCAACCTACGAAAGGACGCCATGCAGCCCAAAGCCGCACGCAACATACCCATCGAAGCCTTGCGCTTAATCGCGGTCGCCGGTATCGCGGTATTCCACACCTTTCAGTGGACCTTCCAGGCAACCTGCGTCGGCGCCGTGGAATATGCCCCACTTGCGATGTTCCCCTATTCCGGCGCGCTCGGTTTTATTAACTTGCTGGGCTGCTGGGCCAACGAGGTCTTCTTTATGATCTCGGGCTACTTCCTGATTGCCTCGGCGGCTCGCGCCTGGAGCGATGGGGCAACGTGGAGATCGCAAATACAGCGGACGACGCAGCGCCTTGGCAAGGTCATTTTGCCCGCTGCGTTTTATTGCCTCGTGGCACTCGCGTGGTCCACGGTCGTCTCCCCCATTCCCGATGTTACCCTCAACACGCACCACTGGTACACGCTGGGCCTTGAGTTTATCTGGGTCTATGCCGCCACGGTCTTCATGACGCCATGGTTTGGACTGGCTAAGAGTCGACTCTCCCAGAAAAGCTACACGACGACGGTCATCGCCGTTGGCATCCTCGCATTTGTTGTTAACGGGTATTTAGCCGCCATGAGTGCGACAAGCGGCGGTGAGTTTTCTTGGCTCCAGAAACTCATGAGCGCCGTCACGTACGTTATCGCGTTTTTGATCGGCGGACTGCTCCGCGACGTTACCGATGTCATAGATTCGGACAGGGCGGGCGCCTTAGGCACGCGGTCGCTCTCAGCGGTTTTGGTGCTCGCCACCATCCTGGAAGGAGCACTCTCCTTCACCGGCAACCTCACGGCGATGGCAGCCCTCTCCTACAAATCAACCTCGTTGATCTCGTTTGCCCTCGCTGCCGCCTCTCTGCTCTTTGCGGCGACCCGGCGCAGTGTCTCAGGCAATCCACGGACCGCAGGTGTCATCGTCACCTTATCGACCGCCACGCTCGGTTTCTATGTGATGCAGTCGCTCACCAGTAGCTTGTGGCGTCCCGTCTTCAATACGTTGCTCGCAAACATACTGGTCAGCCAAAGCAGCCCGGCAGCTATATGCATCATCACGGGTACCGTCATTAGCATCGTCTTTGCCCTGGCACTTCTCACCATCGACGCAGCTAGAAGCCTTATCGCTCGCAAGCCCAAGCGGCAATAGACACGCTGCCGTCAGACCCTAAAGCAGCTACACCCGTGGCAGGTTCCTGCGTTTTATTCAAAGCTTGCCGTCAAGGTGCGCCGAGCCTTTACAATAGGACAGTCCCAAGGACGTATTCGATAGCTTCCGCGCAGCGCTCGCGCGCCGCGCGTGAAAGGATATATTGCCCCATGCCTTCAACCCTTCCCGCCCCCATCGATAAGCTCGCCATCGTTGTCGTCACGTACAAGCGCCAGGAACTCCTGGCCAACTTGTTCGACTCCATGACCGAGCTCACGGCAACGCCCTGGCGCATCGTGATTGTCGATAACGAGAATTCGCGCGAGACCGAGGCCATGTGCACCGCATTTAACGAGCGCCTCGCCAACCTGTGGGGCATCGACACCGACCAGCCCGATTCACAGGGTGGCACCGACCGCGTTATATACGCGCCGCAGCTTGAAAACGGTGGCGGCGCGGGTGGCTTCTCCGCCGGCACCAAATGCGCCTACGACCTGGGCGCCCAGTGGTTCTGGGTGATGGACGACGACGTGCTCGTCATCCCCGAAGGCATCGAGCGCTTGGCCAAGTGGACCGACTGTTACGACGTCATTCAGGGTTCGCGCCTGGACTTTGACGGCGGCGCCTTCTTTTGGCAGTACCAGCTCATCCTTTCGCTCGGCATCCCTAACCCCATCGCCAAGTGGGATTTGGGACCCGAGGGCTACCGCACCATGAACCAACTGTGCTTTGAGGGCGGCATGTTCTCGCGCCGCGTGGTCGACAAGATTGGCCTGCCCGACGCGCGCTTCTTTATCTACGGCGACGATGCCTGCTACGGCTACGTGGCCAGCCAGCACTTCCCCGCCGCCGTGGTTGCCGACGTGGTGCTCAAGCGCGCCCGCGCCGTCTCTAACTGGGATATCGCCGGCAAGCGCCAGCTCAACTCCACGAGCGACACCAACCGCTACTACATCATGCGCAACCGCGGTTATCTGGCACGCTACATGCAGATCTACGGCGACTACCACCCCGTGCTGTTCCGTCTGGGCAATGCCGCGACCTTCTGCAAGGAGTTCATTCGTCTGGCAGCAGTCGACAAATGCTTTAAGACCGGCATTCCGGCGCTGCGTCGCGGCATGAAGGACGCCCGCAAGATCGTTAAGGATCCCAACTGGAAGCCCATGCCGCCCCTGAAGGACGCCGAGTAGTAAAGGGCTTTCGCCCGCCGCTACAGTCGTTGACACACCACGGACACACGCTGACCGTCAAAACCAAAGCCCCAACGCATGCGCCCGACGGCGGGGCGCGGCACGCGGATATCATCGATGCCGTCGCGCTCTATGTCGAGCAGCGCCTGAACCGCTAACAGTTCCAGGCCCAGGGCATCGACGCCAGGGTCATACAACATGTTGATCGTAATGAGCGGTCGCTCATCGAGCATGCCGAGCGTGTCGGCCACGTCAAACACCCGACCGGTGGGAATCACCTGGATATCCCAGCGATCCGAGACGCCACTTCGCTTGGAGCTGGGATTGCAATAGCCGGACAGTCCAAAGCAAAGCCCCTGCAGCGCCAGATGATAGGCTGTCGGCATATCTGATTTGTCCACATCGATGCCCAGATCGCCGATAGCACAGCTCAAAGCTTGCTTTACAGCGTCCTCGTCTCCTCGACACAACCCGTCATGGAACGAGTCGATAACTCCAACGTCCTCAACGGCGCACTCAAACCATTCCAGAATTACAAGACGGAGCGCCTGACGCACTTCGTCGTTAGGCAGACGCAGGGAACGAAGGCACGCGCCGTCCTCCGAATGCCCCGTCATGTCCGTCGTAAGAAATCCAGACAGATACAGCGCTGTCCAGATATCTTCGGGCTTGGCAGCATCGGCCTCCTCGGCATGCACATGCACTGGCGCCTCAATAAACCCATGCGGCTCAAGCAAATCGAACAATGCGGACAGGCGCATGAGATTCCAGTCGCCGACGCATGCGCTCAGACGGTCGGCGTAACCATACAGATCTGCCCGAACGGGCGCGACGCAACCGCGATGTGCGTAGTCCACCACGCGCTCCGGGATCGAGCAATAAAAACCACCAAACAGATAGCCCTCAAGCCACTCACGCGCGTCATCCAGACAGCCGTTGCGACCGATGCGATCCAACAGCACCTGGACTTCGTCGTCCGAAAAACCGAACCATCGATCACACCAGCTCGACAGCGGTGTCGCCGACCGATAGGAAACCCCACGTTGGGACAACGCGAACTCGGCAGGACCGGGGCGCTCGCCCATAAGACACGTCAATCGCAACGAGTCGCCGGCGTCGGCAATGGTGTCGAACAACATTCGGCTGAGCGACTCTAGGGAATCCACGCTACCGTCGTCCTTAGCGCCCAAACGCTTTGGACATACTGCGTCGTAGTCGTCTATCAGAAGAACAACATGTTCATCGAAAGCTACCTGGAGCAGTTTAATAAGCACGCCAAGCGCCGCATCGATCTCCCTATCGCTGGCCACCCCACGCGCCACCCTCTCGATAAGACGAACCTCACGTCTTGACAGATCAGGCGCGGCAAGCAGCGGCAGCAATCTGGCGCACTCGCGCACGACAGCTCCGCGAATTGCTGCCGCAGCACCAGCGCCATGCCTCGAAGCGGCAGCTGTAAAGTCGAGCATGATGACCGGATAACTCGCGTACTCATCACGATAGCGACCGCCGCCCGCCTGCCAAATCTGGGTACCAGCGAACAGGCTTCGATCCGGCAGCCGGTGATCAGGTCGTTCCAAATAGCACTTGAGCATCGATAGATTCATGCTCTTGCCAAAACCCTTGGGCCGACAGCAAAGCGCAACAGGTGCTTCACTGTCCAATATATCGGCAATAAACATAGTCTTATCGACGAGTAAACACCGATTGATTGCATCGGAAAAGTCGCGTGCATCAACCGGTAGAGCTGCGCTATCCGCATGATTGAGCAACCGTGCACCAAACGCATGAGTAAAACCACAATTCACCTGTTCAGACACCGTAAACTCTCCTTCTAACGCAGCACGATGCCCATTGTAGCGAGCGGGTAGAGCGCAACAATATCGACATGCAAACGTTTCGGGCAGCGGTAGCAACAGACCCCCGAGGGGGCATAACAAATCGTTGCACAACAAAAAAAGGGGGGCCGATGCCGCCGCACCGGACCCCGTCCCAAACTCTTATAGAAAACGATCTGGAAGATTACTCCTCCAAGCCGTCCTCCCCAGAAGCCTTCTTCTGCTGATCGAGCTTATGCTTACCACTTACGATAGACGTAGCGCCCAGTGTGGCCAAGCTTGCACTGGCAAGGCTCGCCATCACAATCAGATCGCCCGTCTTGGGCATGTTGCCGCCCGAGGACTTGGTAGTTGTAGTCGTCGTGGTCGTGGTGGTCACCGTTTTGGAGTCATTTTGCTCTTGGACCTGGTTGTCAGCACCGCTCTTGTCGTCGTCTTCGGACTGTTTCTTTTCGCCCTCGGCCTTGCTCTTGTCCTTCTCCTCAGATTCAGACTTCTTATCCTCGTCCTTCTTCTGTTCGGACTTGTCGCTCTTCTCCTCAGAGCTAGAACCCTTATCGGATTCGGTCTTCTCGGAAGCCTTGTCCTTGGAGTCGCCCTTTGCGGCTTCGATCTTTTCCGTGGAAACCTGATCAGAGTTGCCCTTGTTCTGGGTCGAGCCGTTATTGACGCCAGCCATCAGCGAAGAGCCCAGCGTAGAACCAAGCTGCTCGGAGAAAGAAGGCTTCTTGTCCGGCGAAGCAACGGGAACGTCCGGCGCCTTATTCGAGTCATCCTTGGAAGCATCGGAACCAGGGGTTGCGTCAGAGCCGGAGCCGTTGTTAGAGCCGGTGCCAACGGACGAATCGCTCGAGCCGGTGGATGAGTTAGAGGTGCCAGCGCCGGTCGAACCAGAAGCGTCGCTGTCCGTATTGCCGGCAGAGCTTGAAGACGAATCGCCCGCAGCAGAGCCGTTCGAAACGGAGCCGTTCGAGGTAGAGCCGTTGTTGGTAGTGCCACCAGCAGAGCCATCACCGTCAGCATCGGTCGAGGGCGAATCCATCCTGTCATCGTTGGCATCGTCGCTCGAGTCGTCATTCGAATCAGGCGTCGGCGAGGGCGCCGGCGTGGGCTCGGGCTGCACGGGCGTCGCAGCGGCAGCGGCCTCGTCCTCGGCGATATAAACCAAGCAGTCCTTCAGCTCGTTGCGGTAGCGGTTCTTCCAGCCCTCATGATACTGGGGCTGGCTCGAATACTTGGTCGCCACGTTATTGACCACACTGTTGGAAAGCGCCGTCACAAACTCGCGATCAGTCATACTGTTAGAAAGGTTTGCCCAACGGAAGAAGTCCCTGCAGCCACCGGTGCCGCACATGTTGGTGATGCTCCACACCATGCCCTTAACGCAATCGGCACGGCCCGAAATATCAATGCCCAGGCCGCTCTTGAGCCACGCCTCGGTCACCGCATAGTACGAGTTGTACGCATACGCATCCTGCAGAGCCGAGAACTCAACAGGGTCGGTGTTATAAGCACCTTGGAAAGCCTCCTGCGCAATACGGCCCAACTCGGTGAGCTGGCCGTTCTCGTACATGGCATTGCTCGTGTTGGAAATCTCGCTGCCGCGATCAATCGCATCCTTGAGCATGCTGTATTTTTCGGGGTTGTAGTTGTAGGCCTGCTTCATAAACGGAATGAGCGACCATCGACGGTCGAACTGGTAATAACCCAGCGCGTTATAGCCGTCGCCATACGAAAAGCCCTGGTTATAGTTGCCATGGCTCTCGTACTTGGTAAAGTACTTCATCTCGGGGGTAACGTTAACAAACGAAACGCCCTGGACCGACCTCAGCACGCCCGAGAAGGACTGCTGGGTATAGAGACCCTTATCGATATCGGTGGCACCCGAGGCAACGCCCGGCGTGGGCTCCTCGGCAGCAGCGGGTGCCGGCGCGGAAACGGCGCCAAACGAAAGCGCCAGCGTCAGGCCCGCGACAATAGCAGAATGCTTGCGCTGCATAAGATCCTCCCTGCATTGGTGTAGTTAAAGTGCAGTTTGCAAAGATAAGAGTAAGTATTGCAGCTCGCCCGTTGTTGCACAACAACCCCTCGGTAAACGGCAACAACCCTCCGCGAAATCTTAAGGAATTGCGTTCAACCTACAGCTTAATGTCAAAGTTAATCTCGGGGACGGCAGCAAGGTCGGCCAACGTCACGCCGTCGACGTAGTTTTCGATCACGTCGTCCAGGCCGCGCCAGAACTTGACGGTTGAGCACAGATCGCTACGGGCGCAGCTGTTGTCGATGCCGTCGCACGCCACCGGAGCCGTACTGCCCTCGACAGCGCGCAGGATGTCGCCAGCACGCACCTCGGCCGGGTCCTTGGCCATCATGTAGCCGCCGCCCTTGCCGCGCACGCTCTTAAGCAGGCCAGCCTTCATAAGCGGACGAACCAGCTGTTCCAGATACTTCTGCGAAATGCGCTCGCGGTCGGCAACCTCGCGCAGAGCAATCTTGCCCTCGGCGTCACCGAGCGCCGCGATATAGATCATCAGTCGGAGGGCATAGCGGCCCTTGGAAGAAATGAGCATACCTACCCTCCCATCGTTACTGGGACAAAACCAGGCTTGTTTGTCCCAAATCCTATGCAAGCGGAACAAACAAACCTGATTATTATGTCCCTCATCTAAAAAGTCGAGTGGATTAGTCGGGTTTTCCCTTGACTAACGCCGAACCCATAGTAACTTTATTCCGAGAAGATTCCTAGGGTTTAGCACACCTATGAGTACACCATATACAGAGAGGGACAGCATGAGCGCAAATCCGCTGCTTTCCATCGAAGGTCTGACCGCCTCCGTGGACGAGAAGACCATCCTCCACAACGTCAACCTCAACGTCGCCGCCGGCGAGACCCACGTGCTGATGGGCCCCAACGGCGCCGGCAAGTCCACCCTCGGCCACCTGGTCATGGGCGACCCCGTCTACACGGTCAACGACGGACGTATCGTCTTTGACGGCCAGGACATCACCGAGCTCACCACCGACAAGCGTTCGCGCGCCGGCCTGTTTCTGAGCTTCCAGGCCCCGGTCGAGATCCCGGGCGTGCCGCTGTCGAGCTTTTTGCGTGCCAGCATCGCCGGCCGCCCCGGCCTGGAGATGAAGGGCAAGGAGTTCCGACGTCGCGTCAAGGAGCTCGCGGCCGAGCTTAACATGGATACCTCCTACCTCAACCGTGAGCTGGGCGTGGGCTTCTCGGGCGGCGAGAAAAAGAAGGTCGAGATGCTCCAGCTTCTGCTGCTGCAGCCCAAGCTCGCCATCCTAGACGAGACCGACTCCGGCCTGGACGTCGACGCGCTTTCCACCGTCAGCCACGGCATGGACGCCTACCGCAAGAGCTGCGACGGCTCCATGCTCATCATCACGCACAACACGCGCATCCTGGAGCACTTGGATGTCGACCGCGTCCACGTTATGGTCAAGGGTCACATCGTGCGCGAGGACGACGCCTCGCTCATCCCCTGGATCGACAAGAACGGCTTTGAGACCTTTGAGCGCGAGGCCGCCGAGCAGCGCGCCCAGGCCGAGGCCGCCGCTGCCGAGCAGCAGGCGTAAAGGGGCGACGTAATGACCAAGAACCGCACCGAGGTCGCGGACATCGACCGCAGCCTCTACGACTTCACCTATGGCGAGGAGGGATTCGAGCGCCTCGACGCCGGCATCACGCCCGACATCGTGCGCGAGATCAGCGCCAAGAAGGACGAACCGCAGTGGATGCTCGACCTGCGCCTCAAGTCCCTCGAGATCTTCAACCGCTTCCCCGATCCGACGTGGGGCCCCTCCATCGAGGGCCTGGACATGGACAACATCGTCACCTACGTCAAGCCCAACACCGACCAAAAGCACGACTGGGAGTCGGTGCCCGACGACATCAAGAACACCTTTGAGCGCCTGGGCATCCCCGAGGCCGAGCGCAGCTACCTGGCGGGCGTCGGCGCGCAGTACGACTCCGAGCTGGTCTACCACAACATGCAGGACACCGCGTCCAAGATGGGTATCGTCTATTCCGGCATCGAGGAGGCCCTGCACGACCCGCAGTGGGAGCCGCTCATCCACGAGAAGTTTATGACGCTCATCCCGCCCACCGACCACAAGTTTGCGGCCCTGCACGGCGCCGTATGGTCGGGCGGCTCGTTTGTCTACGTGCCCAAGGGCACCAAGTTGGACTTCCCGCTGCAGAGCTACTTCCGCCTTAACGCCAAGGGCGCCGGCCAGTTTGAGCACACGCTCATCATCGTCGAGGACGACGCCGACCTGCACTTCATCGAGGGTTGCTCCGCGCCCAAGTACAACGTTGCCAACCTCCACGCCGGCGCCGTCGAGCTCTTTGTGGGCAAGCGTGCGCACCTGCGCTACTCGACCATCGAGAACTGGTCCAAAAACATGTACAACCTCAACACCAAGCGTGCGCGCGTGGACGAGGATGGCGACATAGAGTGGATCAGTGGCTCCTTCGGCAGCCACGTGGGCTACCTCTACCCCATGAGTGTGCTCAACGGCCGCCGCGCCCGGTCGAGCTTTACCGGCATCACCTTTGCCGGCGCCGGGCAGAACCTCGATACCGGTTGTAAGGTCGTGCTCAACGCCCCCGAGACCTCGGCAACCGTCGAGACCAAGGGCATCTCCAAGAGCGGCGGCATTCAGACCTTCCGCAGCTCCATCGTGGCCACGCCCAAGGCCGAGGGTTCCAAGGCAACCGTGAGCTGCCAGTCGCTCATGCTCGACGACCAGAGCCGCTCCGACACCATCCCCGCCATGGACATCCGCGCCAAGAACGTCGACATCGGCCACGAGGCCACCATCGGCCGCATCGGCGACGACAAGGTGTTCTACCTGATGAGCCGCGGCATCTCGGAGGAAGAGGCCCGCACCATGATCGTCAACGGCTTTGCCAACCCGGTCTCCAAGGAGCTGCCGCTGGAGTACGCCGTCGAGATGAACAACCTGATCAAGCTCGAGATGGAAGGAGCGATCGGATAATGAAACAGGAAACCAACGCCGCTGCTACCACACTCGAGCAGGTCAACGCGATGCCGGCTGCCACTTGGGGCTGGCTCAAGATGAACCAGACCAAGCTTGAGCTTTCGGACGAGCTTGCCGCCGCTCCCGCCGAGGCCGTTGAGGTCGAAGGCTTGGACGAGCAGTTTGCCGGCGCTGCCGACGCGTTTGGCACCGCCATGAACGCCATGGCCGAGCGCTTCCCCGAGCGCAGCGCCTCCGCCCCCGGCGACGCTGCCGACCGTGCCCGCATCACGCCCGAGACCGAGCTCGACGTGCCCGCCACCTCTGTCTACCAGGCCGGCGCCATCAAGCTCGAGGAGGAGCTCTCCCCTGCCGAGGCCTTCGAGACCGGCATGGGCGAGGCTGCCTATGCGTATCTGACCGAGCACGCCACCAAGCGCATCGTCATCGATGTTCCCGCCTACCAGCACGCCGCCGTTACCGTGCGCGTGAGTGGCGTCGACGCAGCGGCTGCGATTGCCGCCATCGACGTCGTCGCCCGCCCGCAGGCAACGCTCGACCTCGCCCTAGCCCTGGACTCCCCCGTTGCCGGCGAGGGCGTCGTGGGCTCCGTGCTGCGTGTGTGCGCCCACGAGTACGCCACCGTCAACGTGACCTGCACGCAGACACTCAACGACAGCTGGATCGCACTCGACGACACCGGCCTGTTCCTAGACGAGGGCGCGCGCGTCAACGTGCAGCACACTGTCCTGGGTGCCGGCGCCAGCGCCACCGGCCTTGCCGGCGACCTGCTGGGCGATACCGCCAAGGTGACCATCGATACCGATTACCTGGGCGCCCGCGAGCAGGTGCGCGACTTTAACTACGAGCTGCGCCACCGCGGTCGCAAGACCGAGTGCGAGATCGACGCCAACGGCGTGCTGACCGGCACGTCCAAGAAGGTCTACCGCGGCACCATCGACCTCGTGCACGGCTGCAAGGGTGCCGTCGGCACCGAACGCGAAACCGTGCTGCTGGCCAACAAGGGCGTCGACAACAAGACCGTCCCCGTCATCCTCTGCGACGAGGACGACGTCGCCGGCAACCACGGCGCTACCATCGGCCACGTCCGCGACGAGCAGCTGTTCTACCTCGCCTGCCGCGGCCTTGACCAAAGCGCCGCCGAGGACCTGTTCATCCGCGCCAAGCTGGAGGACGCCGCGCTTTCCGCCACCGACGAGCGCACCCGCGCCGCCGTCGTCCGCCTGGGCAACAACCTGATCGATAACTTTGAAGAGGAGCTCGCATGATCGACACCGAGCACGTTAAATGCGATACCTGCACCGCACCGGAGCCTATGGTGCTCGACGCCAGCGACGAGGCTTCGCGCGGCTGGCCCACCGTGGACATCGAGACAAACCCCTACAAGGGCCAGTTCCCGCTGTTCCAGCAACACCCCGAGATCGCCTTCCTCGATAGCGCTGCCACCGCGCAGCGCCCTGCCTGCGTGCTCGACGCCGAGCGCGACTTCTACCAGCGCATGAACGCCAACCCCCTGCGCGGCCTGTACTCGCTGTCCGTCGAGGCCACCGAGGCCATCGCGAAGGTGCGCCAGCAGATCGCCGACCTCATCGGCGCCCCCCAGGCCAACGAGGTCGTCTTCACCCGCAACACGAGTGAGTCGCTCAACCTGGTCGCCAAGAGCTTTGCACCCACGGTGTTGGAGCCCGGCGACGAGGTCGTCATCACCATCATGGAGCACCACTCCAACCTGATTCCGTGGCAGCAGGTCTGCCGCGAGACCGGCGCCAAGCTCGTCTACCTCTACCCCACCAAGACCGGTCAACTCACCACCGAGGAGGTTCTGTCCAAGGTGGGCCCCAAGACCAAGATATTGGCCGTGGGCCAGGTCTCTAACGTCCTGGGCGTTGAGAACCCGGTCAAGAACCTCGGCAAGCTCGTACACAAGTACGGCGGCTATCTGGTCGTCGACGGCGCGCAGTCGCTGCCGCACATGCCGGTCGATGTGGCCGACTTGGGAGCCGACTTCTTTGCCTTTAGCGCCCATAAGGCCATGGGTCCCATGGGCATCGGCGTTCTTTGGGGCAAGATGGACCTGCTCAACGCCATGCCGCCCATCTTAACCGGTGGCGAGATGATCGACTCGGTCACCGAGCAGGATGCGGTCTGGGCGCCCGTCCCCGAGAAGTTCGAGGCCGGAACGCAGGACGCCGCCGGCATCTTCGCCACGGGCGCGGCGCTTGACTACCTGGTCAACACGGTAGGCTACGAAAACATCCAGGCACGCGAGCAGGCACTCGTCCACTACCTGATGGGCGAGCTCATGCAGCTCGACTTTGTCCAGATCATCGGCTCCATCTATTGGGATAACCACCATGGCGTCGTCAGCTTTAACGTTAAGGGTATCCACCCGCACGATGTCGCGAGCATCATGGACATGGACGGCGTTTGCATCCGCGCCGGTCACCACTGCGCGCAGCCGCTGCTCACCTGGCTGGGCGTCGAGAACCTCGCCTGCTGCCGCGCCAGCGTGGCCTTCTACAACGACAAGGCCGACATCGACAAGTTCATCGCCGGCCTGCATCACGTTTGGAGCACGTTCAATGGGTAATCTGTACACCTCCACCACGTTTATGGAGCACAACTCGCACCCCGACTACAAGTACGAGATGGACGCGCCCACACACAAGCACGACGGTATCAACCCCAGCTGCGGCGACGAGCTCACCTTGCAGCTGCGTGTCGAGAACAACGTGATCGAGGAGGCCTCCTTTACCGGTCACGGTTGCGCCATCAGCCAAGCCAGCGCCGATATCATGGCCGACCTCATCACCGGCGAGACCGTAGAGGAGGCACGCCGCCTGGCCGGGCTATTCCTGGCTATGATCCGCGGCGAGCAGCTCTCCGAGGAAGACCTGGAAGACTTGGACGAGGCTGCCCAGCTTCAGGACATCTCGCACATGCCCGCCCGCGTCAAGTGCGCCGAGCTCGCCTGGCGCACCCTCGACGGCATGCTCACGGGACAAAATAATCAGTAGTATTTGTCCCAAATCTTAAGAATTTTAATGGCCGAATCGCTTGACAAGAGTGGTTCGGCCATTTTCTATTCCGAGCCCTCAGCCTGAGCATTCACCCGCGCATAAGCGCGCACGATACGAGAGACGGTACTCTTGCTGATTCCCGTATACCGTTCGATCTCGCGCACCGTGTAGCCGACATTGTGCAGGGCGAAAATGATTCCATCTCGCCGCGAGGGCGCTACGGTCTTGAGTTCGTTGAGCGGCACGCCCAGGCGCTTCGCCATCTTGTCGGCAAACGCACGCCGCTCCCACTCTGTCTCATCCATATCGTGAATCACTGGATCGGAACCATCGGGCATCGACAGAGAATAATCCAGAAACCCCTTGGCAGACTCAAAGAGCTCAAGCACACAAGAAGGGTCCGAAAATCCCCTCGTCGTATCGTTGTCATACGCTCTCAGATACTCGGCAAAGCTGCTCCAGGGATAACGCTCGATCAGGGCGATACCCGCCTCCTGCGGATTAGCGTGAACATAGCGAATGGCAGCCATCAGATAACGGTCGGTATCGAGCGAGCGCCGGTCAAAACGGTTCTGGAACAGATGACCTGTGCGCCCCGTGCGTTTATTGAACCGCCGCGCGTACGTCAAAAGCAGCCGGTGCATCGCCGCGCTCATCGCGTCCTCGTAATCTGCCAGCACCAGATGCACGTGATTGCCCATAAGACACCAAGCGATAACCGTGACGCCTGCCTCCCGGCAGCAGTCGCGCATCAACTCCAAAAACTCCCACCGGTCTTCATCGCCCTCAAAGATGAGCTGCTTGCCCGTACCGCGGGCACAGACATGGTAAAAGCCGGTAACCGTTCTCCAAACGCGCTGCATGGCGCTCCCTTCGCCGGGATCTGCTTGCCATCCAATACAGCACGATTGAAGCGTGCCATCAAAACATCCACGCAAAACAATAGACTCGCGCGGCCAAAGGCAGTAAATAGGCGGCGAACGGCACCGTTGCAACAGGTCAGCCCCTGCAACGCTTACAAGAGCTGACCAAAAGCTTGCCCAAGACGAACCCCCTCTACGGAAGTTCGCGACCACAGAACATAGAGTTAAACCGTTTCAATTTAAACTTCCGGACTTCTCGCTACGAAAACTGAGCCGTTCGCCGAATATTCCGTGCATTTCGCGGTATTATAGGGGCTGCATGTCATGTCCCTTTCGAAGGGTCGCCCGGCAATCGCCAGCCACGACCCCCAGACGGGACGCCAACACGATAGAGAGGAGAGGCATGCAGTACTCACAGGAAGTGGAGAACATGTGCCCCGTTGCCAAGGGTGCATACCACGGCCCCGCACCCATCCCCGAGGAGGGCAAGTGGGTCCAGGCTAAGGAGATTTCCGACATCTCCGGTCTTACGCACGGTGTGGGTTGGTGCGCACCTCAGCAGGGCGCCTGCAAGCTCACGCTGAACGTCAAGGACGGCATCATCGAGGAGGCCCTCGTTGAGACCATCGGCTGCTCGGGCATGACCCACTCTGCCGCCATGGCTTCCGAGATCCTTCCCGGTAAGACCATCCTCGAGGCCCTCAACACCGACCTCGTCTGCGACGCCATCAACGTTGCTATGCGCGAGATCTTCCTGCAGATCGTTTACGGCCGCAGCCAGACCGCGTTCTCCGAGGGCGGCCTGCCCGTGGGCGCCTCCCTCGACGACCTCGGCAAGGGCCTTCGCTCTCAGGTCGGCACCATGTTCGGCACCAAGGCCAAGGGCGCTCGTTACCTCGAGCTCGCTCAGGGCTACGTCACCCGCATGGCTCTCAACGACAAGAACGAGATCATCGCATTCGAGTTCCTGAACCTCGGCAAGTTCACCGACGCCGTCAAGGCCGGCAAGACCCCCGAGGAGGCCATCGCTGGCGCTATGGGCCACTATGGTCAGTGGGAGAACGCTGCCAAGTACATCGACCCGCGCACCGACGAGGAGACTCACTCCGTCGCCAGCGTGTTCCCGGTTCACGAGTAGAAAGGGAGGGAAATAACTATGACTGTTACGTTCGAAGGTTA
Organism: uncultured Collinsella sp.; assembly: GCA_958433005.1. GTDB lineage: Bacteria > Actinomycetota > Coriobacteriia > Coriobacteriales > Coriobacteriaceae > Collinsella. The sequence goes on along the minus strand of CAUAWV010000024.1, from coordinate 3,986 downwards.
CGAGCGCCGCGCTGACAAGATCAACAAGTGCCTCGCCGACAACGGCATCGCCTCCCTCGAGGAAGCTCTGCAGATCTGCACCGACAAGGGCTTCAACCCGCGTGAGATCGTCAACAACACCCAGTCCATCGCCTTCCAGAACGCCGAGTGGGCCTACACCCTCGGTTGCGCTCTCGCTGTCAAGCGTGGCGCCAAGACCGCTTCTGAGGCTGCCGCCATCATCGGCGAGGGCATCCAGGCCTTCACCGTTCCCGGCTCCGTCGCCGAGGACCGCAAGGTCGGTCTGGGCCACGGCAACCTGGGCGCTATGCTGCTCTCCGACGACACCGAGTGCTTCGCCTTCCTGGCTGGCCACGAGTCCTTCGCTGCCGCTGAGGGCGCTATCGGCCTGGCTCTGAACGCCAACAAGGCTCGCAAGAAGCCGCTGCGCGTTATCCTCAACGGTCTGGGCAAGGACGCCGCTCAGATCATCGCCCGCATCAACGGCTTCACCTACGTGAAGACCCAGTTCGACTACTACACGGGCGAACTCAAGGTCGTCGAGACCATCCCCTACTCCGATGGTCCCCGCGCTGCCGTTAACTGCTACGGCTCCGACGACGTCCGCGAGGGCGTTGCCATCATGTGGCACGAGAACGTCGACATCTCGATCACCGGTAACTCCACCAACCCCACGCGCTTCCAGCACCCCGTCGCTGGCACGTACAAGAAGGAGCGCCTCGAGGCTGGCAAGAAGTACTTCTCCGTCGCTTCTGGTGGCGGCACTGGCCGTACCCTGCACCCGGACAACATGGGCGCCGGCCCCGCCTCTTACGGCATGACCGACACCATGGGCCGTATGCACTCCGACGCCCAGTTCGCTGGTTCTTCCTCCGTGCCTGCGCACGTCGACATGATGGGTCTCATCGGCATGGGCAACAACCCCATGGTCGGTGCCACCGTCGCTTGCGCTGTCGCCGTCGAGGAGGCCCTCAAGGCCTAATCGCGCCCGCGCGATGCTCATATAGTTGAGCTTTAGAGCCGCTACCTTTTAAGGTGGCGGCTCTTTTTGTTTGCACTGTCGCAGGGTAGCTAATGCCGATATATCAGTTGGGGCGATATACGAGATGTGATGAGATGGAGCATCAGAACGCCCATGACGCCCACCTGCCATATGTGCCCTTTACCGATTTGCCGAGTCTTTGCGGCCCCATTGCCGATCACCCGTGCGACAATGCGCCGGACGAGAAAGGAATCCGATGGAATCGACTGATGTACTGGTAATTGGATCTGGCATTGCGGGCCTTTGCGCCGCCATCGAAGCGGCGCGCGCGGGCGTGACCGTCACTGTGGCAAGCGCCGGCAAGACTATGAGTGGATCAAGCTTCTTCCCCGGAACCTGGGGCTTGGGGCTTATCGGACCCGTTAACGAAGACGACGAACAAGACCTTATCGATACCATCCAGACCGTTGGTGGCGGCGTCGCCGACCCCGATCTTGTCCAGACGTTTGTCCACAGCATTCCCCAGGCAATTGAATGGCTCGAGCAAGACCTGGGCGTTGAGCTCCAGCGTCCGCAAAGCGCCGAGAGCGCCCAGCAAAAGCAGTTTATCCCCTGCTTTGACCACAAGACGCGCATGTGGCGCGGCCTCACCCGCAAACCCCTTGAGGACGCTCTGACAGCCCGGATCGAGTCGCTCGGCATTCGCCTGCTCCCCCGCCATGAGCTTATCGACCTTGTTGAGGACACGAACGGCAGAATAACCGGAACCGTGCTCTACGACCTCACCGAAAATCGAATCGTGCCCTTTGCTGCCAAGGCCACGATCATCGCAGCCGGTGGCACAAGCGGCCTGTTCGAGCGCAGCCTTACGTCGGCTGATGTGCTCAGCTCCTCGCAGGCCATCGCGCTGGCGCACGGCGCAACACTTACTAATATAGAGTTCATGCAGATGATGCCCGGCTTCATCGAGCCCAAGCGAAACCTTGTATTTAACGAGAAGACCTGGCGCTACGTCAAGTTCGACCAGTCGGTCGATATTGCCGACGGCAAGCTAAACGATCTGCTCGAGCAACGCTCCGGATATGGTCCCTTCACTTCGCGTCTGGATTCTCGCGCTATCGACCTAGCCATCGACCAAGCGGGAGCCGAAGACCTGGCGCTCCACTACGACTTCCCCCGCGAGGACGTCCCCGAGTTTGTGCAGACCTTTGCCACCTGGCTACAAGACGAGCACGGCATCGCGCCGACCGACGAGATGCGCGTGGCGATGTATGCCCACGCCGCCAACGGCGGTATCAAAATCGACAAGACCGCGTACACGGGCGTTGAGGGCCTCTACGCCTGCGGTGAGGCAACAGGCGGCATGCACGGCGCCGACCGCATCGGCGGCTTGTCGAGTGCCAATGGCATCGTATTCGGGCGCATCGCGGGCGCATCGGCAGCTCGAGCAGCGCTGGACGCTCCCGAGGCGGCCGCTCCGATGGATATCGCCCTCCCTCAGTATGGCATTGCCACAACAGATGCCGAACGCCTGACACACAGCCTTAAGCACACGATGAGCACCTATTGCATGATCAACAGGACCGAAGCAGGTCTATCCAAGGCCCTGCAACAGCTTGAAAGCCTGAAAGACGAGGCAACTGCGCTGAGCAAGCCGCATGCCAATGACAGCGAGATCGCAGCCCTCGCCCGCCTGCAATCGCAGAATCAGCTGGCAACGGAGATGGTCAAAGCCATGCGCAAGCGGACCGAAAGCCTGGGTTCGCACTATCGATCGAATTAAACTGGACACCTATCTAGAGCAGAGCACAACTAATCGATATCTATGGGCCCCGTGACCTCGAAGTGGCACGGGGCCCATTCGTGTCCGCACGGCAGCGTATCCTTATTCTGAGTACAGAGCGGGCAAAGCGCGCATAGACAATAGATCAGCGAGGAGGAGATATGGACAGTAGAGATATCGAGAAGTGGCGTGTCAAACTTGATAGCTACGCCAATGTGGAAGACGGCGTTGAGTATTGGCTCGCACGCGATTTAATGGAACCCATGGGGTACACTCGATGGGAGAACTTTGCCGAAGTTGTTAAGAGGGCAAAAGTCTCGTGCGAAACAAACAAAACTCCAGTTGATTCCCATTTTCGTGACACCACGAAAATGGTAACTGCCGGTGTCGCCGCTCGCGCGGTTAAAGACTACAAGCTTACGCGCTATGCATGCTATTTAATCGCCCAAAACGGAGATTCAAACAAGCCAGAGATCGCGCTCGCCCAGGCGTACTTCGCCGTGCAGACGCGCCGCCAAGAGCTCATAGAGCAGCGCTTCGCAGAGATTCAGCGCTTGCAGGCGCGCCGCTCGCTATCTGATTCAGAGAAACAGCTCTCGGGTATTGCGTTCAAACGCGGCGTGGACTCCAAAGGATTCGCAATCATCAAGTCGAAGGGCGATGAAGCGTTATTCGGCGGCAGAAGCACGGCGGAAATGAAGCAACAGCTCGGCGTATCCAAGAGCTCGGCATTGGCGGACGGGCTAGCCGATGTTCTCATCAAAGCAAAGGACCTTACGAACTCGATGACGGCCTTCAACGCCGAGGAACACGACCTGTACGGTCTGGACCAGATCAAGCAAGAGCACGTCGAGAACAACACAAGCGTGCGTGGCAGCCTCATCGACCGCGGAATTGTACCTGAGAACCTACCGCCTGCCGAAGATACAAAAAAGCTCGAGCGTCGCGTGAAGGCAGACGAGAAGAAACTCAAGGAAAGTACTGACGGTTTTACCGATCCCCAGGGTAGACTCGATCTGTGAAAGCGGCCGTGCCCTTTCGGGTTCGACCCCATGAAAGGTCAACAAAAAAGACGGTCAACTATCGCTGACCGTCTTAACATGCTTTGGTGGGCCGTCAGGGGGTCAGCCTGCTTTGCAGGCGGCCGCTTCGGCGCTTTGCGCCTTGCGCGCGGCGCGGGTAAAATCTAAAGCAATTACTCACCATCGCGCCCCGAAAGGG
>CAUAWV010000023.1 GCA_958433005.1 uncultured Collinsella sp. | reverse complement strand
CGACGAATTCTAGGCGGTGTCCCCTCCCTTTCAAGAAAGGGCGGAGGCGGGGCATTCCCCGCCTCTTACACCACATCTCTGCGCGCTACCGTTCCGGACTGCGGACGTGCCCTATGTGGCATGATTCAGCGGTCTGGAGCCCGTTTTGCCACAAATCTGCAATGGCCAGGAGAGCCTTTGGACAAAAAATGCCAAATGTGAGTACTGTCACCAGCTGAATCTCATATGAAACCGACTATCTAGGATTAGTTAGACCACACATGTTCAGTTATGTTAATGGGGAAACAGCTAGCAAAGGCTTCAAATCGCTGATTCAGGGCTAGATTTACCCAGCGAAACCCAAAAATCGCTGCTACAAAATTAGTAACAGTACTCATTTTTGCCATTTTTTGGCCACGGCCTTTGTGGCGGACGTGCTGGCGGGTTCGAATCCCATGAAATGGGCCCAAGCAAAAACGGTCCCCTTTCGAGGACCGTTTCCAAATCAGTGGTGGGCGATGAGGGATGTCGCGTGCGGCTGACGCCGCCCGCTCTCGCTTCGGGCCTACGGCCCTCGCGTGCTGCGCTGGAAAACGCTTCGCGTTTCCTCAGCTCCGCACCCTTTCGGGTTCGAATCCCTCTGCGATGGGCCCAAAAATGAAAGGCCCCCATAGCTGGGAGCCTATCAAATCAGTGGTGGGCGATGAGGGATTCGAACCCCCAGCCTTGTGCGTGTAAAGCACCTGCGCTAACCGTTGCGCCAATCGCCCGTGCGGAGAGAGTATAGCAAAACAATCGCCTCATTCACCTCATATCCATTAAAGGTAACCGGCGCGTGTCGGCGCGGAGCTGATTCAGTTGAGATTGCCTGAACATTCCGCCCCTCTTTACGCCCTCGGGTATACTCAAAAGCTACTGATTCGATTTGATACCCAGCAACAGCAGAGGGGATAGTATATGTGCGGTTTTGTCGGTTTTGTCGGTGGGACGGATAACCAATCCGAGGTGCTCACCAAGATGATGGACCGCATCGTCCATCGTGGTCCCGACATGGGCGGCCAGTTTATCGACGGCCGCGTTGCCCTGGGCTTCCGCCGCCTGTCGATCCTCGACCTGACCGAGGCCGGCGCTCAGCCCATGGCCAATGAGGACGGCAGCGTCGTTATCGTCTTCAACGGCGAGATCTACAACTTCCAAGAACTCCGTTCCGAGCTCGAGGCCAAGGGCTACAAGTTCCACTGCGGCGCCGACACCGAGAGCCTCCTGCACGGCTACGAGGAGTGGGGCGAGGCCGTCCTCGATCGCCTGCGCGGTATGTACGCCTTCGTCATCTGGGACAAGAAGAAGAACAAGCTTTTTGGCGCCCGCGATATCTTTGGCATCAAGCCGCTCTACTACTATCCCATGGCCGATGCGGGCGACGGCGCTCCGGGCGTGCTTTTTGGTTCCGAGATCAAGAGCTTCCTGGACTACCCGCACTTCCACAAGGCGGTCAACAAAAAGGCTCTGCGTCCGTACATGACGTTGCAGTATTCGGCAACCGAGGAGACCTTCTTCGAGGGTGTCTACAAGCTGCCGCCGGCGCATTACTTTACCGTAGACATCCCGACCGGCAAGATGAACATCGAGCGCTACTGGGATTGCGATTACTCTGCCGTCGAGAAGCCGTTCGAGGAGTACGTCGACGAGCTGGACGAGGTCGTGCACGAGAGCGTCGAGGCCCATCGCATCGCCGACGTCAAGGTCGCGTCGTTCCTCTCCGGCGGCGTCGACTCCAGCTACATCGCCGCTTGCCTCATGCCCGACAAGACCTTCTCGGTGGGCTTCGATTACAAGAATTTCAACGAGACTAACTACGCCAAGGAACTTTCCGATAAGCTCGGCGTCGAGAACGTTCGCAAGATGATTACCGCCGACGAGTTCTTCGGTGCGCTCGAGGACATCCAATATCACATGGACGAGCCGCAGTCCAACCTGTCGTCTGTGCCGCTGTGGTTCTTGGCCGAGATGGCGCGCAAGGATGTTACCGTCGTGCTTTCGGGCGAAGGTGCCGACGAGCTCTTTGGCGGCTACGCCTACTACGAGGACACGGTTCCGGTGCGCAAGTACAAAAAGATGGTGCCGTTGCCCATTCGCCGCGCGCTCGGTAACCTGGCGCTGCATATGCCATACTTCAAGGGACATAACTTCCTGGTCAAGGGTGCCGAGATTCCCGAGAAGTCGTTCCTGGGCCAGGCCTTGGTATGGCCGGAGCGCGAGGTCGACGGCGTACTCAAGCCCGAGTACAACACCGGCGACGGCGCCTTTGAGCTTGCTGCACCCATCTATGCGCGCGTGAAGGGCCAGCCCGAGCTGGTCAAGAAGCAGTATCTGGACATGAACATGTGGCTTCCGGGCGACATTCTGCTCAAGGCCGACAAGATGTGCATGGCGCACTCGCTGGAGCTGCGCGTGCCCTTCCTGGACCGCAAAGTCATGGAGTTCGCCGAGCACATTCCCGACCGCTACCGCATCAACGAGAACGGCAACAAACAGGTACTCCGCCACGCTGCCAACAAGTCGCTGCCCGATGAGTGGGCCACCCGTCCCAAGGTGGGCTTCCCGGTGCCGATTGTCTACTGGCTGCGCGAGCAAAAGTGGTACGACTATGTCAAGGAGTACTTCACCGCGCCGTGGGCAAGCGAGTTCTTCGATACCGACGAGCTCATGCACCTGCTCGATCTGCACTTTGCGGGCAAGGGCGATTTCCAACGCAAGATCTATACGCCGCTCGTGTTCCTGGTGTGGTACAAGCGCTTCTTTATCGACGAGGACCAGCCCGCTGTTCAGGCTGCCTAGCCTCGGCTTACGAACGCCTGCGCGTAACGGCTCCTCCGGGAGCCGTTTTTGCGTGGGTGCGTTTCAGTTACTATAAAAACCGTCCCTGCCAAATGGCTGAGAAAGGTGAAAGATGCACCATTCGGATTCCGCGACCGTGACCACGGTCGATACGCTTGCCAAGCTTCTCGATGTGTGCGGTGAGCTGCGCGCATCAGAGCAGGTTGACGAGCGTGCCGTGACCGGCTGCTCGTTTGATTCGCGCGCGGTCTCGGCAGGTGACGTGTTCTTTTGCAAAGGCGCTGCCTTTAAGCCCGCGTTTTTGAGCATGGCGCTCGATGCGGGCGCCGTCGCATTTGTGTGCGAAGAGTCGCTGGTCGAGTCTCTGGAGCCGCTGGCGCAGGAGAGCGGTGCTGCGATGCTGGTTGTTGATAGCGTTCGCACGGCCATGGCCCTGTTGCCGCCGGAGGTCTACGACCGTCCCGACCACGACGTCAAGATCGTGGGCATCACCGGTACCAAGGGAAAGACCACGGCCGCTTTTATGCTCCAGTCGATTATCAAAGCGGCGGGCGAGTCCTGCGGCATGATCGGCTCGGTGAGTACCGACGATGGTATCGAGTGCTACGAGAGCACCAATACCACGCCAGAGGCCCCCGAGGTCTGGCGCCATATCGCCAACTGCCGTGAGTCCGGTCGCCAGTCCATGGTCATGGAGGTCTCGAGCCAGGCACTCAAGTACCAACGCGTCGAGAATCTGCCGTTTGACGTGGCGTGCTTCCTCAACATCGGCCGTGACCACATCTCGCCGATCGAACACCCCACGTTTGAGGATTATTTTGAGAGCAAACTCAGGATCTTTGACCAGGCGAAGACCGCCGTGGTGAATCTGGGCACCGAAGAGGTTGACCGTGTGTTGGAGGCAGCGTCGACGGCCGAGCGCTTGGTGACCGTTGGCGTCGAGCATCCCGAGGCAAGCCTGTGGGCGAGCGATGTGCGCATGGTCGGCTTTAACATCGAGTTTAACCTGCATGGCCTGTGTGCCGACGAGTCCGAGGCGGGGGAGAAGGTCCTGCTGGGCATCGCGGGCGACTTTAACGTGGAAAACGCGCTGGTCGCTATCGCCGCTGCGCACGAGATCGGCATCGGTATCGATGCCATCAAGAAGGGCCTCTCCAAACTGCGTGTGCCGGGCCGTATGGAGGTCGTGGAGTCGAAGGACGGCCGCGTGATCTGCGTCGTTGACTATGCGCACAACCAGCTTTCGTTCCGTTCGCTTTTCTCGTCGGTCAAGCGCGCGTTTCCCACTAGTCCAGTCATTGCAGTGTTTGGCGCTGCCGGCGGCAAGGCGCAGGAGCGCCGCGAGCAGCTTCCGCGCGAGGCCGCACCATATTCCGACCTGATGATCTTTGCCAACGAGGACCCGGCTCACGAGGACCCGATGAAGGTCTGTCGCGAGCTTGCCGAGCATGTTCCCGACGATACGCCGAACGAGATCATCCTCGATCGCGAAGCCGCTGTGCATGCGGCGTTCAAGGCGGCGCGCGAGGAGTACGTCAGCCCCAATGCTCCCACCATTGTCTTGCTGCTGGCAAAGGGTGACGAGGAGCTCATGCACGTGGGTGACGAGTTCGTGCCTATCGAGAGCGACCTTTCGTTGGCCAATCGCCTGATCGATGTTACCCAGTTTGACTAATGAACCATGATGGCGGCGGCGCCCTGAGTGCGCTGTCGCCATAAGCGTGTTCCCTCAATCAAAACATGCCGTCCAAGTCCAAACCCTTCTACGTAAACGGAGTAACCATGTCCCACAACACCCTGCCGACCGTTGCCGAGCTTTCGGGCGAGATGCGCGAGCGCTTGGCCAAGGTCAAGTACGTCTTTACCGACCTGGATGCCACGATGCTCGCACCCGGCTCGTGCGTGCTGTGCGACAACGACGGCAACCCCTCGACCAAACTCGTCGAGGCCGTCGTGGCACTTGCCCGCGCTGGTATTCAGGTGGTTCCCACCTCGGGCCGCAACCGTACCATGATCCACGAGGACGCGCGCGTGCTCGGCCTCAACTCTTACATTGGTGAGATGGGCGGCCTGGTCATGTACGACCTCAAAGCCAACGATTGGGAGTATCTGACTGGCGACATGCCTTACGACCCCGTCTGCGGCCTTACTCCGCACCAGGTGATCGAGCAGACCGGCGTGTGCGAGAAGATCCTCGCCCGCTGGCCGCACAAGATCGAGTATCACAACGACATGTCGACCGGCTACAAGTACCGCGAGGTCACCGTCGGCATGCGCGGCGATGTGCCCGACGATGAGGTCCAGGCCATCCTCGACGAGGCCGGCTGCGGCCTGGTGTGGGCCTGTAACGGTCACCTGACGCATCTGTCCAAGCCGACGACGCTCGAGCTCGATCGCGTCGAGGACGGTCGCGCGTTCAACATCAACCCCGCGGGTCTCAACAAAGGCGTCGCCATTGCGCGCTTCTGCGAGCACCTGGGGATCGAGCGCGAGGAGACGCTCGCGCTCGGCGACTCCGAGTCCGACTTCTACATGGCCGATCACGTGGGCACGTTCTGTCTGGTCGAGAATGGCCTGACGAGCGCCGGCGCGCCCGAGTTCCTGGCTGCTTGCGAGAACGCTTTCGTTACGCGCGGCAAAATTGTCGACGGTTGGGCGGCGACGGCAGAGCTGCTGGTCGCGGCGCGTTCGTAGCGCGGCGTCGCCGCACTTGGATATGTCTTTTCGAGAGAGACTGGTGAGGTAATGTCCGATATCGAGAATCCGGCAGGCGACACGCGCCCGATCGGTGTGTTCGATTCTGGCCTGGGCGGTCTGACGGTTGCGCGCGCCATCGCGACGGCGCTGCCGCACGAGTCCGTCTACTACTTCGGCGACACCAAACGCTGCCCCTACGGCACGCGCACCGAGGATGAGGTGCGCTCGTTTGCGTTGCAGGCGGGCCGTTGGCTGTCGAAGCACGACGTCAAGATTATGGTCATCGCCTGCAACACGGCGACAGCTGCGGCCTTACGTCTGGCCCAGCAGGTGCTCGACGTTCCCGTGATCGGCGTGATCGCGCCGGGTGCCCGTGCGGCAATCAACAGCACCCGTTCGCGTCGCGTGGGCGTGCTCGCCACCAACCTCACCATTCGCTCGGGCGCTTACACGCGCGCCATTCAGGATCTAGATGCCGGCGTCGACGTATACGGCTGCCCCGCCTCGAGCTTTGTCGAGGTTGTCGAACACGAGCTCGCCTCGGGTGCGCATCTGCAAGAGCAGTGGCTTGAGAACGAGGACATCTTCGATACGCCTGCCGTGCGTGCGCTGGTGGGTGCCACGGTTGAGCCACTGCGCGACCACGGTATCGATACCGTGGTGCTCGGCTGTACGCATTTTCCGCTGTTGGTGGGACCTATCCGCCATGCGCTGGGGTCTGGGGTGCGCGTCGTGAGTTCCGCCGAGGAGACCACACGAGAGCTGACCGATATCCTCACGCGCCGCGAGCAGCTGGCGGGTGACGCCGCCGAGCCGCAGCATCGTTTTGCCACGACGGCCGATAACATTGCCGAGTTTGCGGTGGCGGGCAGCTTTATCTTTGGTCAGCCGCTCAAGAGCATCGAACATATCGATATCGATGAGCTGGAATAGATGTAAGGCAGCCGCCAAAGCCTTCGCCACATCTTTTGCCGAAAGGATATTTCTATGGAGTACATGCAGGTCAACCGCGCCAACGGCCGCGCCGCCAACGAGTTGCGTCCCGTTAAGCTCACCCGTGGCGTCATGAAGCACGCCCACGGTTCGTGCTTGGCCGAGTTCGGCGACACGCGCGTGCTGTGCGCCGCCACCATCGAGGAGGGCGTGCCGTGCTGGCGAAAGGGAGCTAAGGCCGGCTGGGTGACCGCGGAATACGCCATGCTGCCGACGTCGACCGGCAAGCGCTGCAAGCGCGAACACGCCAACCGCAAGGGCCGCTCCATGGAGATCGAGCGCCTCATTGGCCGCAGCCTGCGTACCGTCGTCAACATGAAAGCGCTCGGCGAGTACACCGTCACCGTCGACTGCGATGTGATTCAGGCCGATGGCGGTACGCGTACGGCGAGCATTACCGGCGCCTGGGTGGCGCTGCACGACGCCCTCGCCATGTGGGTCGAGGCGGGCAAGATCGAGCGCATCCCGCTTACCGGCCAGGTGGCCGCCATCTCCATGGGCGTTGTCGACGGCAATACGCTGCTTGACCTCGATTATTCCGAGGACAGCCATGCCGAAGTCGACATGAACCTCGTCGCCACCGACACCGGTGAGATGATCGAGCTCCAGGGCACTGGCGAGCAGGCGCCCTTTGACCGTAAGCGCCTCAACGCCCTGCTCGACTTGGGCGACAAAGGCATCGCCGAGCTCATCGAGCTTCAGCGCCAAGCCATCGCCTAACCTGCCAAAAAGGGACAGGTTTATTTTGGCAGGTTTTATCTGGGAAAACGTCGAAGTATAAGACTGCCGTTGATTGAGAGGGGAGAGGCGGAGGCCCTCGTCGCCCTCGGCGCGGCATTGCTATAGAGACAAGGAGACCACTCATGGCACTTGAGAAGATCGACATCGACACCCTCGACCCGGCGGCGACCATTGTCGTGGCAACGGGCAACGCCCATAAGCTCACCGAGATCGAGGCCATTTTGGGCAAGGTCATGCCCGAGGTGCGCTTTGTGGCGCTCGGCCAGCTGGGCGAATTTGAGGACCCCGAGGAAAACGGCACGACGTTTTTGGAGAACGCCATCATCAAGGCGCAGGCTGCCGTCGAAGAGACGGGGCTCATGGCCATTGCCGACGATTCGGGCCTGGTCGTCGACGCGCTGGACGGTGAGCCCGGTGTGTATAGCGCGCGCTACGCGGGCGTTCACGGCGACGATGCCGCCAACAATGCCAAGCTGCTCGTGAATCTGGAAGGCGTGGCAGACGAGGACCGCACCGCGCGCTTTATGAGCGTCGTTGCGCTCATCGATACGGACGGCCTGGTCACCTATGGCGAGGGCGCCTGTGAGGGCGTTATCGCGCACGAGGGCCGCGGCGATCACGGCTTTGGCTACGACCCGCTGTTCCTGCCGGTCGATACGCCGGGCAAGACTATGGCCGAGCTCACGGCGGACGAGAAGAACGCCATCAGCCATCGATTCCATGCGCTCGAGCACCTATCCGCCAAACTGACGGGCGAGGAGTAGGCCGTGCGTGCGGTGGTTCAGCGCGTGCTCAACGCCGGCGTGACGGTCGACGGCGAGTACGTGGGCAAAATTGGGCGCGGCTATCTGGTGCTGTTGGGCGTGGGCCACGGCGACACGCGCGCCGAGGCTGATAAGCTGTGGGGCAAGCTCCGCGGCTTGCGCATTAACGAGGACGAGAACGGCAAGACCAACCTGGCACTTGCCGATGTCGACGGCGAGGTTCTCGTAGTGTCGCAGTTCACGCTGTTCGCCGATTGCCGTCACGGCCGCCGCCCATCGTTTACCGATGCCGGCGCCCCCGATGTTGCCAACGAGCTCTACGAGTACTTCTTGACGCTCGTTCGCAAAGATGTCGAACACGTGGCGCACGGCATCTTTGGCGCCGATATGAAAGTCGACTTGGTCAACGACGGTCCGTTCACCATCGTCCTCGATACCGACAATCTGTAAGTAGCCAAATTAGCTACTTGCGCGTGGTCGCAACAGGGTGCTATAGTATTAGAGTTTTGTCTATCTTAGGGGTATTATCCCCTTTTTGAATTGCATCTTCTGGAGGCCCTGTTCATGGAAGAGATGGAAGTCAATCACGTCGACGACATCCACGAGAAGCTGACCGATATGGTGGGCGATCGCGTTAAGGTGAAGGCCAACATGGGCCGCACCCGCGTCGTCGAGCGCATGGGCACCATCAAGAGCGTCCATCCGGCAGTCTTTATCGTCGAGGTTGACGAGCGCCGCGGCCGCAAGTCGCGTCAGTCCTACCAGTATATCGATGTCCTCACCGGGCAGGTCGAACTGTTTGACCCCGAGAGCGGCGAGCATATCTTTACCCCGCTCGGCAACCAGCTCGAGGAGCACTAGCGGTGACCGATCGGTCCCTCACCCTTACCGCGCCGGCAAAGATTAACCTCTACCTGGGGGTTCATACCGAGCGCGATGACCGCGGCTACCACAGGGTCGATTCCCTGATGGCAGCTGTCGGTCTTTCCGATACCGTGACGGTTACGCCGGCACAGGCGCTGACCGTCCAGACGGTTCCGGCATCAGATTTTCCCATGCAAAAGAATACGGCGTATCGGGCTGCGGTTGCTATGGCCGAGCATTATGGTCGCGAGGCAAACATCTGCGTGACGATTGAGAAGCGCATTCCATTGTGCGCCGGCTTGGGCGGCCCCTCGACGGATGCGGCCGCGGTCATTGTCGCCTTGGCGGAGCTCTGGGGAATTGATCGCACCGACCCCGCGCTCGACGACATTGCGCGGGGTATTGGTGCTGACGTCCCGTTCTTTTTGCACGCGAGCCCTGCGTTCTACGTAGGTGGGGGAGACGTGCTGGCAACTGAGTATCCCGCGCTGCCCGCAACGCCCGTCGTGTTGGTCAAGCCGCGCGAGGCAAGCGTTTCGACAATTGAAGCCTATCGACGTTTTGACGAGGCTCCGGTGCCTGCAGACAAGCCCGGCGCGATAGCTTCTGCCTTGCATGCTGGTGATGCCGAGACGGCATATGCGCTCATCCATAACAACCTGGGTGTCATTTCCGCACAGATGGAGCCGCAGATACAAACGGTTCTCGATTGGCTGCGTAAACAAGACGGCACCGTTGCTGTAGATGTGTGCGGATCGGGCGCCTGCTCGTTTGCCATTTGCGACACCGCCGCCACGGCCGAAAGGCTTGCCGACGCTGCCCAGCAAAACGGCTGGTGGGCCTGCGCGACGGAGCTCATTCCCAACACGGTTCGCATCGAAGTGCCAAAGAAGTAAAAATTTCTCTAGCACACGACGGAAATCTTTGTTACTATAGTCGAGCTAACGGGTTGTGGCTCAGTTTGGTAGAGCACTGCGTTCGGGACGCAGGGGTCGCTGGTTCAAATCCAGTCAACCCGACCAGAGCATGAGGAGGGACCGCTTCTTGCGGTCCCTTTTTTTAGCTATTGTTGTGATACCGCGATACCCGCGGTATACTCATTCGAGCTTGTCTCGCTGTATTGTGGAGGTCTACATGTTTGGACTGAGGGCTCCTGAGCTCATCATTATTCTCGTCGTTGTCCTGATTATCTTCGGGCCCAAGAACTTGCCGAAGCTCGGCAAGTCCCTCGGCTCTACCGTCAAGAATATCCGCGAGGGTATGGAAGGCGACGATAAGGCCGAGACCAAGCAGGCCGAGGAGGTCGTGGTCGAGCAGTCCGAGGAGGACAAGGAGATCGCTGAGCTCGAGGCCAAGCTCGCTGCTGCCAAGAAGAAGCAGGCAGAGGACAGCGACGCGGACGCAGAGTAGTCCCATCCCTTTGGGGTGAGCACCTGACCGGCTTGCCCGCAGGCTAGCCGGTCTTTTTCGTTTTGTTGACAGTTGATTGTTTGATCAGAGTTGGGGAGATATCCGTATGGACGCAAGCCAGATCGTACTGACCGCTGAGGGCCGCCAGAAGCTCGTCGAGGAGCTCGCTTGGCGTGAGGGCGATTACGCCAAGGAGATCGTCGAGGACATCAAGGAAGCCCGCGCGTTCGGCGACCTTTCGGAGAACTCCGAGTACGACGCCGCCAAGGACAAGCAGGCCCAGAACGCCGCTCGTATTGCCGAGATCCAGGCCATCCTCGCCAACGCTCAGGTTGCTGCCACCACAGGTGATCTGACCGTCTCCATCGGTTCCACCGTTTCGCTGATAGATCCCAACGGCGAGGTCATGGAAGTCACGCTCGTCGGTACCACCGAGACCAACTCGCTCGAGCACAAGATTTCCAACGAGTCTCCGGTCGGTCACGCCATCATTGGTCACGGCGAGGGCGACTCCGTCGAGGTCGTTACGCCTTCCGGCAAGACTCGCGTCTACACCATCGCCAAGATCGCACGCTAGACCACGGTCCCGCGTAAAGGTTTGTTTTCGCTCCCTGGGACCGAATCCTGGGGAGCGTTTTAGTTTGAGGAGCTAACTTATGGCAGAGAACCAGAACGCCGCAGATCAGGCATCGACGCTCAACGACGAGCGCGCCACCCGCCTGGCCAAGCGCGCCGCCCTGTTCGAGGCGGGCCAGAACCCCTATCCCGAGCACTCTGAGCTTGAGGACTACGTTGCCGATATCGAGGCTAAGTACGCCGAGCTTGCCGATGGCGAGGACACCGAGGACGTCGTGAAGATCGCCGGCCGTGTGGTCGCCAAGCGCGGTCAGGGCAAGATCATGTTCATCGTCGTGCGCGATGCGACTGCCGAGATTCAGCTGTTCTGCCGCATCAACGACATGGACGAGGCCGCCTGGAATACGCTCAAGTCCCTCGACCTGGGCGACATCCTGGGCGTGACCGGCGTGGTTGTGCGCACCCGGCGCGGCCAGCTTTCCGTTGCCCCTAAGAGCGCGACCCTGCTTGCCAAGGCCGTTCGTCCGCTGCCCGAGAAGTTCCACGGTCTTTCCGACAAGGAGACCCGCTATCGCCAGCGCTATGTTGACCTGATCGCCAACGACGACGTTCGCGAGACCTTCCGTAAGCGTTCGCAGATTCTCTCCACCTTCCGTCGCTTTATGGAGTCCGACGGCTACATGGAGGTCGAGACCCCCATCCTGCAGACCATCCAGGGCGGCGCTACTGCCAAGCCGTTCATCACGCACTTCAACGCGCTCGATCAGGAGTGCTACCTGCGCATTGCTACCGAGTTGCACCTCAAGCGCTGCATCGTCGGCGGTTTTGAGCGCGTGTTCGAGATCGGCCGTATCTTCCGTAACGAGGGCATGGACCTTACCCACAACCCCGAGTTCACCACGATGGAGGCCTATCGTGCCTTCTCCGACCTCGAGGGCATGAAGGCGCTCGCCCAAGGTGTCATTAAGGCGGCTAACAAGGCCATCGGCAACCCCGAGGTCATCGAGTACCAGGGCCAGACCATCGACCTTTCTGGTGAGTGGGCCAGCCGTCCCATGACCGACATCGTCTCCGACGTGCTCGGCAAACAGGTCACCATCGATACGCCGGTCGAGGAGCTTGCTGCTGCCGCGCGCGAGAAGGGCCTGGAGATTAAGCCCGAGTGGACCGCCGGCAAGATTATCGCCGAGATCTACGATGAGCTGGGCGAGGACACCATCGTCAACCCCACGTTCGTGTGCGATTACCCCATCGAGGTCAGTCCGCTTGCCAAGCGCTTTGAGGACGACCCGCGCCTGACGCACCGCTTTGAGTTGGTTATCGCCGGTCACGAGTACGCCAATGCGTTCTCCGAGCTCAACGACCCGGTCGACCAGGCCGAGCGCTTTGCCGCCCAGATGGCCGAGAAGGCTGGTGGCGACGATGAGGCCATGGAGTACGACGAGGACTACGTGCGCGCCCTCGAGTACGGTATGCCTCCCGCGGGCGGCATCGGCATCGGTATCGACCGCGTGGTCATGCTGCTCACCAACCAGGCTTCCATCCGCGACGTGCTGCTGTTCCCGCACATGAAGCCCGAGAAGGGTTTCCAGTCCGGTGCCGCTGCTGCCAAGGCCGCCGAGGCCGGCAACGCCGCGAGCCCCTTCGTCAAGCCGCTTAAGCCCACGGTTGATTATTCCAAGATTGCCGTTGAGCCACTGTTTGAGGAGTTCGTCGACTTTGATACCTTCTCCAAGAGCGACTTCCGCGCCGTGAAGGTCAAGGCATGCGAGGCCGTCAAGAAGTCCAAGAAGCTGCTGAACTTTACGCTCGATGACGGCACCGGCACCGACCGCACCATCCTCTCCGGCATTCACGATTATTACGAGCCCGAGGACCTGGTCGGCAAGACCCTGCTCGCCATCACCAACCTGCCTCCGCGCAAGATGATGGGTATCCCCAGTTGCGGCATGCTCATCAGCGCCATCCACGAGGAGGAGGGCGAGGAGCGTCTCAACCTGATTCAGCTCGATGCTTCCATCCCTGCCGGCGCAAAGATGTACTAACTAGTTACGCGGTTCTACGAACCGCGTAACGGCTCGACGCTGCGCGGGCCGCATTTGGACAATCTGACGTTCAACTTCAAGGGCGCGACCAGAAGGTCAGCGCCCTTTCGTTTGACGTCATCTTGTCTCAAATGCGGCCCGCTCGCTGACGTTGCCAATACATCGGCGTTGCCTTGGCCGTCAATAGTCATTGGGGACGTTCTTAAACGACTACCCAACGGCTATTGAGCACATGGCTCGCATGGCAGCCGTCTCTTTTATGTTTCCTTTAGCCGTCGCTGCCTAGGATGGGGGTTAGTCGGTGGGAAGGGAGCGTCTATATGGACGACGCGAGCGAGCGTGCAATCGAAGAGGACATGCTCGATCAGTTCAATTACTTTGACGATGAGGATGAGGAGCTAATCGATCGTCGCGAGCCGGCATCGCTTGACTCATTTGATCTGGTCGATGAAGAGACTGATGAGGTTGAGGACGAATCAACGGAGCCCCCACAGTCTTCGCGCCTTGACTCGCTGCTTTCGAGAGCCCCCATGCACCACGGTGTTCGTGCCGGCGCACTCCATATGAAAACAGACTGGCACCAGATCGTGACGGCAGGCGATGAGCTTGCCGTCGATGCGCCGCTCACCGATAAGTCATCCATCATCTGCCGCACCGGTATGCTTATGCTCGCGAGCGGAACGGGTGCCTGGCGTGTACGCGATACCATGAATCGCGTTGCCGCCGTACTCGGTGTCACCGTCCACGTTGACTTAAGTCTTCTGTCGTTTGAGTGCACCTGCATCGAAGATGGCCACTGCTTTAACGAGGTTGTCAGCCTGCCCACAACGGGAGTCAATACCCATCGCATTTGGATGATGGAGAGCTTCCTAAAGGAAATCGAGACGTATGGGCGCCGGTTTACCGTGCACGAATACCACGAGATGCTCAAGACCGTTGAGAGTTCAAAACCCGATTACTCTCCCTGGCAACAGGGCCTTGCGGCAGCTTGTGCTTGCGGCGCCTTCGTCTTTTTGCTCGGCGGCGGCCCTATCGAGATGGCCTGCGCATTCGTAGGCGCTGGTGTTGGCAACTTTGCTCGCTCTCATATTCTCAAGCAGGGTCTTGGCCAGTTTAGCGCGCTGACGATTGGCGTTGCGCTCGCTTGCGTTTCGTATCTGCTGGCATTGCTCGGCCTTGGCCAGGTCGTACCGGGGGCAATGTCGCACCAAGAAGGCTATATCGGCGCCATGCTCTTTGTGATTCCCGGCTTTCCCCTCATTACGGCAGGCCTCGACATCGCAAAGCTCGATATGCGAAGCGGCATCGAGCGTCTTTCGTATGCTGTGTCAATTATTGTGATGGCGACCCTCGTAGGCTGGATGGTTGCCGAGTGCGTGGGGCTGGCACCGGATGATTTTGCCCCGCTCGGCCTTTCGCCGCTCGCCCTTACGCTCCTGCGCGTGGTGATGAGCTTCGTTGGCGTATTCGGCTTCTCGGTGATGTTCAACAGCCCGGTAAAGATGGCCGCGGCAGCTGGGTTGATCGGCGCCGTGTCTAATACCTTGCGCCTTACGCTCGTTGATGCGCCGACGCTGCTTCCCTTCCTGGGCCTGAGCGTGGGTATGCCTCCCGAGGCAGCAGCGTTTATCGGCGCGCTGGTATCGGGACTGCTGGCAAGCTTGGCCGAAATCAAGCTCACCTACCCACGTATCGCCCTCACGGTGCCATCGATTGTCATTATGGTGCCGGGCCTGTATCTGTATCGCTCGATGTACTACATGTGCACCTTCGATACGGTCAATATGCTCGGCTGGTTTGTGCGTGCAGTGCTCATCGTGGCGTTTTTGCCCGTTGGTCTGGGTGTGGCACGTACACTCACCGACCCTCGCTGGCGCCACACCAGCTAATTGGTGCAAGGGGGACAGGTTACTTTGCACCAAATGAGTTGCGGTGAAATAGGGGCTGAATTGCTGCTTAAAGGGTCAAAACAGTCCGTATTCCACCGCAACTTATGGGGCCGGGGGGATTATTGGCGCCCTGCATCTTCATAAACTCAACGCTTACGAAGCGCATGCGTTTCGTGCTAGGCTGGTTTCACCACATAAGTAGTCGCAGACGCACGTACCACGGGCGGGCGAGATGAAGTCCCAACAGCTCCATCTCGCCCGCCCGTTTTTGTTGGCGGTGCCGCGACGCAACACAGAGAGGAATCTGCCCTTTATGCCTATCAACAAACGAGAAAGCCTGCTGTTCACCTTTATCATGTGCTTTTGCATGGTGCTCTGGATGAGCATCTACAACGTTGCCCTGCAGCATGAGGCCATCAACGGCGAGGTTGTTGCCGCTGCATGGCTCGGCTTCCCCGTTGCCTACGTCTTTGCCATGTGCTGCGACTGGTTTATCGCCAGCCCGCTGGCCAAAGGCTTCGCCTTCAAGTTCCTGGTTACTCCGGGCAAGAGCTCGCCGCTCGCTATGACGCTCGCCGTCAGCTCCTGCATGGTCGTTCCCATGGTCATCATCATGTCGCTCTACGGCGCGTGCGAAGGCCTGTTCCATATGCCCGGCGGCCCGCTTGCAAACCTGCAGATGCTGCCGATGATGTGGCTCGTCAACATCCCGCGCAACTTTATCATGGCCCTGCCCTGGAACCTGCTGGTGGCCGGTCCGGTTGCTCGTTTTGTCTTCCGTCGCGCCTTCCCTATGGGCACGGTCTTTGCCGAGCCGCACATGGAGCTCGTGCACATGCCGGGTGCTTCCGCTGCCGATGCCGTCAATGACGTTGCCGAAGGTATTAACGTCGAGCCCGCCTGCTAGACAACAGCGCAAAACGAAACCGCCAAGCGGACCAGAGCGATTCCTTTTTTTTGTAGACGTTGTCGCGCGGCTACGGGCAGGAAAGGCCCCAGCGGTTAACATATACTCCATATGGGTAAAGAGACCAAAGCGCCGCCACGAGTGGCGCTTTGCGTTTGAAAAACTAGCTCGTCTAAGAGGAACTAGCATGTTAGACCGTTTTACCGATCGCGCGCGCAAGGTCATGTCCATGGCCAAGCAAGAGGCGCTCGATCTGCACTCAAATAAGGTGGGCACCGAGCACCTGCTGCTTGCGCTCGCTAAGGAGGACGAGGGTATTGCCGCCGAGGCACTGCGTTCGCTCGATATCTCCTACGATGACATCATGGATACCCTCAAAGAGGTCCAGACCACGGTTCCCGAGCCCAGTGAGGAGACCGAGGCTGCCAAGCTCGCCTTTACGCCGCTCGTCATCAGCGTGATGGAACGCTCCTTCCGCGTGGCACGCGAGAACAACCAGACCTACGTTTCGACCGAGCACTTGCTGATCGGCATCGTCGAAGAAGGCAACGGCATGGCCATGGACATCCTCATGCGCCTGGGCGTGTCGTCTGCTTCCATTAAAAAGGCCATCGAAAAGCTCACTGCCAAGGATCAGGACAAGAAGCGTCCGCTCGCTGGCGCTGGCGCTGGTCGTCCCGGTGCGGGCCTGCCGTTCTTTAGCGGCTCGGATGCCTCTCAGCAAAAGGGGAGCGGCACCGACACGCTCAAGCAGTTCGCCACCAACCTCACGCAAAAGGCGCGCGACGGCGAGCTCGATCCCGTGATTGGCCGCGAAAAGGAAGTCCAGCGCATGATGGAGATCCTTTCGCGCCGCACCAAGAACAATCCGCTTATCCTGGGCGATCCCGGCGTGGGCAAGACGGCTATCGTCGAGGGCCTGGCGCAGCAGATTGCTGCTGGCAACGTGCCCGAGAACCTCATGAACCAGAATATCTGGACGCTCGACCTGCCGGGTCTTGTCGCGGGCGCCAAGTATCGCGGTGAGTTTGAGGAGCGCCTCAAGAACGTGATCCAAGAGGCCACCGAGGCCGACGACGTCATCTTGTTTATCGATGAGATGCACACCATCATCGGTGCCGGTTCCGCCGAGGGCTCCATCGACGCGAGCTCCATGCTCAAGCCCGTGCTCGCGCGCGGTGCCTTCCAGATTATCGGCGCCACCACGGCCGAGGAATTCCGCAAGTACCTCACCAAGGACCCGGCCTTCGAGCGTCGCTTCCAGACCATCGATGTCGAGGAGCCGAGCGTCGAGGACACGGTCAAGATCCTGACCGCGCTCAAGCCGCGCTACGAGGAGCACCACCATGTGCGCTATACGCAGGGTGCTATCGAGGCCGCCGCGAACCTTTCCAACCGCTACATTCAGGATCGCTTCCTGCCCGATAAGGCCATCGACCTCATTGACGAGGCCGGTGCCCGCGCCCGCATCGCCGCCAACCGCGCGCCCGAGCCGGTGCGCGAGGCCGAGCATCGCATAGAGGAGCTCAAGGCCGCCGCGCAGGAGGCCACCGAGAGCGACGACATGAACAAGGCCGCCGAGATCACCGAGCAGCAGAAGGCTGCCGAGATTGAACTCGCCGAGGCCAAGGCTGCCTGGACCGCCGAGCTCGACGCCAGCCCGCTCACCATCGACGTGAGTCAGATTGCCGACATCGTGTCCGTGACCTCTGGCGTGCCGGTTTCCTCGCTCACCGAGAGCGAGAGCCGTCGCCTGCTGCAGACCGAAAGCGTGCTCAAGACCCGCATTATCGGCCAGGACGAGGCCGTCGAGGCCGTCGCCAAGGCCGTGCGCCGCAGCCGCTCGCCGCTCAAGGACCCGCGTCGTCCCGGCGGCAGCTTTATCTTCCTGGGTCCCACCGGCACGGGCAAGACCGAGCTCGCCAAGACGCTCGCCGAGTATCTCTTTGGCAGCAAAGACGCGCTCATCAGCTTCGACATGTCCGAGTTCGGTAGCGAGTTCGAGGTCTCCAAGCTCATCGGTAGCCCTCCGGGCTACGTCGGTCACGACGAGGGCGGCCAGCTCACCAAGGCCGTTCGTCGCCACCCGTACTCGGTCGTGCTGTTCGACGAGATCGAGAAGGCGCACCCCGATATCTTCAACATCTTGCTGCAGGTGCTGGAGGAGGGCCGCCTGACCGATAGCCAGGGCAAGACGGTCGACTTCCGCAACACCGTGATCATCATGACGTCCAATGTGGGCGCCCGCGAGATTGCGCAGGATGCGAGCGTGGGCTTTGGCACCACCGGCGAGCAGGGTCTCACGTCGAGTGAGATCCGTGGTCGCGCGATGGGCGAGCTCAAGCGCCTGTTCCGCCCCGAGCTGCTCAACCGTATCGACGACATCGTGGTGTTCCAGAAGCTCTCGGGCGAGAATCTCACCAAGATCACGCACCTGCTGGTGGACGACCTGCGCCAGCGTCTGATTGCCAACGGCATGAACATCAAGCTCACCGATGCGGCCTATGACAAGATCGTGGCCGAGGGCACCGACCTCACCAACGGTGCGCGTCCGCTGCGCCGTGCTATTCAAAAGCTCATCGAGGACCCGCTGTCCGAGGAGCTGCTGGCCGGCGAGTGGGGCGAGGGCGATACCGTCCTGTGCGACGTGGCCGATGGCAAGTTTGTCTTTAGCCACGGCACGGGCGAGATCCCGGCACCGCGTCCGGCGGGCACGCTCGGTGGTGATACCGCCCCGGCGGCACCGCGCACTGGCAACGCCGCGCCCGTGAGCGGCGGCGTGACCTCGGGCCCCGGCGGCATGATGCAAGCCGGTTCCGGCGCGCTGTAAGGCGTGGCGACAATTTGATACGCGCAATCGAGGCGCTCCGGAAAGGGCGCCTCGATTTGTAGAGCTGCGGAAGTTGTGACCGTTACGCTATACGGTCCACCGTTAGCCGATGATGCGAGGGCGCTCGGCGTTTTCGACTGGTTTATGCACGCAAAGTCTGGGAATATACAAGGCGCATGTCTTACTGTCTAACCAGTTGCGCCAAGGAGGCACCATGGATTACAAGATCACCGGCTACGAGCCCGCCCAGCTGTTCCATTTCTTTGAGGAGGTCAGCGCGATCCCCCGTGGGTCTGGCAACGAGAAGGGCATCAGCGATTTCCTGGTTGCGTTTGCCAAGGAGCGCGGCCTCGATGTGTACCAGGACGAGGTCTACAACGTCATCATTCGCAAGCCCGCTTCTGCCGGCGCCGAGAATGCTCCGACCGTGATGCTGCAGGGCCACATCGATATGGTGTGCGACAAGTTGGGCTCCGTTGAGCACGACTTTACGACCGATGGTATCGACCTGGTCGTCAAGGACGGCGTCCTCACCGCTAACGGCACCACTCTGGGCGCCGACAACGGTATCGCCGTCGCGCTTATGCTTACCGTGCTCAACGACGATTCGATTGCCCATCCGGCCCTCGAGTGCGTGTTCACCACCGACGAGGAGACTGGCCTGGTCGGCGCCGAGACGCTCGACAAGTCCCAGATTAGCGCCCGCACCATGATTAACCTTGACTCCGAGGAAGAGGGCGTTGCCACCGTCAGCTGCGCCGGCGGCGTCGTCGTTACCTACACCTGCCCCATCGCGCGCGAGCACAAGACCGGTAGCACCCTCACGCTCGACATCTCCGGCCTGCTGGGCGGCCACTCCGGCAGCGATATCCACCTGGAGCGCGGCAACGGCAACCTCATCATGGCCCGCATCATCGACCGCCTGATGGTTGCCGGCGAGCCCGCCATCGTGAGCTTTAACGGCGGCACCAAGGACAACGCCATCAACCGTGAGTGCAAGGCTGTTCTGGTCTATGCCGACCACGCTGCCGCCGAGGCCGCGGCCCAGATCGCAAAGGACATCATCGCCGACGTCACTGCCGAGCTCGAGGTCTTCGACCCCGGCTTTACCTGCACCGTCGAGATTGCCGACGACGCCGAGGTCGAGGCCATGGACCAGAAGTCCGCGCTTGCCCTCATCCGCGCCCTGCGTCTTGCCCCTAACGGCGTGATTCGCCGCAACGTCGCCACTGACGGCTCCGTCGAGGTTTCCTCCAACATCGGCGTGGTCGCCACTTCCGACGACCAGGTCAAGATCATGCTGTCCCCGCGCTCCTCGATCACCTCGCTGCAGAACGAGTTCAAGGACCGCCTGCAGACGCTGGCCGATGTCTTGGGCTTCGACGCCAAGTTCGAGTTCGAGTATCCCGGCTGGAGCTATGCCGAGCATTCGCCGGTCCGCGACGTTTTTGTCGAGAGCTATCGCGAGCTCTTTGGCTCCGAGCTGCGCATCGAGTCCATTCACGCCGGCCTTGAGTGCGGCCTGTTTGCTGAGGCCCTGCACGGCCTGGACGCCATCGCCGTGGGCCCGACGCTCTCCGATGTCCACACCCCGGACGAGAGCATGGAGCTCGCTTCTGCCGAACGCTTCTACGAGCTGCTCATCGACGTCCTCAAGCGCCTCGCTGCGTAAAGGTCGCGCTAGCAGCAGTTCGAGCCACGTGCTAGCGGATTGCAAATGACATTACGAGAGGGGGCATCCGAACTTTTGCGACGGGTGCCCCCCCCTCTTCTTTTAAGAAATGTGGATTGATTGGCGCCTAGCCCATATCCGCCTTGATGAGGTCGAGGGTGCGCTGGCAGTTTTCGCGGACGGGGCCGAGCATGTGCTCGCGCAGGTCCGCCATGCCGGGCAGGTCGGCGTATTCGTCCATGATCTCTTCCATGCAAATGGGCACCTCGTAGGCGAGGTCCATCATGGTCGCAAAGCAAAACTTCTCGGATAGCCCGGCATCGGTGAGCGCCGCCTCCAGCGCGGGGTCGCCCATACCGTGGTATCGGCGGATAGCGCCTGGACCGATGCGCCCCACTCGATTTTCGCCGCCAACGCTCATGGCAAGGCGCGCCCGGCGGCGCATACGCTCGTACGCCAAGCCCGATGCGACATCGTACATGGGTGCGAGCGCTGCGTTTGTGCCTTTGCCTAGGATGAGCGAGTAGTTTTTAGCGTGTGCGTCAGGCGCTCCGATAATGGCGTTATAGAACAACATATAGGTAAAAAGCACAAGATTCATGTGGTGGGGGACTGTGTTAATCAGTCGTTCTTGGATGTCTCGCGTGGTTGGTCCTCCGTCGGCGGTGTATTTCTGGCTTGGCAATACACCGAGCGCCTGGCAAAAGTCCTCCTGATGCAGCCTTTCGATATTTCCGCTGCTATTGACCATTCTGTCGTACCGTTCAACGACGAGCGCGGCTTCGTCTTCAAATGTGCAATAGGAGACGTTGGCAGTTGGAATGCCAACACGCCGAGCCGTTTTCATGCAGACGAATTCGTTTAAGGCCTGATGTTTGAACCCAACGACACCATTTTTGAAGATATGGGTAGTGGGGGATGACCCTAGACATTCGCACCATTGGCCATCATGCCAAGCTAGTGCAAATTTGCCTTGGTTGCCGCCCAGGGACCAGCTTTCGTTGGAGCCCATCCATGTCTCTCTTTCGTCATCGCGAATTGCTTTGAGCTTGTGAGCGATTTGAGAATTGGTAAGCGGGCGGTATGTCGAGACCCTGCCGCGGGCGGCGCCTAATTGATCGGTTCGACAAAACTGAACGGCCCCTGCGCAGTCAAGACCGATATGGCACAAGAGGGCGACGGGGTTGTTGGATGCAACGTCATGCTCGGCGGCAATAGCGCGGCGCTGCTCTTGGCTGTCGGGCAAAAGGCCAAATAGGAACGGGCGGACGATGTTATGGCCATACGTGCGATTGGAAAGCGGCATTGTAAGCGATAGTGGTGCTCCGCGATAGGTTGGGGCGTATACAAAGCTGCAGAGTCCATGCTCGTCTTGCCGGAGAGTGCCTGCGATTTCGCCACAAATGAGGGTCGCAAGCTCCATCTCTGCCATTTATTTCACAACCTTACAGCCAAAGGAGAGGTCTGAAGTGTCGGAAAGGCCTTGCTCGGCTGCGATTTGGGCCAGCAAGGCACCATAGGAAGATGGCGTTCCCTGTCGAGCGGGTCGTCTGCCTACGCTTGGCTTTGGCAGGGCATTCGAGTTCGCGATAGGGAGGTCCGCTTTCGTCGTCGGATGTTCGGAGGGCGATGCGATGGAGTCGTTATCGCTTTGCGCAAAGAGACCTATGCCGAGTGCGTTAAAGACGGACAGCAACTTGTCGAGTCGAATGCCGGTGGCGTCTCCTAGCTCGAGCGATGCGAGCAGGCGCTCGGAAACACTGGCCGTTTTGGCGAGGGCGGCACGGGTGAGACCCTGAGCCTCGCGTGCCTGGCGCACGTAGATGCCAGCTTGGCGCGGTGTGGTGATGGGAAGGGTATTCACGGCGATCTCCTAACGTGCAGACTTTTGCATATCAGTATGACATGCAAAAGTCTGCACGAAAAGGCCTCATGCAAAGTTTTGCATGAGGCCTTGTACTGGCGTTGAGTTTTGAGCGATTGTGTTTGGCGTTACAGCGCCAAAATCCCCAGATGCTCAAGCAAGATCTTAAGTCCGATGAGGATGAGCACGATGCCGCCCACGATGGTGGCAGGTTTTTCGTAGCGCGCGCCAAAGGTGTGGCCGATCGCTACGCCGGCGACGGAGAAGATAAACGTTGTGACGCCGATAAGCGATACGGCGGGAACGATGTCGACCGAAAGCGCGGCGAACGAGATGCCCACGGCCAGGGCGTCGATTGAGGTGGCGATGGCGATGATCAGGTACTCGCCCAGGTCAATCTTTTCGGCATCCTTGCCGTCGCCCTCATCCTCGTCCTCGTCCTCGGTAAAGGCCTCCCACAGCATTTTGCCGCCAATGAAGGCGAGCAGGATAAAGGCGATCCAGTGGTCGATGGGGCCGATGATGCCCATAAACTGGCTGCCAAGCGCCCATCCGATCACGGGCATGCCGGCCTGGAAGCCGCCAAAGAACAGGCCGAGCACTACGGCGACCTTAAGGTTGATCTTCTTCATGCCAAGGCCCTTGCAGATGGATACGGCAAAGGCGTCCATCGAAAGGCCAACGGCGAGCAGCACGAGCTCTGCGAGTCCCATAGTCTGGCTCCCTCTCTGCGGGCGGGCCCGCGTGTACCTCTTGGGGGAGCAACATAAAGACTAACCTTGGCACATGGTTGAGTGGGTAGTCAAAAGAGCCCGTCCCAAATTAGCTATCTTAGCGGTGTTCGCTCATTCTGTAAGCATCGGATTTCGCAAGCGTCGCGAGGACAAACCGTGAGAAACTATTTAGCGTTTATGGAGCGTATACGATGGGAGCGATGCCTTGGATAAGAACGAGCTGCAAAAGCGTATGGAACAGGCCATCCGCCTGACGGCACCTGGTCAGCCGATCCGCACCGCCCTCGACATGATCATCGCCGGTCACCTGGGCGCCCTTATCTGCGTCGGCGACACCGAAAACGTGCTCGCTGCCGGTAACGACGGCTTCCCGCTCAACATTTCGTTCACCTCGAACCGCCTGTTCGAGCTCTCCAAGATGGACGGCGCCATCGTTATCGACGGCGACCTCACCCAGATCCTGCGCGCCAACTTCCATCTCAATCCCGATCCCTCACTCGCCACGAGCGAGACGGGCATGCGTCACCGCACCGCCGCTCGCATGTCGGTGCTCACCGATGCCATCGTGATCTCGGTTTCGGCCCGTCGTGCCGTCGTCAATGTGTACGTTCACGGCAAGAGCTACGAGATCCAGCCCGTCACCACCATCATGAGCTCGGTCAACCAGCTCGTCGCCACGCTCCAGACCACCCGTCAGTCGCTCGATCGCTCCTTGCTGCGCCTGACGGCCCTCGAGCTCGATGACTACGTTACGCTCGCCGACATTACCGGTATTTTCTCGAGCTTCGAGATCATGCAGCAGGCAAAGACCGAGCTTAAGGATTGCATCGTCAAGCTGGGCAACCAGGGCAAGCTCGTGCAGATGCAGCTCGAGCAGCTCGCCGGCTCCAGCATGGATACCGAGTACGACCTGATGATTCGCGACTACGCGAGCGATTCCTCCGAGGCAAACGCCGAGAAGATTCGCGCCGAGCTCGCCCGTATGACGCCTAAAGATCTGTCCGACCCGCAGCACGTGGCGGCGGTTCTGGGTTACGACGACCTGGACGAGGACTCCGTCATGACGCCGCTGGGCCTGCGTACACTTTCCCGCGTGTCCGTCGTGCGTGACGGCGTGGCCGAGAAGATTGTCGACGAGTACGGCTCGCTGCAGGAGCTCATGGACGACATCAGCGAGGATCCGGAGCGCCTGGGCGACTTTGGCGTTAACAACCCTGCCATTCTTGCGGACTCCCTGTACCGCATGAAGGGCACCAAACAGGGGAACGCATAATGGCGCCCGTATGCGCCGTAGTCGTTGCCGGTGGCAGCGGCCAGCGCTTTGGTAACCCCGGTGGCAAGCAGCTCGTCAATGTAGCGGGTCGTCCGCTTATGAGCTGGTCCATCCGCGCATTTGACCGTAGCGATAAGGTCGGACACATCGTCGTGGTTTGCCCTGCCGAGCGTCGTGCCGAGATGTGCCGCCTGGCCATCGATCCGTTTGACTATGACACGCCTATCAGCTTTGCCGATGCCGGCGATACCCGCCAGGATTCCACCCGTGCCGGCGTGCATGCGGTTCCGGCGGGTTTCGAATATGTCGCCATTCACGACGGCGCCCGTCCGCTCATTACGACCGAGGCGATCGATCACGCTATCGACGTGCTCGTGAGCGACCGCGCCCTCGACGGTGTCGTGTGCGGCCAGCCCGCGATCGACACGCTCAAGATCGTCGACGGCGATAACATCGTTGAGACGCCGCCGCGCGAACTCTATTGGGCTGCACAGACGCCGCAGATCTTTAGCGTCGACGCCATGAAGCGCGCTCACGCCGCTGCTATCGCCGAGGGCTTTATCGGCACCGACGATTCTTCGCTGGTCGAGCGCATGGGTGGGCGCGTCCGCTGCGTTCAGAGCCCGCGCGACAACCTTAAGGTGACGGTGCCCGAGGACCTGCGTCCCGTAACCGCGATTCTGCTCGGCCGCATGGCCGAGGGAGAGGACCTTCCCCATGTTCAGTAACCTGCGCATTGGACACGGCTACGACGTTCACCGCCTGGTGGAGGGGCGTCGATGTGTCATCGGCGGTGTCGACATTCCCTACGAGCGCGGTCTGCTGGGCCACTCTGATGCCGATGTGCTCGCGCACGCCTTGGCCGACGCCATTTTGGGCGCCTGCCGCGGGGGAGACATCGGTAAGCTATTCCCCGACACCGATCCCGCCTACGAGGGTGCCGATTCGATGGTGCTGCTCGCTCGCGTGATGGACTATGCGCGCGAGCTGGGCTTTGAGTTTGTCGATGCCGATTGCACCATTGCCTGTCAGCAACCTAAGATCACCCCGCACCGCGATGCCATGCGCGCCAACCTTGCCCATGCCCTGGGCGTTGACGTCGAAAACGTGGGCGTCGCCGCCACTACGACCGAAAAGCTCGGTTGGGAAGGCCAGGGCGAGGGAATCGGCGCCTGGGCCGTCTGCCTGCTACAGAAAACCGTTAAGGAGTAACGAATGCGTATCTACAACAGCGCTACCCATAAAAAGGAAGAGTTCCAGCCCATCGAGTCCGGCAAGGTCCGCATGTACGTGTGCGGCCCCACGGTCTACGACAACATCCACATCGGCAATGCTCGCACGTTCATCAGCTTTGACGTGATTCGTCGCTGGTTCATCGCGAGCGGCTACGAGGTCACGTTCGCCCAGAACCTCACCGATGTCGATGACAAGATCATCAAGCGCGCCAACGAGCAAGGCCGTACGGCTGCCGAGGTCGCGACGGAGTTCTCCGACAAGTTCATCGGCGTCATGCGCGCCGCCAATGTGCTCGATCCCGATGTGCGCCCCCGCGCCACCAAGGAGATCGGCCCCATGATCGCCATGATCAAGACGCTTATCGAGCAGGGCCACGCTTACGCAGCCGATAACGGCGATGTGTACTTTGCCGTGCGCAGCGATCCCAACTATGGTCAGGTCTCGGGCCGCAACATCGACGACCTTATGGTAGGTGCGCGCATCGAGGAGAACGAGGACAAGAACGACCCGCTCGACTTTGCCCTGTGGAAGGCCGCCAAGCCCGGCGAGCCCAGCTGGCCGAGCCCCTGGGGCGAGGGCCGTCCCGGCTGGCACACCGAGTGCGCCGCCATGGTGCACCGCTACCTGGGCACCCCGATCGACATCCACGGCGGTGGCTCCGACCTTGCCTTCCCGCATCACGAGAACGAGTGCGCCCAGGCCACCTGCGCCTGGCACCAGGGCTTCTCCAACACCTGGATGCACACGGGCATGCTGCTGGTAGACGGCGAGAAGATGTCCAAGTCGCTCGGTAACTTCTTTACGCTGGCCGAGGTGCTCGAGCAGCACTCTGCTGCGGCTCTGCGCCTGCTGATGCTGCAGACGAGCTATCGCTCGCCGCTTGACTTTTCTTGGGAGCGCCTGGAGGGTGCCGAGAACTCGCTCACGCGTATCGCCGGTACGGTCGAGAACCTGCGCTGGGCTGCAAGCCACGCGACGGCCGACGCCGATAAGGCTGCCGCCGAGGCATTTGTCGCCAAGGCCGCCGAGACTCGCGCCGCCTTTAAGGAGTGCATGGACGACGACTTTAACACCGCCGGTGCCATGGGTGCCGTCTTTGGCTTTGTCACCGAGTGCAATCAGTATCTGGAGCAGGCGGGCGATGCTGCCGACAAGGCCGCAGTCTTGGCTGCCGCCGATACGCTGACCGAGCTGCTCGATACGTTTGGCGTCGAGCTTCCCGAGCCCAAGGTCGAGCTGCCGCTGGGACTGCTGGGCGTTGCCGCCGGTCTGGTTGCCTACACGGGTGACGATGTGGACGAGGCTGCTGCCAAGATTCTCGAGGCTCGCGCCGAGGCCCGCTCCGCCAAGAACTGGGATCTGGCCGATGCCATCCGTGACCAGCTCAAGGACCTGGGCCTCACCATTGAGGATACTGCTGCGGGCACTCGTATTAAGACTCTCTAGTATTTGTCGACCGTTCGAGGTGCGGCAGATTGCCTTGAAAGAGGAGGGCATAGACCTGGTGGTCATGCCCGACGATTGAAAGGCAAGGTGCCGTGGCTCGGACGGTCGATTCTTGTTCGTTATCTATTTAAGGAGGTCGCTATATGGCCGACAATCGCAAGCGTGCGTCTCGTGGCGGCAAGCAGGCTGCTTCTGGCTCGCGTCCGATTCGCCGCAATGATCGCGCTGCCGCTCCCAAGGGCCAGCGCGATCGCACCCAGGCCGCACGTCCGCAGCGCGATCGCAACCGCGACGCTGTCCAGGCTCCCAAGGGCGAGTTTATCGAAGGTCGTCGTGCTGCCGCCGAGGCGCTGCGCACTGGTTTTCCCGTCAAGTGCGCGCTCATCGCCGAGGGCGGGGAGCGCGATGCCGCCCTGTCTCGTCTGGTCGACGACCTCAACGCCGCGGGCGTCCGCATTAAGTATGTGCCGCGCGCGCAGCTTGATGCACTGTCGAGCCATGGCGCTCACCAGGGCATTGCGCTCGAGGTTGGAAACTTCCCCTATGCCGATGTCGCTGATATCCTCGACCGCGCGGGTGACGGTCCGGCGCTCGTCATCGTGCTCGACCATGTGACTGACGACGGTAACTTTGGCGCCATCGTGCGCTCCGCCGAGGTCGTGGGCGCCGCGGGTGTCGTCATCGCCAACAAGCGTGCCGCCGGCGTGACCGTGGGCAGCTACAAGACCTCAGCCGGCGCCGTCATGCATCTGCCTATCGCGCAGGTTCCCAATATCGCCCGTGCACTCGATGACCTCAAGGCCGCTGGCTTTTGGGTGGGCGGTGCCTCCGAGCATGCTGAGGGCAGTTGCTGGGATGCTCCCTTCGAGGGTCGCGTGGCGCTCGTCATGGGGTCCGAGGGCGACGGCATCTCGCGCCTGGTGCTCGAGAAATGCGACTTTTTGACCAAGCTTCCCCAGCGCGGCATGACCGAGAGCCTCAATGTTGCCCAGGCGACCACGGCGCTGTGCTTTGAGTGGCTGCGCCGCAACGCCGGCGAGCTCATGGGGGAGGAGTAGCGCATGTCCAAAAAGAACCGTGCCAAGTCCAAAGCCAAGCGCTTTGGCGAAGGCTCGGCCAAGCCGATTGTCTCGGCCGCGACCTACGGCGTGGGCGGCAATGCGTTTGCACAGGCTATCGCCGATCCGGTCTCGACGGTGCACTCCAACAAGCCCGAGCTGCTGGTGGTCGACGGCTACAACGTGATTCACTGCACGCCGCGCTACGAAAAGCTCGTGTACGACCATTCCGACGATCCGTATTCCAGCGACGTCCACGATATGGCTCGTACTGCGCTCATCAACGATGTCGCGGCGTTTGCCCAGGGCCGTTACGAGGCCGTGATCGTGTTCGACGGCGCGGGCAACATCTCCAGCGAGCGCCCCAACCTACCGGCCCGCGGCGTGCGCATTGAGTTTTCGCCGACGGGCGTCTCTGCCGATACCGTGGTGCAGAAGCTCTGCATCGAGGCGCGCGAGGAAGGCCGCGCGTGCTCCGTGGTATCGAGCGACGGTACGATTCAGGCCGTCGTCATGGGCAAGGGCGTCACGCGCATCTCGAGCCGCATGCTGGTGGACGAGATCAAACAGATCGATAACGACGTTCACGAGGCAGAGGAAGCTCCGCAGATCAAGATGACTCTGGGCAGTCGCCTGAGCCCCGATGCCCTGGCCAAGCTCAAGGCCCTGCGCGGGAGGTAGGGGAGTTGGCGGGGGAATGCTGCCTCGCTAACTCCATTCAGCGATGTCGATCATTCTTTCGAGGCGCCACGTTAGCGCCTCTTTTAGATAAGGCAGTCTCGCTGCTAGGGCATCGTTTTTAGACAGAATCTCGATCGCCTCGTCGACAAAGCCCTCGAGTTTGTTGCCGTCAAACCAGCCCATGTCCTCGACGAGCAACATTTGTTTGGCGGGACTTGAATGAAATTGTGCGCTGGTAAAACTGTGCTCTCCCGCCCTAAGCTCCTCTAGTGATATGTTGCACCAGAGTGATGAGCCCGAATCGAAGATGGGGGCTGGTCTGCAGACCAGTGAGTTGACGTTTCGCACGAGGCCGAAGTTGCGCCAATGACGGTCGTAGTTGGCAATGATGTCATCGCATACGATCATGCGGTCAAGGGCATCCTTGACGCCTGTCGCCCCGAACTCCTCGCAGTTTGCTACATATCGCTCGTAGTCGGTTAGCCGTTCATCTGCGTTTGCGTGCTGGTTTACATAGAACGCAGGAACATACTCTTCTTCATCAGTTAAGAAGACATCGCATGTGCTCAGGGCGGAAGTACCCGTGCCCTCGAGCGAGTAAGGTACATAATCGCAGGCGTTTAGGATGCGACGGTGGAGCGCGGTCGCTACCAGCTCGTTATAAGGTTCCTGGTTCAGGTGCGCTCCTGCCTTATGCAGAATTCGACGCTCGCCCTCGCACGTCCAGTACTTTTGAAGATTGCCGTCCGAGGTGTTGTCGGGCTTTGCGGCAGCTGCCTTACCCTCCGGGGCGAAGGGTGCAATGGTTAGCGAGACGTCATCAAAGGCGTTATTGAAGAAGTTAATATCTTCCCACGCGAGACCGGAGTCTTGGGGCCTAATCCAATACTGGTCGGATAGGGAGAGGCCAAGATTTCGCTGGATGAGTTCGTCGGGAACATCGACTGCGGCTTCTGCAAGCAGGGAGGCTAGCCCAATGCGTGCGAGCGGGATACCGCGGCCGCGCCACCAGATGCGGAAGGAGTCGAGCGATATGGGGCTATTGGGGCCAAGTACTCCAATAGGGGCGTGGGCACGATCGACGTCGGCGCCGATGTGGGTAAAGTCTTTTCGCGATGTGCTGTAGACCAGCTGGGCGACTTCGTGCGTGCGATTCATGAGGGTGAATGCGATCTCGCTTTTCCCATGTCCACGACGAGGCCGTCCTCCTCTTTTAGTTGCGGAGCGGAGTCGCGTGTCTACGCTGTCTTTGTCGATAAGCCACACGCCAGAAGCCTTGCGGCCCTCAAGTGCTCCGTTTTTTATGAGCTCCTGCACCCTGCGCGGAGTGATGCCGAGCAGTTCGGCGGCTTCCTTGGTAGTAAGCATCGCGAAACCCTTCGTTAGAACGAACAGTTTTATCTATTCCATTCTAATTAATACTATTCGTCCTGGCGAATAGTTTTGAGATGTGGTCGGTCAAAGGGCCTGTTGCGCCTCGTCCGCAATTCCTTTATTCTTAATTGGCTTCGCGCGAAAGCGCCAAGTGTGCCAGTGTGGCGCAACGGTAGCGCAACTGATTTGTAATCAGTGGGTTGCAGGTTCGATTCCTGTCACTGGCTCCATGAGAGTTTCGGGCTCTGTTCCTTGTGGGACAGGGCCCGTTTCTTATGTGTGCCGGAATCGAACCTGCGAGGGCGCGAGCGTCAAGCGAACGCGGAGCGTTCGTAGCGAGCGGGCGAGGATGCCGGCAGGCATCCGAAGCCGGAGCGGATTCGCGAAGCGAATACGCGGACTTCCTGTCACTGGCTCCATGAGTTTTCGCAGGTCAGAGGCGATATAGCCTCTGATTCTGCCTTCTCATGCAACAGCTCATACAACAAAAATGCAACAATTAAATCTGAAAGTGCACTTGTGTGTTTTGTGACCGATGTCCAATGTCAATAAATGCGTGCAATGAAGCGGGAAAAGCCAAGCTTACAGTTGCTGTCTCCATTAGAGTTTTGGGCTTTGTGTCTCCAGCTGGGATAGGGCGGAAAGTGACCAAGGTGCCGAGAGCTCCGATGCTGCTTCTCGAAAGACTGCGCGCCGTGCACGACTCTCTTTCCTGTAGCCCATGGGTATTACTATGGTCTAGATTTAATTCGGCGCGAGAAGTCAAGAGCGACAAGGACTTCCCGTCGTTTGTGAGCAAGGCGGTTGAAAGGACTCATAATGATTAATAGCGTAGAGGACCCAACGGTTGCCAATATTCTGTCGACCGATATGCTAAAAATCTATGACATTCCTCGTTACCAGCGCGAATACACTTGGAATCAGCGCGACTGGGCGAATCTCTATGATGATATCACCCAAAACGACGCTGGCTACTTCCTGGGCTCGTTTATTGTCGTGAACGGGACTGTGAATTCCAAGATGGATACCATTCACTATGAAGTTATCGATGGCCAGCAACGCCTGACGACGCTCAGTCTTCTCCTTGCCGCCCTCTATACTCGCATCATGGAACATAAGGATTCTATCGATGACGACATGATGTTGGACGATATCCGACCCCTGCGCAATCGTCTGATCTTGAAATCTGACAAGTCAAAGACACGTGTTATTCCTCAGGTCCAGAATCATAACCTTGAGGATTACCGCTGGATCTTGAAGGAGCATATCGGCCTAGATGAGGTTATGCAGATGCCAAAGTTCCTCGGTCTGAGAAAGATGTCTAAGGCGTTCAACTATTTTTACGATCGACTGGGTGAGGACGTTGAGGGCAGGGACGGAATCGAGTGCGTTCGCTGCCTGCTTGATATCTGCAGGTTGGTGTGCTCGGCGGTCGTGGTTCAGATTACCGTCGATAGCCATGCTGACGCCTACACCTTGTTCGCGTCCCTTAACAACCGTGGTGTTCCCTTGAGCGCCGTCGACCTCATCAAGAACATGCTTCTTGGCAAGGTTGCCGGGGTGGATGACGAGCAGCTCGACTATTACTTTGAGCGCTGGCAGGAAGTGCTCCACAATCTTGGCGATGACTACAAGACGCAGGAGCGCTTCTTCCGTCAGAACTACGACGCCTTCCGCCGGGAGGTGAACAAGCCATTTATCGGCGAATCTGGTTCCCAACTCCCTCTCGGTTCCGTTGCCACGCGTTCCAACCTTCTGAAAATCTACGAGAAGCGGATGGAATCTGATGACGGCGCCCTTAAGGTGTTGGACGAGCTGACCGAGAATTCCGCACTCTACTCGAAGATCATTGGGCTCGATCAAGAAAGTCCGGATTCCGAGCTTTCGCATCAGCTTTTGGAGCTTTCGAGAGCGCAGGGCGTCGCATCTTACCTGATGCTGCTGTTCCTCTTCAAGAAGCAGAACCAGTTGGAGCTAAAAGATGAAACCCTCGCGCTTCTTGTTAAGCTCCTCGTCTGCTTCTTTGTCCGGCGCAACCTCACCGATACGCCTCCCACACGTGACCTTGAAAGACTCTTCATCAATATTTGTGAGAGCCTCGAAAGTGAGGGCTTCAAGGGCATTGCAGCCGCGGAGTACATCAAGAAGCGCCTTGTCGACGTGTCTGCCAGTGATGCTTCCTTCAAAGAACGTCTTGAGGGGCCGATTTACGACGTCAATCCCGATATGACGCGCTACATCCTTACTGTTATTGCATCTCCGAGCGTTACGAAAGAGATGAAGCCACTTTGGGAACGATACGCCTCCGGAAACTACGTCTGGACAATCGAGCACATCTTCCCTCAGGGCAAGAACATTCCAGATGAATGGGTGAAGATGGTTGCGGACGGCGACATGTCTAAGGCGATTGAGGTGCAGGAGAAACAGGTCCACACGCTTGGAAATCTAACCATTACCGGGTATAACTCAAAGCTGAGCAACATGCCCTTTGTGACCAAGCGAGACCGCAAGGATGTCAACGGGGCGAATGTCGGATACCGCAACGGGTTGAACCTGAACGACGAGTTGGTAAACACGGATACCTGGACCAGCGAGCAGATTCAGGAGCGCACAGACAAGCTCGTTGGACTCACTTTGAAAGCTTTTGACTTTGACGAGATTGAGCTCTAGTGACCGCCAGCCAATATCTTGGGGATATTCAGCCCAAACGATTCAATCTTGATCTGTAACATCTAGACCGGTATTTGTCTTCAAGCTGTTACAGATTGAGATATTAAGACGGGTTGAGCGGGGAATGTCTCGATCTGTAACACGAAGGGGCTGAAAACCGTTCTAGCTGTTACAGAATGAGACGTAAGCTGGGGTCTCTGCGAAACATCTCGATCTGTAACAGATAGGGGAGAAAATGTTCTCTAAATGTTATAGATCGAGACAAAGGCCGGACCGGTCCCGGTCATCCTGGCTGAGCGTGGATTATCGGACATACAAGCGTGGAAAAATCCCGCTTAGTGAATGAGCGTGGATAATCTGCCACTTTGGATTCGATGGCACGGCAAAGTGGCAGATTATCCACGCTCGATTCTGCCTGGGAAGAGCAATCTTCTGTCTGGGAAGCCCGATCCCGACCTATATATAGGTTCAAATGAGTCGTTATCGAAGCAATATTCTGCAGGCTCACTCCACTACGCCAAAGTGTTCCCTCGGGAAATGTCACCGCTATATGCAAATTCACCGTCCTTCATATCCAAACCCAACAAAAACGCAGGTCAAGGATATATAGATACGCCCGGTACCGTGTATCTAGAGGTTTTCATTGACAGCCCCCAAGGTTGCATCGTATTATCTTTTTCGTTCGCGGGGGCGGAGGCCCAAAAGACCAAAGAACCTGCGGATACTTGAACGATTGGGAGTTTGCCCGAGTGGTTAATGGGGACGGGCTGTAAACCCGTTGGCTCTGCCTACATAGGTTCGAATCCTATAGCTCCCACCCGTCAAGTGCCTGTATAGCTCAGTCGGTAGAGCACTTCGTTGGTAACGAAGAGGTCACCAGTTCAAGTCTGGTTGCAGGCTCCATCCGGCGGTGTAGCTCAGTTGGTTAGAGCACACGGTTCATACCCGTGGCGTCACTGGTTCGAATCCAGTCACCGCTACCATAGGTAACACGGTGGCTTCTCAATAGTATGTTGAGAGGCCACTATGGTATAAAGGCAAAGTCCCGTCCGGGGACGACCTATTAAGAGGAGGGCTTTATGGCCAAAGAGAAGTTTGAGCGCACTAAGCCGCATGTTAACATCGGCACCATTGGTCACGTCGACCACGGCAAGACCACGCTGACCGCCGCCATCACCAAGGTTCTCTCTGAGACCGAGGGCTGCAAGGCTGACTTCACTGCGTTCGAGAACATCGACAAGGCTCCCGAGGAGCGCGAGCGCGGCATTACGATCTCCGTCTCCCACGTCGAGTACGAGACCGCTGCCCGTCACTACGCTCACGTTGACTGCCCGGGCCACGCTGACTACGTCAAGAACATGATCTCCGGTGCTGCTCAGATGGACGGCGCTATCCTGGTCATCGCCGCTACCGACGGCCCCATGGCTCAGACCCGCGAGCACATCCTGCTCGCCCGTCAGGTCGGCGTTCCCTACATCGTCGTCTTCCTGAACAAGTGCGACATGGTCGACGATGACGAGCTCATCGACCTCGTCGAGATGGAGACCCGTGAGCTCCTCTCCGAGTACGATTTCCCCGGCGACGACATCCCCGTCATCCGTGGTTCCGCTCTGGGCGCTCTCGAGGGCGACGCCAAGTGGATGGACGCCATTCGCGAGCTCATGAAGGCTGTCGACGAGTACATCCCGACGCCTGCTCGTAACAACGACCTCCCGTTCCTGATGGCCGTTGAGGACGTTATGACCATCTCCGGCCGTGGTACCGTTGCTACCGGCCGTGTCGAGCGCGGTGAGCTCAAGCTCAACGAGCCCGTCGAGATCGTCGGCATCAAGGATACCCAGAACACCGTCGTTACCGGTATCGAGATGTTCCGTAAGTCCATGGACTTCTGCGAGGCTGGCGACAACGTCGGTCTGCTGCTCCGCGGCATCAAGCGTGAGGACATCGAGCGCGGCCAGGTTCTCTGCAAGCCCGGTTCGGTTACCCCGCACACCAAGTTCACCGGCGAGATCTACGTTCTGACCAAGGAGGAGGGCGGCCGTCACACCCCGTTCTTCGATGGTTATCGTCCTCAGTTCTACTTCCGTACCACCGACGTTACCGGTACGGTCAAGCTCCCCGAGGGCACCGAGATGGCTATGCCTGGTGACCACATCACCATCGAGGGCGACCTCATTCACCCGATCGCC
This sequence comes from uncultured Collinsella sp., assembly GCA_958433005.1. GTDB lineage: Bacteria > Actinomycetota > Coriobacteriia > Coriobacteriales > Coriobacteriaceae > Collinsella. Next base: position 721 of record CAUAWV010000023.1, on the reverse strand, counting down.
ATGGAGGAGGGCCTGCGCTTCGCTATCCGCGAGGGTGGCCACACCGTCGGTTCGGGCATCGTCTCCACCATCATTGAGTAAATTAGCTCTCTGATACCGATGACTTAAAGAACCCGGCACTGTTAGGGTGCCGGGTTCTTTTCTGCGCACGTCGCTCTCTTGCGTAGCGTATCGAGCGTTTATTTCCCTAAGACGTTGGGGTTGATTAGATCTCGCTGGCTTTATTGATGTGTTCCAAATATGAATGGATCCACCGAGAACCAATTGACTCGAGGTTTTCATTGACAGCACTTACGTGGAGCTGATAAAGTAACAACTCGTGCCCGTACGGGGCGGAAATGAAAGGTTCAGGATACATGCGTACTCTAGTTACTCTTGCGTGCACTGAGTGCAAGCGCCGCAACTATACGACCACCAAGAACAAGTCGACCATGCCTGATCGTATGGAGATCAAGAAGTATTGCCCCTGGTGCCGTCACCACACGCTGCACAAAGAGACTCGCTAGTCTCTAGTCATATACGCCAGTAGTTCAATTGGTAGAGCATCGGTCTCCAAAACCGAGTGTTGAGGGTTCGAGTCCTTCCTGGCGTGCCAGTCATTATTCCGTAAGCTCCCACTTGGGGGCTTACGGTTTACTCATGTATAAGCGCATTGCGCGGAGGTAACCCAAATGGCCAACAAGAAGAACAAGAAGAAGGCACAGCAGCAGGCGCCTGCCAA
>CAUAWV010000022.1 GCA_958433005.1 uncultured Collinsella sp. | reverse complement strand
CATACAAAGTCTCCTTTACAACTTCTAATTTGTAATAATCATTCTACCATACCGTGGTAACGTACAATCTCTTGCGCACTTTGACAGCAGCATAGTCTAGATACAAGAAGACATGGTCCCGGCCTTCGGTATGATTGAGTTGTCTAGATTCGATCATATTAGGAGGCGGAACCATGTCCGACCCCATCGTAACATTCGACGAGAATGCCGTGCGCGGCGAGCTCAGGGAGCTCGTCAGAAGAACAGTCGAGAAGCCCGAGCTCGGACTTCACTCGCTCCGATATCTCCCTCGCCACGAGCATGGCATCGCCTCCGAACAGCGGAAGCGATCCAGTCACATCGATCCAAGACTCGTCCAGGCCGAAGGGCTCAACCCTGTCTGTGTAATCGTAGTAGATCATGCGCGCGAGCTTCGAGTACCTCTTGTACGCCGCGTAGTCCGGCGGCACAACAACGAGATCGGGACACTTCTGCCTCGCCTGCCATATGGCCTCGGCTGTCTTCACGCCAACAGCCTTGGCCTCGCGAGACTTCGCGAGGATGATGCCATTCCTCTTTTTCGGGTCGCCTGCGACCGCGACCGCCTTGCCACGCAGCGATGGATCGAGGTGCTGTGCAACAGACGCATAGAAGGCGTTCATGTCTATGTGCATGATGATGCGATCGCGCATGGCACCTCCTTATAAAGGGAACATTTGTTCGATTATGGATTAGATAATGATGCATCCAGATCGAGATTTCGTCAATCGAACAAACTGTGGTTTTCTAGCAAACGCCTCTTGTGGCAGCTCATCTCTCAAGAAGCGGTGCGGCAATGGTGACCAAGAAGCCCTTACTGAAGCATTCCGAATTCGACCTCTACGCAGCGCGCTCTGCACTGCAGTACGAATTTGTACGATAATGATTGCAGCGTTGAGATCGAGCGATTGAGGGTGTACATGGCAACGGTCGGCGAAAACATTAGGCGATATCGGAAGGCGCAGAACTTGAGCTCCGCGAAGCTGGCAGAGAAGGTCGGCCTGACCCAGGGCGCGATCCTCCACTACGAAAGAGGGATAAGAACGCCCGGCGAAAGTCAGCTGGAGACGATTGCCCATGCCCTCAACGTGTCGCCAAGGATGCTCGAAGACCACAGGATAGAAAGCGCCAAGGACCTTGTGGGGGCCTTGCTTCAACTGGAAGAGGAGTTCGGACTCGTTCCTGACATGTGCGACGGCGGTCTCTGGATCGATCCGAAAGCGAAGAACGCCCAGAAAGCGGTTGAGGCCATAAGCGCGTGGGGCGAGATCCGCCACCGCTTGATAACGGGCGAGATCACCCAGGAGGAATACGATGCCTGGAAGAGGGAGTTCTAAGAGAAGGGCATCCGATCAGGTTGGTTTGGGCTGATAGGGAGGGCTCTTAAACTTCCTGAAAAGCGCTATTGAGGTCTTTGGCGCAGCTTTCAAGGATGCTTCTTATAGCTGCCAGCTCTGGTGATGCGACGGTGCCATCATCCCCAGCTTTCTCCTCCAGTAAAAGGAGCAACAAGGCTGCACCTTCTATCTTCTCGGCTGACTCGACCACAGCGTTGACCGCACTGGCGGATATCGAATAGTCTTTCTCGGTTGCCATCTAGTTGAACCCTTTTCTTCCCTCCAACCATTAGAAAAGATGGTAGCCGTTGTCCTCAAAAAGAGAGGCATCCACCTCAGTTGTCACGCTGTTGGGAAATGTACACCAAATACCCAATACGGCAGATGCCCCTCTGTCCGGTATTTGGTGTACGTATTCAGTTAGCGTGACCCGTCAATTATATTCCCGATTGGCTTGCCGATGCGCTTCGGGTGCACCAAGCGACACGGAATGCATGGCTATACGGAAGCCGAAAACATTGATTAATCATTATCCTGACCCTTCTCGTTGAATAGCTCGAAGAGCTTCAGGTACCTCTCGTATCGTTCTCTGCACTTTGCCAAGCATCGCTGGAATTGCCTGTCTTTGTCGCATGCTGCATCCAGCTCCTCTTGCGAGGGCCGCTCTTCCGCTTCGACGATCATGAGCGAAAGTACGACGCAGCGGGCGCTTTTGAGCCTGTTCCAGAGAGGCGCGAAACCCGGGTCGGCATCGGCAAGCTCCTCCATGGTGAGTGGCTTGCCGTCATGCCCAAGCAGGCTCGGTGGTATCGGTTCGTCAGCAAAAGCTTCGAGGCCGCCCTCTCCTTCGAGCCAGCGAATGAGGTTCTTCGCGAGCTTCTTGTCATCCGCATTCCTCATCCAGTAGGCCTTCGCGTAGGCATCGTAAGCGTGGATTATCTGCTCTGGCGTGTAGCCGTCTGCGACCTTTCGCTTCCAAGCCTCAAAGCAATCGCGCTTGAACTTGAGCGATGAGACCGGCTTGATGGACATCTCGCACAACTTCTCGAAAGGCTCCGTGAACTCCCCCTTCCTGAAAGCTGAAAATTCACCCTTCTCCTCTTTGCGGTCTGACTCTGGCTCGGCTTTTGGGAGGCAAGAGAGGGGTTTATCTTCATCAGTCTGTTTATCGGATAAGTAATTTATTGGATCTGATTTTCCAGATATGGTTTTCCCAGATACGGGATTTCCAGATACGGATTTTCCCGTTCTGGTGCTGACCTGGTCGTTCTCGGGGTCATCTTTGCCCTCAGCAGGAAGATCACTCTCCAGCTCGAACTCCACGTTACTGGCAGGGTCGTGCTTGAATTCGGAGAGGATCGCGTAACCTTCTTCCTTCAATTCGGCAGCAACACTCGCATACATAGCCGGATCATCGAGCGTGATCCATGTGGCCTCCTCGGCCTTGAGGAAGCGCCCGTTCTCGCTTCGTCGCCTCGCTCTGATTATGTAACCAGCGCCCTCCAACTCCTTGAGCCCAGCTGTCACGGCATCCACTCCATCCTTAACGAGCGTTGCGAAGCCGCGAATGGTGAAGACCCATTCTGGGTTGTTCTCAAGTGAGCGAATCTGACAGTAGATTCCCTTGGCCTTGAGGCTCAGGGTGTGATCGAAAAAGACCGTGTTCTCGACGTGGGTGAACGATCCTTTCCCACGGTGCATCATGTTACCCATCATGCACCTCTTCCTCGGCCAGCCAGTCGCGCTTTGCCTCGGCTGCTTCAAGTAGCTCCAAGGCTTTGATGATGCGCGCGCTCATCTCCATATTGCTCATGCCTTCTTTGAAGAAGCGCGAGATGCTCTTCCTTGGGATCTTGAATTGCTCAACCTGATTGGGTTTTTCCTCCTCCATGATGGAGTGGACAAGCGCTGCCGTTAGGCTACCTTCTTCCGAGTAACGGCGCATCTTGACGGCTTGGGCATGGGACGGCGTGCAAGCTTGGGAACCAATCGCTTCGAGAAGCCAATGCTGCTCGTCCTCTTTAAGGTAGCTGATCGCTATCGCTGGCTGCATCTTCACGCGCCCCGCATCCACGAGAGCAAGCAGTTCTGGAATAAGATTGGTAAGGCGGATGTAGCGTCGGATCATATCCTTGCTAACACCCAGCTCTTCAGCGAGGATATCCCGTGACCACCTGCCGTCCGACTTCTGCGCAACTTGCGCAGAAGTTAAATCGGAGCGTTTCCCTTGATGCTTCATAGCCTCAAGGCGCATCGAATAAGCGAATGCCCGTTCGCTCGGCAGGATGGTCTCCCTTTGCAGATTCGAATCCACCATTGCGATGACGGCCTCATCGTCGGTGAGGTCCTTTACGATGCATGGAACATTGGATAGACCGACTATCTCCGCTGCATGCTTTCTTCTATGGCCGCTTATGAGTTGGAATGTTCCATCGGTTGCAGCTCGCACAGTTAAAGGCGAGAGAATGCCATGCTCCTGAATGCTCTCGACGAGCTGATCCATATCCTGATCGTCACGCACGCCGAAGGGATGGTTGGGAAAAGGCGTGATCGAGGCAACCGGCAGCAATTGGATGACGCTGCTTCCCTTCGAGTCTCGCTCGACCTGCGAGGTAAAGAGCTCGTCTACTGATGGAAGGTTGATGTTCACTCTCTTCTTAGCCATTGCAGACCACCTCATCCGCAAGGTTGGTGAAGGCGGTCGCAACTTTGCCCCGTTTGTCATACGCGAAGATGCTTACACCGACGGCAGGTGTTTCTGCGGCTGATACAGCTCGGGGGATGATTGAATCGAATACGCGATAGGCATTGCCGTATTGGCTGCGGATGGTCTGTTCCACCTCGCGAGCAAGGTTGTTTCTGGTATCGAAGAGCGTGATCAGTATCCCTTCGACATCAAGAGAGGGGTTGATCTGACGCTTGACCCTGTTGATAGTCTTCAGGAGCTCGGTCATCGCGGATGCTGGCAGGAACTCAGCCGAGACCGGAATGAGCACGCTGTCTGATGCGACGAACGCGTTCACGGGCAAAATGCCGAGCGTTGGCGCGCAATCGATAAGGACGTAATCGTAGCTATCCTTGATGCTGGAAAGCCAGGTGTTGAGAATCTGCTCACGCGACATCGCCATGAAGATCCCCATCTCCATGCTGGCAAGGTCGATGTTCGCGGGCATGAGATCGACGCCTTCTTTGTGGCTGAGGATCCCCTCGTCGGCTTGCAGGTCTATGCCGTCAATCACCGCCTGGATGTGATTGGCGACGGTGATCTCTAAAGAATCGGGGTTTGCCCAGCCGAGCGATTTGGTCAGATCGCCTTGAGGATCCGTGTCTACCAGCAACACGCGCTTATCGAGCTTAGCTAGTGCAATGCCGAGACTGAGCGTTGTCGCGGTCTTTCCCGTCCCTCCTTTTTGATTCGCTACCGCTATCGTTTTGCACGTCATGATGCGCCTCCATTCCTGTGGCATAAGCCACGCCGTGGAGGTCAGGCAACCCATTCAATAAATGTGCGAATGAGCCGTACGTTTCGCAAATACTGGAAGCGTACTGGAAAATTCGGGGTTGCAGAAATCGAGAAGGAAATCGAAGACGTTCAGAGGTTTCAAAAAAGTATGTTCTGAACTGGGGATTTAGCGAATGCACATTTCTCGTGTTTCGCAATGCTTCACCATGATACCAGCTTGGGAAGCTGATGCCTTACCACTTGGCGATGCCCGCTTGTGTGTTGGCTAGTATAACGCGGTTGTCTTGTTCGATACAAGGGTGGCGATGCTTGTTTTAGCTGTGGAGATTCGTTTGGAAAACATGTCAATTGTGGAGACGAGGACCTTTGACCTCCTGTTCTCCCTATCTTCTACCTGCACTTTTATCTGATTGTTGTATTTGAGTTCGATTTGTCAGAGATCGGGCAAGCTTTTGGTCAGCTTCTGGTACTTACCCGCATGAATCATGGCGGTAGCCTCATCCCAAGCGCCGCGGCCTCCCCGTGCGGCGCACGAGGGATAAGGAGCAGCCATGTCCAACGCACCCACGCACTCTGTCCACAGCGCAATCGCAACAGGTCCGCTGCTCCTGCTCCTCTTCCTGCTTTTCGGCTGCCTGGCACCGGGAGCCGCATTTGCCGTCGATGGCTACGACCAGCTCGGCTTCCGCACTATTAGCGATGATTGTGGACCCTTCTTTATCGGCAAGTATGAAGCTCAAGACGCCTCGATTGCCTACTGCATGAACCAGGAGCGCCCCGGCCCCACCAAGCCGGGCGGCCCATGGCTCAACTTTGATCAAGGCTGGGTGTGGCTCGACGACGAGTTCGCGGCAATCGTTTGTCACGGATATCCTACCGCCACGTCGTTTGGCGGTTACCATCTTTCACCCGATCGCGCCCGCGCCGCCACCCAACTCGCCGTATGGATGCTCAACGGCACTACCCATGTCGACGGCACCTACTCCTACACGACCGCTCAGGGTAAAACCAAGAGCGGACACTTTACCGCCGACAATGAAGTCGTGGCGGCTGCGCGGTGGCTCCACGACAGTGCAAAATCGGGAAGCATCAAAGCCGCTCCGCACCGCGCGCGACGCTATCTAGGGGCCGTATCGGGCGGCAGCAAACGTCAAGACATGCTCTATGTACTGCCAGCGGTCTCTGTTTCCTTCCAAAAGCAGTCCGCTAACACCGTTATTACCAGCGGAAACAATACCTATCAGTTTACCGGTGCAACATTCGATATTTTTGAGAGCGCCAGCGGCGCGCCTGTCGGCACCGTCCAGATGGACAGCAACGGTCGAGCGCAGGCAGCACTTCTGCCCAACACGGCATACTACCTAGTTGAAACGAAGGCGCCGGCCGGCTATGTCCCCCGTCGTGATCGCATCGCCTTTACCACGGGAAATGACGGTGGACAGGTCGCCATTGATGAACAGCCCGGCACCATTAGCCTGTGTATCGTAAAACTCGATGCCGCGACGAATGCCGGCCCCCAGGTGGGATCTTCACTCGCAGGAGCAGAGTTCACGTGTGTGTCGCAATCAACCCCTGGATGGGCGCAAATCCTCACGACCGACGAAAGCGGTCGAGCCACCCTCACCGATGTCCCCCTAGGAACCTTTACCATCTATGAATCAAAAGCCCCCGAGGGCTACCTGCCATCCAACGATAGCTGGTCCTATACCGTTAGAGCCGACCAGCTCGGTGATTCAGGCGTGGTCGAGATCGAATCGCGCGTTTCCGATATCCCCATTGCGTTTGACCTTGAGATTTCCAAATTCAAGGACTACGGCAATAGCGATCAATCCGGCCTGGAGCAGCCGGCAGGAGGTGTTGTCTTTGAGGTTGTCAGCAACAGCTCTCAGCAGGTTGTTGGCACACTGACCACAAACATCTATGGCTTTGCCTCCACCAAAGATCAGCCCGAAGCATGGTTCGGCGCAGGCAAGCGACCCGCCGGTGTCCACGGAGCCATCCCGTACGACCGCGCCGGCTACACGGTTCGCGAGGTTCCGGAAACCGTCCCCGAGGGTTTTAAACGTGCAGGGGAATGGACCGTCGAGGCCAATCAGATTTCCGACGGCGCCGAGCTTCAATATATCGTGGACAACCACGCTCTGTCGACGCATCTCCAGATTGTAAAACGCGATGCCCAAACAGGCGCTTCTGTTCCCCTAGCCGGATTCGCCTTCCAACTCCTCGACAGCAATCACGAACCTGTCTCACAAACTTGCTGGTATCCAGCACATAACGTAATGGATACCTTTACGACTGACGCGACCGGGACCGTCACACTGCCCGAATCGCTCGTGCCGGGCACCTATTATGTACGCGAAACCTCGGCCAAAGAGCCCTATCTTGTCGGCAAAGAGATCGAGGTAAACATACCCGCCGACACGAACCTAACGCCCGTTGCAATCGCCTCGTATTATGACCACGCCGCGACCGGAAACATCAGGATCGTTAAAACCGATGTCGAAGACGGCAGCAGCCTCGCGGGCGCCATCTTTGAGATCCGTGCCTCGGGTGATATCGTGCGCCCCGACGGTAGCATTGCCGCGCTCGACGGTGAGACTGTCGCTACCGTCACAACGGATGAAACTGGAGAAGCACGCGCGGACGACCTCCCGCTGGGATCTGGCACCGCACGCTACGAGGTTGTCGAGACTCAAGCGCCGGCAGGCTTCTTACTCGACCGGACGCCCCATATCGTAGACCTCGCTTATGCCGACCGGAAAACACCCGTTGTAGAAGTACGGCTTAACGTATCCGACGATTACACCAAGGTTGATATCTCCAAGGTCGATGCAAGCGGAGAGCAGGAAGTGAAAGGCGCACAGCTCACCTTATATGGTCCCGATAAAACCGAAATAGACTCCTGGACCTCATCCGACAATCCGCACCGCGTCGAACATCTTGCACCCGGCACCTACTCGTTGCGCGAAATGATGTCTCCGCGGACCTATGACCTTGCCGAGGAGATAACGTTTGAAATAAAGGATACGGGAGAAGTCCAATCCGTCGCGATGAAGGATGCGCCCATCGAGATCAAAGGACAGGTCGACAAGCGTCAGGAGCTTGTCCAACCTATCGGGAAGGGTCTGCTGGCCAACGGCGATGGTAAAAATCGCGCCGCAACGCAAACCAATACGGACGGTCTTTTCTCCTATACCATCGACGCTCGAAACGATTCAGCTACCTGGGTTGATGAGTTCACAATTACCGATGATCTTGAGTGTGCCGAGGACGATACGGCGAGATTCGTCTCAATCGAAACCCCCGTCGCCATCGGCGACCTCAACGGTCTGTGCAACGTGTGGTATCGCACGACGCCGTTGGACTCGATAGACACCGATGAGCCGGCAAACGCGACACTTGACGATGGGCACGAAAATCCTTGGCTTGAGTCCGACGAAGTAATAGAAAGATTGGGTGAGGATTGCCGCCTCGTCGATTACGACGGATGGCACCTCTGGAAGGAGGATGTCTCGACCACGGAATCCACCACACTCGAGACGAAAGAACTCGACCTTGCATCCAATACCGTCGTAACGGGCATTCGCATTGAATACGGTGCGGTAGCCGCCGACTTTACAACTCGAAGCGATGCAGATTCTTGGACCCGCGATGATCTCAAAGATGAGCACGACGACCTTGACGATGCCAAAGCAATCCTTGGCACAGACGCTCGGGGCGCAGTCGTGCACATGCAGGCAACGTCGGCTTATACGCCCCAAACCGCACTCACCAACAGCGCGCGCGTCGATCTTTGCCGCAACGGCGGCGGCGGCGATAAACTTGAGTCACATGACGAGGACCGTGTCATTCAACGCTGTACCCTACCGCAGGACCTACCGGCAACAGGATCAGTTCCCATCACCGCTTGCATCACCGCGCTTCTGACCTCGGGTGCCGCAGCCCTATGGTTCGCTCGCCTTAGGTCGATCCCAAAGAAGCGCTAGCGCGATGAAAAAGCGGGCGAGCCAGTCCCCCGGCTCGCCCGCTTTCAATCATGTAAATCGCCGCATCTACTCTGCAGACGAAGATCCACCATCAACGATTGCCTGCTCGGACTCAGGAATCCCATCGGCACCCGTACTCTGTTCTTGCTCCACCTCTTCGCTGATTGCGGAGGCGGGGGTCGAGCCCTTCGCACCCACGATGTAGGCAGCCCCAAACCCTAACGCAATGGCGATCAAGGTCAAAATCACGTAGACAGGCCAATGGCGCTTAATATACGAAAACACGTTGACTCCTTAGAGCTCCGTCTACGAACGGCGGATAACCTCGGTCACGACCTCGGATACCGTGGCAATGTTCGTCGGGTTGACATTGTGGGGCAGGTCGTCCTCGGTACGAGCGCAAGCCAGGCGCGTGCCGTCCACGCCGGCGATGGTGAGGGCTCGGCGGCTCGCCTCGAGCGCGGCATAGGCATCGGTCTTGGCATAGGGCATCTCGAGCGCGCCACAATCGACATGGAACGACTTGCACACCTTGCTGACCAGGTTCATGATGCGGCGATCTCCCTTGAGCAGCTGCTGTTCGCCCTCAACCGTCACCACCGAAAGCCTACCGGCGCCGACGGATTCAAGATTGATGAAGAATACGCCGCGGAGCTTATCGCGATGCGAAGCCAAGAAGGCCTTCATACCGGCGCCATCACAATCCGAGGCGCCCGTTGCCACAAACCAGATATCGTGACCGAGCAGCTCATCATCGCCCATAGAGGCGACAGCCGAGAGCATATCTTCGGAGGAAGCGCCGTCGGAAGACGTAGCGCCGCCCTTCCAGCCATCGTTATCGTCCTCGAAATTATCCCACGAACCGATGCCGCGACCGGACTTCTTGGCATCGTAATCGTCTTCGACGCCCAGCCAATCACTCATGCTGTCCTGTTCGTTTTTCTTTTTACGACCGAACAGGCCGCCCAGGCCGCGCTTGCGAGACTTGGGTGCCGCCGGGGCGGGAGCCGAAATGGTCTCGATCGGCTGAGCGCCCGACGCAACGGGCATAGGAGGCGCAACGGGTGCCGATGTGGGTTCGGGACCCTGAGCGGTAGCAAAGGGGTCGTTGACCTGTGCGGAGGGGTCGGGAAGGTCGAACAGCGACGTGCGAGACGCAACGTTTGCCTGCTTCATCGACGGCAGCGACGGATCGGGGACCGAAGCCAGCGGAGACGAGGAAGGTGCAGGCGACGGAGCCGACGCCGGATCGGGAACATTCATCTGCGGACGCGGCGATGCCTGGGAGGAAATCTGGGCCATAAGGGAATCGACCGTTTCGTCCTGGGTGGGAGCAACATCGGCAACCGTGGCACCGGAACCACTCGGGGTCGGCATGGTGAAAATCTGCGTGGAGTAAGGCCTCGACTCATCTGTCTCGGGAGCCTCGGAAACCGCAGGCACTTCCTCCTGCTCGACCTCGGTCGAATCACCTTGATCGGCTGTCGCGTATTGCTCTTCGTCACAGTTGACCTCGACGGGCTCGTCCTCGGCGGCATCTTGGATTGCGGCAGCATCAATAGGCTCGTCATCGTCTGCCGCATCGCCCCGCTCATCGGAAACAGGAAGGGACTCGGCAATCGCGGTGCCTTGCTTTTCAAACGTTATCGTGGAATCGAACTGCGCGGCATCAAACGACATGGTGCTATCGACGTGCTGCTGAGCCTCGAAAGACGTCGTCGCCTCAACAACATCCGCGGACGCCGGTTGCTGGGACTCAAAGGACGTCGTAGCTTCGGCAGCGTCGACGGGCACGGACTGCATAGCCTCGTTCTGCTCGAACTCTTGCGCCGCGCGCTCACGTGCCGCCTCGGCTGCCTGCTGCTGAGCGATAGCCTCCTGCTCGGCAGCCTCGCGTGCGGCAGCGCGCTTCTCCTCGAAATCGTCGACAAATTTCCTGCCCTTTGCAAGCGCACCCTTAAAGAAGTTGGAAGCGCCGGCGCCAATCGAAGAGAACGCGGATGCAATATCGGCATGGGGCGTTGCCGCGGGAATCTCGGCCGAGAAATCAGTATCGCTCTCGTAAGACACACGCCTCGGCTGTTCAACGTAATCGTCGTCAGACTCGTCCGCAACGTCTTGCGCCGGCGCGGCGGGAGCCAAAATGTCCAGTCCTGCCGCGGGATCGATCGCGGACACTGCCTCGGGCTCGGCAACGGCAGCGGTAACCGCGGCAGACTCATCATCCACGGTGGCAACGGGCGCAGGCGCAGTCACGACGGGGGCAGGCTCGGGCTCAAACGTCGGCTCCTCGCCCTCCTCGTAATCGAGCGTGCAGGACTCGGGAAGCATTCCGAGCGCACGGATGGCATCCGAACCAAAGCGGATGTTGCCGGCGGCATTGCGATAGAGCTTGGGCTCGGGCTCGGCCGCGACAGGCTCCTCCGCCGGCTCGGCAGCGGAAACCTCGTCATTGAACTCTTCGGTCTGGACAGCCTGATTCTGATCCTCGGGCACTATGGCGCCAATCAGCGTCTCGTCGGCAGATGCACCCTCAAAGCCCTCGATCTGCTCGTCGAAAGCTTCACCCTGTTCGGGCTCGGTCTGAGCGTCGGGAGCAATCGGCTGGCCGAACTCGTCCTCGGCGTAGGTAGGCTCTTCGTACTCGATGGTGTTGCCGTAGTCGTTTTGCTGTTGGGCCGCGGCATACTCCGCCGCTGCGCGCGCCATTTCCTCAGCACGACGCTTTTGCTCCCCAAAATAGGTATCGAACGGAACATCGTCGGGAAACTCGTTTTCGCCCTGGAAGGGAGCAACGTTGTCCATAACGCCGAGCATAGCGGCGACAGAAGACTTGTTGCACACCGCGCCGGACGTATAGGGAAGAATGTGGCGGTTAGAGATGATGTTTGCCGCGTTGACAAGTGCAACGAGGGAAGCGAGGATCGCGACAATCCACAGCAGAACCTTGAGCGCGCCGGGGAGCGGCAGGATACGCAGGATGGCAACGGCAGCGGGGGCAACCGTGGCAACGGGCAACAGCTTGGCAATGAGCGCACGATACGAAGCATAAGGCTCGCGGGCGAGCAGCTCAGCACGGGGAGAGTCGTAGTGTGCGACAACGACCACCGGGCGGTTGCGCGGAGACGCAAGCGGGCCCGAGGCCTTGTGGTAGGCGATGACATTTTGGCTCACGCCCGTCTTGCCCAGGCGCGAAACCACGGGGTGGCCCGTGCGCTCGAGCACGTAGAGCACGGCACCGACAATGGCCAGCAAGGTGCCGACCAAGCCGATACCGCCGCCGATGCCCATCAGCAGGGCGCCGGCAAACGCAAGAATACCGGTAACGGCAAATGCCAATCTACTGGGCGCCGGGGCATTGAACTCCTGAACCTCGGGATCAAAGCCGTGGTTGCGGAAGATCTGAGCGATATCCTCGGCAGCCAAGCGCTCTTCTTCGCTGCATGCCGGCGTAATGCCGGTGTTCTGCAGCAGGTGGTTAATATAGTTCTGGGTGTTCGCCATGTGCGCTCCACATCCATAATCCGACAAATAGGCCCAATGCTTGCACATTAGAACCGTATATAGTCGAAAGTATACCCCGAGCGAGCGCAAACGACCGAATTCGGGCCATCTTAACGCCCCGAGCGGACAAGGATATAGCCTAATCTCCATATCGGACTAAAATCATGGCAGCAAACCACCTTCTCATGCGAGGACCCTATGACGGCAAGCGACGCGACCGCGACAATTAAAAAGGGAAATTCAGAGCCAAGTTTCGATAAAACGGCTCAGCGTATCCTCAATCTTTTCTTTGTGCTCAACAGCTCCCCCGAACCGCTGACGACCGAGCAGATCGTCTTGGATTCTGACCTGGGATATGGCTCGGGCAACATTGACTCGGATAAGCGCAAGTTTCGGCGCGATCGTGACAAACTGCTCGAGCGTGGCATCTTAATCAAGGAGGTTCGCCCCGCCGGTGCGCAGGAGACCGAGGAAAGCTCGTGGACAATCGACCGCGAGCACACGTTTGCTGCAGGCGGCCTCATCACCGCAGACGACGCCGACATCCTACTCAACGCCATCGACCAGACGCTAGCGGCCGGCTCTTCCACCTTTGCCGCACCGCTTGCCGATATTCGCTCCAAGATTGCCTACCTCACCGGCATGTCGGCGGTGGACGAAGCACCGATCCGCCGCTCTCCCACCGTCGATGCGGTATGGAGCGCCTTTGCCGAGCGATGCGCGCTGCGATTTTTATATCAGAACGGACGCGGCGAGCAGAAAGAGCGTACCGTCTGCGTCTACGGCATGTTCGAGCGCGAGGGCGTGGCGTACTTCTGCGGCCTCGACAATGTCACCGACGACATCAGGACATTCCGCTGCGACCGTATCGTTCGCGCTTGGCGCCCCTCAAAGGCCTACGCCATCCCTGCAGACTTCAATCTCAACGACTATCTGTTCTTTGAATTCGATTTTGCCGACCGACCGCCCGTTGCAGCTACGTTCTCGTTCGCCCCTCAGACGCAGATCGATATGATCAACGGCCTCACGCGCGGGCGAGGCGAGCTCGCACACACCGATGCAGGATGGACCTGGACCGTTGACGTGCGCGACCTTGAAGCCGCCGCCTCATTTTGCATGGCCCACGCCATGGACGGCATGAGGCCCGTGGCCCCCAAATCGCTCAAACAGGCGTGGAACCACCTCATTGAAAGGACGGTGCATGAGCATGCCCGTGCGTAAACTCACCAGCGAGCAGAGGCTCTCGCGCGCCATCGACATCATGGAGGCCCTCTACGCCGCCGGCGAGAGCGGCATGACACGAACCGAGATTTGCAGTCGCTTTGACATCACGGGGGTGTCGCTCGACGAGATTCTCGAGATCGTCTCGACGCTCGCGGACCGAGAATCGGGTGCGCGCATCATCTGCGAATGCCACGGCGAGCGTGTGGTCCTCACCGGTGACGCCGGGCGTGTGCTACCGCTGCGCCTGAGTGCCGCCGAGGGCGCTGTGCTCAACCACGAACTTGAATCGTTGGGGATCGAGCCCCAGGCGGCAGCTCGGATTCGACATGCTCTTCTACCCGAAGAGCTCGGCTATAACCAGCGCGTCTTTGACACCGTCAACCACGGGTCGCACTGGCAGCAGCTGAGCTGCGCCATTCAGGACGGTGTTCGCTGTCGCATCTCGTATCGCTCGATGGACGATGCGCGGCCACGCGAGCGTCTGGTCGACCCCTTGCGCATTACGGCAAACGGCGACCAAACATATCTGATTGCCTGGGACATCGCGGTCGATGAGCAGCGCACCTATCGCATGGATAAAATCGAGGGACTCACCCTGACGGAAGACTCCGTCGTGCCTCACGCACCGGACGTTGCATCCCTCCACGATTCCCTTGCCCGGACGCAGCGTAGCGCAAAGCTCTTGATGCCATTCGATATGGCGGAGCATCTGGACTGGGCCGGCATCACCCTCATCGAGCGCGGCGGTGCAGACATGGCAACGGTAACCGTGCATTACGGCTCCGAGCGTTGGCTATTGAGCCAGATAATCGCAGCGGGCGGAGCCATCCGCATCTTGGATGACCCCGCCCTGTCAAAGCGTCTGTGCGATATGGCAAAAACCCTCGTCTGTCCGCTTTAGCGCCGTCGCTCGTGGCGTGCGCGCCACAGTTGCAGATAGTGACCGATCTGCGCCGATTCGATGCGCTGATAAGAGCTCGTGGGCAGCGACGTTAAGAACTTCTTCCCGTAGCCCTTCGTCACCAGGCGCGGGTCGGCCAGAATCAGCACGCCGCAATCGGTCGACGAGCGGATAAGGCGGCCGGCCGCCTGCTTGACCTCGAGCACCGCCTCGGGCAGCGAATAGCGTGCCCAAGCGCGGTCTTCGCGCAGGTTACGCTCGCACGAGAGCGGGTCCGTGGGGCTCGAGAACGGCAGCTTGGGAATGATGACGCAACGCAGCGTCTCGCCGCTGGCGTCAAACCCCTCCCAGAAGGCCTTAAGCGCAAAAAGCGACGAGGTCGGCTCGTTGATAAACCGGTCGCGCAGGCGACGAGGAGATGAGTTGCGCTGCTGGCAGTTGAGCTCCAGACCCGCACGGGCCATCTTGGGCTCAACGCGGGCGTACAGGTCTTCCATGTCGCGCCGATTGGTGAACAACGTGAGCACCGATCCGCCCATGGCAAGATGGGCGTCGACCAGTACGCGCTCGAGCGCCGTAAGATAGCTCTCACGATCGCGCGGATCGGGGATATCGCCCGCAACGACTACAGCCATGTTCGAATCGAAGTCGTAGCTCGAATCCAAGTGCAGCGATGACGACGTTGAAGCACCGATGCGATCAAGGCCGACCGCATGGTTAAAGTGCTCAAAGCTTTTGGACACCGTCATGGTCGCCGAGGCAAAGATAGCCGTGTGAACCTCGGGCAGCCACTCGGTTGCCAAGGCCTCGCCAATGTCGATGCGCTCTGCGGTCATTGACTCTCCGCCGGCACGCAGCCTGCGATTGACCTGCAGCGAATACACGTAGTGTTCATCGGTACCATCAATGATGAGTTTTAGGTTCTCGGCCAGCTCGTGCAGGCGGCGCGAGATATCACCCAGGTCGACAACAACCTCTGGCTTGTCGGCGGCGACGGCTTGCACCAGCGCGTCGACGCTCTTGTCAGCTTGTTCCAATGCGTCGATGCCAGTGTAGGCCGACTGTAAGAAATCATGCCAGTCGTCAGATTCGCGCAGCTCGGGGCCAATCCATAGATTGGCATTGTCATAGCCCCCACGGGCACGGCGACCGAGCTCGCGAACGCCATCGAACACGCCGGCGATCGCCATGCTCGCGCGCGCAACCGTCGACGTCGCCTTGGCGGTAAGGCCCAGATAGAGCGTAGAGCCCTCGGAGGTTGCCAAATCACGGGAAACCTGGCTTAGCGCGCCGGTGCTCGAGCCACCCAGACGCTCAAACAGAACGCGTGATTCGTCCGCCGACACCACGCGCGCCCATTGACGGCGTGCCTCGCGCTCGATGGAATGGGCCTCGTCGATTACCCAATGACGAATCGGGGGCAAGATTCTGCCCTCGGCCGCAACATTGCGGAACAGCAGGGAATGGTTGGTGACCACCACATCGGCATGCGCCGCGCGACGGCGGGCGCCGTGGACTAGGCATTTATCGGGGAAAAACGGGCATAGGCGACGGGCGCACTCGCGCGACGCCGTCGTAAAGTCGGGACGGTTGACGCTGCGCCAGCGAATGCCGAGCGAGTCGAGGTCGCCATCGGCCGACTGACACACGTACGCCATGATGACCGCGACTGCCGTAAGCGTGTCGGCAGGATCACGCTTAGTCGTAATTTCGACTTGGCCGCGGCTCATGCGCTCAAGCTTGCGCAAGCATGGATAGTGGTCATAGCCCTTGAGAGCGCAAAACGATAGGCCTCCGTCCAGCTGCTCAGCAAGTTTGGGCAGCTCGTGATACATGAGCTGGTCGGCAAGATTATTCGATTTAGTCGCGATACCCACCGTGATGTTGTTGCGGCGCGCGGCCTCGGCAAAAGGCACCAGGTAAGCCATCGATTTGCCGACGCCCGTCCCCGCCTCAATCACGCGATGCGTTCCCGTAACGAGCGCGTCACGGACCTCGAGCGCCATCGCGATCTGCTCATCGCGCGGCTCGTAGGTGGGATACATGCGATTGACCAGGCCGCCCGGGGCATAGTCCGCCTCGATTTCCTCGCGGCTCGGCATCTTAAGGACCGGTAGCTCGTCCGCATCAACGCGATCATCGGCCCGATCGGCCTTGAGAACGTCGGCGCGGGCGGCGCTGAGAGAGAAGATGGAACCGGGGTTCTGTCCCGCCAAGAAGGAGAAGATGGGACGATAGGACCAGGGTACGTCGGGGTACATGTCGGCCAGGCGCGCCATCAAGCCCTGAGGCAAGTCGGTGAGCGCCACGAGTAACACGCGCCACACACCACACAAGGCGTCGACATCGGCGTTGGCGCGATGCGACACCGAGTCGCAGCCAAACAGGTCGGCCATGAAAGACAGCTTATGCGAGGCCAGGCGCGGAAGCGCGATGCGCGACAGTGCCAACGAATCGATCCAGATGTCACTGACGTTGACGCCGCCCTTGACCGACTCGATAAACGAGCGGTCGAAGGTGGCGTTATGTGCGATCACCGGGCAGCCGCCGACAAAATCGGCGAGAGCGGCGACAGCCTCAACGGCCGACGGGGCATCTGCCACATCGGCGTTTGTAATGCTCGTGAGCTCGGTAATCTCGGCGGGAATCAGCTGCTTGGGATGCACGAAGGTATCGAAGCGATCGACAACCTCGCGGCCCGAAAGGCGAGCCGCCGATATCTCGATAAGCTCGTTGTCCTGCACCGAAAGACCCGTGGTCTCGGTATCGAGGACGATAACATCTTCCTCGATGAGACCAAACGCTTGGGTTTTGGCGCGCTCGGCAAGCGTGGCATAGGAATCGATGACAAACTGCGGCGTTCCCGACGAAACAGCGTCCTCGATTAGCATGCAACGCCCGCTCGACGAAGTCCCATGCGAATCAGGCTGTCACAGACCTGCGGGAACGTCATGTCATCGGTGTGGCGAATCTCATCCGGATACAGCGACGTATCGGTCATGCCGGGAATCGTGTTGGTCTCGAGGATAACGGGGCCGTCCTCGCTCACAATAAAGTCGCTGCGCGAGATACCCAGGCAACCGAGGGCCTTGTGAGCGGCACAGGCAAGTTCCTGAGCGCGAGCGTAATTCTCGGGTGAAATCTGCGCCGGAATGCGATGGATATCCGTAGGGTCGACATACTTCACGTCCAGATCGTAGAACTCGCAGTCCTCGGGCTTACGAATCTCGACAATCGGCAGGGCGCGTACGTCATCTTCGCCGTATACGCCGACGGTGATCTCGGTACCCTCGATGCACTTCTCGACCAGCACTTTGTCGCCGTACTCAAACGCCTTGGCGATTGCCGCGGGCAGCTCGGAGGGCTCGTGGACCAGGGAAATGCCATAGCTGGAACCGTTGACGGCCGGTTTCACAAAGCAACGCTCGCCACAGACCTCGACAACGTGATCGATATCGACTTCATCGCCCACTTCGAGCGCAAGGCCGGGGGCAATGGGAATGCCCGCCTTGGCGTACAGGAGCTTCGAGACCTCCTTGTCGGCACCGCAGGCGCTGGCAAGTACGCCCGAGGCCGTGTAGGGGATACCCAGGGTCTCCATGGCACCCTGCATGGCGCCATCCTCACCGCCGGCGCCGTGCATGGCGATAAATGCCACATCGAATCCGCCGGTCGCCATGGTTACCATAAAGTCATCAGCGGCCGTGTCAAGCAGCTCCACCGAGGTGTAGCCGGCTTCCTTCAGTGCCACCACAACGTTCTTTCCCGAATCGAGCGAGATCTCGCGCTCGGCGGAATGACCGCCCGCCAAGACCGCTACGTGCATGTTCTCTAGGCTTTTACCCGGCATGGGCAGACTCCTCCTCTATAATTTCTGCAGCTGATACCATATTGTAGCGATACCCTCTACGTTTCCCCAAAATCGAAAGGCTTCCATGAATCCCAGGACTAAATCTCAGGACATTCGCGACTTGAGCCAAAACGATATTCGCGAGCTCGTGGCCGAACTTGGCCAGCCCGCCTTCCGCGCGAAGCAGCTCATCGAATGGGTCTTTGAGAAGAACGTTTGTTCGTTTGACGATATGACCAACCTTCCCAAGGCTTTCCGCGAGCAGCTTAAAGAGGCTTTTGCCTTTGATACGCCGACTGAACTCACCAAGCAGGTTTCCAAAGATGGCTCGCGCAAGTATCTGCTCGAGTACCGCGATGGCATTTCCGTCGAGACTGTCGGCATGCCCCGTCGTAACAAGCTTTCCGTCTGCGTTTCCACCCAGGCAGGCTGCGGCATGGGCTGCGCCTTTTGCGCTACCGGTCTCAACGGCCTCAAGCGCTCTCTGACCGCTCAAGAGATCGTCGACCAGGTGCTTCATGTATCCAACGACTTTGGCGAGCGTGCCACAAGCGTTGTCTTCATGGGCCAGGGCGAGCCGTTTGCCAACTACGACGAGGTTCTCAAGGCACTGCGTATCCTCAACGACCCCGATGGCATCGGCATCGGCGCTCGTCACCTCACCGTCTCTACCAGCGGCGTTATTCCCGGTATTCGCAAATTTGCCGATATCCCCAAGCAGTTCACTCTTGCCGTTTCCCTGCATTCCGCCATCCAGTCGACGCGCAATAAGCTCATGCCCGGTGTTAAGAAGTACACGCTGCTTCGCCTTCACGAAGCGCTTCAGCTCTACACCGAGAAGACTGGCCGCCGCCCGACCTATGAGTATGCCATGATCGAAGGCGTCAACGATACGAATCCCGAGATGCAGGCGCTCTGCGACTTCTGCGAGGGAACGCTGTGCCACGTTAACCTGATTCAACTTAACGACATCGAGGGCAGCCCACTCAAGCCGTCGCCGATTCATAAGGTTGAGGATCTTCAGCGTCGTCTTGAGTCCCGTGGCATCGAGACCACGATTCGTAACTCCCGTGGTAACGATATTGACGCCGCTTGCGGACAGCTGAAACAGCGCTTCAAAGTTCAGAAGAACGCATAGGGGAGTCGCACTCCAAAACGTTTCATGTGAAACATCGAATGGCCCCGGTTGCAGGATATGCAACCGGGATCATTTCATTTATTGACCTCAATTTTGGACCGTTGCTAGCTTTCCCATTTTTTACGGACAAAATAAGCGGCCCTTGTCTCATGAATCAGACAAGGGCCCCTCAAAATATGCAGGGTAATTGTTAGGTACCTAATAGCCTACATTTTCCCATTGGTTGCTAACCCAACATTGATTAATCTTAGGATTTTTCGTTACCTGAGCAGTGCGCATGGCAACATCTTCTGTCATAACATCCATTTTCTTCTTGGAAGTATCGACAATATCTTGCGCGCCACGAAGCAAACGACCTCGAAGTTCATCGTCTGTCGCGATCTTATAGCCAGCAAAGGCACCAGCCGCGACAGTCGTCACCAATGCAATCGCGGTTAAAATCTTATTCCTCATCTTGGCCTCCTTGATCAAACTGAATCATTTCACCAAGAATACGAGAGAGCTCTTCCTCGTCTTTAAACTCAATCTCAATCTTATTCTTTCCACGCGAGCTCTTCACGCGCACGTTGGTATTAAATACCTGACGAAGTACACGCGCAGCCTTTTTAAAAGACTGAGGCGTAGCAGGCCTCGGCGTCTTAGGTGTCTCTCCGGCAGAAAACAATGGAGCAAGATTTTCTGTCGCTCTTACGGAAAGGCCCTCTGCAACAACCTTCTCTGCAAGTCGAATTCGCGCGTCCTCATAGGGAACTGCAAGAATCGCACGTGCGTGACCAGCAGTAAGTTTACCCTCAAAAATCATCTGCTGAACTACTTCGGGGAGATCGAGAAGGCGCAGCGAGTTTGTAATTGCAGAGCGTGACTTGCTTACGGCCTTCGACAACGCCTCCTGGGTCATACCGCTAGCATCGATGAGCTGGCGATAGCCCTTAGCCTCTTCGACGGGATTCAGATCAGAACGCTGAAGATTTTCGATAAGAGCAAGAGCCAGCATCTCTTCATCATTAACATCTTTAATGATGACAGGCAGTTCCTCAAGACCAGCAAGCTTTGACGCCTGATAACGACGCTCACCAGCGATGATCTCATAGCCGTTTCCATGCTTGCGAACCAAGAGCGGCTGCAAAACGCCATGTTCTTGGATTGACTCGCTCAACTCGCGAAGTTCAGTTTCATTAAAGTGAACTCGCGGTTGATTAGGGTTGGGAACGATATCCTCAATAGGTAGTTTTGTTTCAGATGTGGCATTTGAAGCAGATGCAGCAGAACCACCGGTCTCATACTCAGCCTCTGAGACCAAAGCATTGAGTCCGCGTCCCAATCCACCGCGTTTCTTTGCACTAGGCACGCTTGATCACCTCTTTTGCAAGGTTCATATACGCTTTTGCACCCTTATTTTGAGGTGCATAGGTAATTACCGGTTCTCCAAAAGACGGAGCTTCAGAGATTTTAACCGTACGGGGAATCAGCGTCTTAAACGCCTTATCACCAAAGTACGATTGAACTTCCTCAACAACCTGATTCGACAAAGAAGTACGTGAGTCATACATGGTCATAAGCACGCCATAGGTGTCTAAGCCCTTGTTCAGACGTGATTTGACCATCTTCATTGACTCAAGCAGCTTCGTAACGCCCTCGAGTGCGTAATACTCACACTGGATCGGAATCAAAACGCTATCTGCTGCGGTCAAGGCATTGATAGTAAGCAGGCCGAGCGAAGGAGGACAGTCAATGAAAATAAAATCGAACTCGTCCTGAATCGGCTCAAGCAAATCTTTGAGGCGGGTTTCACGAGCAATTGCGCTTACGAGCTCAATTTCGGCACCTGCAAGCTGAATCGTAGCTGGAATTACGAATACCTTTTTGCAATTTGTATCAAGAACAATCGATTCTGCCGGCACATCATTCAACAATGCATCATAGATGCAGTGATCAAGGTCTTCTTTTTCAATTCCAAATCCACTGGTACTGTTTCCCTGCGGATCAAAATCGACAATCAGTGTCTTACGACCCTGCTCACCCAGTGCTGCTGCAAGGTTTACAGCCGTCGTTGACTTACCGACGCCGCCTTTTTGATTGATGATTGCAATGATACGCGTGTCTTTTGCGTTCTTAGAACGCTTAACGTCGCGAAATCCCACGGTCCCTCCTGGTGTGTATTAAAGCTGTCAAACGGAGGATGTTTCACGTGAAACATTCCGATTCGATATCAACCGCCATGTTTCACGTGAAACACTGCAAGTTGTTAGTATCCATTATGTTTCACGTGAAACATCTAGGCAAGCGGATTCTTCTTAGCCATGCCATTTGCACGAGGCAATGAAACGGATGCTGGATGACTCTTCTTGAGAACAATGAACTCCCTGTGGCCCAAGCCCTCAGGCAAATCGATTGCGTCATTAAGAAGCAAAGTGAAGCCGCAAATCTTAGCTGCCGACATGCCGGAAACTAGCTCCTCATCCGAAGGATTACCCTTGGTGATAACAAATAGACCTCCATCCTTGAGGAACGGAGCCGCATACTCAACAAGAATCGGTAGAGGGGCAAGTGCGCGGGCGGTTACGACAGAAAACTGCTTCTTATGGCTTCGAGCATATTCTTCAAGGCGATCATGAATCGCATGAGCATGTTTCAACCCAAGAGCATGAACAAAAGAATTGACGGCATCAACCTTCTTACCAACAGAGTCAATATAAGTAGCTTTACGATGCGTGGTTATGGTTAACGGAATACCAGGGAAGCCCGCACCTGTCCCCATATCGAGCAAAGCTCCCTCAGGAGCCTTATTGATATAGGGGAGCAAAACAAGTGAGTCGAGGATATGAAGTACCGCAGCATCTTCTACGTTAAGAATACGGGTGAGATTAGTTGTCTTATTTGTTTCCAGAACCAAATCCAAATGCTGAATACAGTTACTCAGCTCAACATCAGATACGCTCAAGGAATACTCTTTGCAATAGGAAGTTAGACGAGTCAACATCTCGTCAGCTTGCTGATCAGTAAGTACTAACAACGAAAGCTCCTTTCTGACAAAAACCAGTGTATCGAGAACTTTTGACAAAAAAAAGGGGACGTGGAAACCACGTCCCCTTAGCATAAGCACGAGCAGATTATCGAGCAACAATCACCACATGGCGATCAGGGTCAGAACCCTCAGAATGAGTATCGACGGCATCATTGCCACGAAGTGTAATGTGAACCAGTCGACGCTCATAGGCATTCATGGGCGGAAGCGAAACACTCTTATGAGTGCGGATGGCACGCTCGGCTGCAGACTGAGCCATGGAGGCAACCTTGTCCTGACGGCGGCTCTTGTATCCCTCGACGTCCACTACAACCGGATACCTAAAGCCAAGCTTGCGGCTCACTAGCAAAGAGAACATAACCTGAAGAGCATCAAGGGTGCGACCATGACGGCCAATGAGAACAGCAAGGTCGGGAGCCGTTACATCCAGAATCAGCTCACCCTCGTCGCCCTCATACTCATCGATAGGAGAGTTGGCGGCATCGAAGTGCGAAAGGATGGAACGCAGGATGGAAATCGCGACATCGGCAATGGTGTCGAGCTCCTCGTCGGTCAGCTCTTCACCGGCTTTGTAGCGCTGTGCAATCTCGGGATAATCGCCCGCGACCTGCGGGGCAACCTCCTCAAGCATATCCTCGATGATCTCTTCAGACATAACGTACTCCAAAAGTTAGGTACCTAAATAAGATTGATATCCCGCTACTTCTTCTTGTGCGGGCGCGGCTTCTTTTCGCGACGAGTGACCTCAACCTGCAGCGGCGCGTTCTTAAGGCGCTCCTCCTCATCGGCCTTCGCCTTGTCGATGACCTTCTGCGTCACAAAAATCTGCTGGATAACCTGCCAAGCAGACGAGACGTCGTAGTACAGCAGAACACCAACGGGAAGGCTCCAGCCCATCCAAAGCATCATGACCGTCATGACAACGGCCATCATACGCATGCTCTGAGCCTGCTGGCCGGTCTGGTTGCGCGACATATAGAGCTGCGGAATCAGGGTCAGGACAGCGAACAGGATCAGGCAGACCAGCGCAGGCAGCGCGACCATAAAGCCATCGGCAAAGGAGGCACTCGGCGTGGTGGTCAGGTCGGGCAGAATATTAAAGAACGAGAACGTGCCGTCGTTAAAGTAGTCCGGCAGGTTACGCAGCAGCGTAAATAGGGCGAACAGGACAGGCATCTGAATCAACAGCGGCAGACAACCAGCCATCGGGTTGAACTTGTTCTCGCTGTAGAACTTCTGCATCTCCTCGGCCTGACGCTGGGGATCGTCGGCATAGCGTTCCTGGATCTCGAGCATCTTGGGCTGCAGCACCTGCATGCGTGCCGTCGACTTAGTCGACTTGAGCATAAGCGGCGTCAGCAGCAGACGGATGATGACCACCAGGATGATGATGGACAGGCCCCAGTCGACCGCAAAGGTCTGGATGAGCTTGAGCAGCTCGAAAAGGATGTTAACGATCCAATCCCACATGTAAGTTTTCCTCCGATAGCGAGTGCCCGCTAGGGCACAGGGTCATAACCGCCGACGTGCAGGGGATTGCAGCGAGCGATGCGCCTCACGGCAAGCCAGCAGCCTCTCAAAACACCGTACTTCTCAATCGCCTGGACGGCGTATTGCGAGCACGTTGGGTAATAAATGCAGGCGTCAGGCAATAAGGGCGAAATAACCTGTTGATATATGCGAATAGGAGCGATGGCAACACGTCGCAAAACGTGATTGCTCATCGCTCCTCCCCGGCAACGCCGGCGCGTTTCATAAGCGAACGCAATGCATTGTCCATCTCCTGCGGCGAGGAATCCCTCGTCTTGGGAGTTGCGAACAAGATGATGTCATAACCCGCAACGGGAAATCCGCAGCTGCGGGCGGCCTCGCGCATCACACGCTTAGAACGGTTGCGCACGACAGCACAACCGAGCCGTTTAGCACCAACGAAGGCGACCCTTCCGGAGTCGCCTTCGCCAACCGATTCACATATGGTCATTCGAATCAGAGGGTGATTGAAACGACGCCCCTGACTGAACACATGCTCGAAATCTTGCCGAGACTTAATAGTCTTCATGCGAGATGTGTGTATCGCTGCTAGACAGTGAGACGCTTGCGGCCCTTGGCGCGACGACGGGCGAGCACGGCACGACCACCCTTAGTGGCCATACGGGCACGGAAGCCATGGGTCTTGGCACGCTTACGCTTATTAGGCTGATAAGTACGCTTCATCTTAAGTTCCTCCTGCTGCATTTCGAGTGTCCGCGGGGGCGCGGACGCAGATATAGACACGTGAGCTTGAAGATTGTAGGGAAATCAATGTTCAAATGTCAAGAAATCAAAGGTAAAAGGTTGCGCAGTTCACACGGTTCCCCCATAAGCCGAGCTCGATTTAGCGGTGCATGGCAGCTTTTCACGATATTTCATTGAGTTTTCAACAGGTCATGTTGGCAATGTTGAGAACTTTTCGTCCGTTTTCCAAAGTTTTCAACAGGTTTTGAAAAGTTGTCGAAAGATGAGAAACATTGCACGGTGAGCTACTATTTGTTCGAAACCTTTTGAAAGATTGCGAGCGGCATGTCTGACGACTTTTACACCATGGTCGATTCCGGAGACCCGGCACCCGACAACGAGCACATCACCGGCGTGCGCGAAGAGCGTGACGAAGGCGAGCAGACGACCACGCAGGCGCCAAAAGCCATGTACGCCGCGCGCATCGCCGTCTATGACGACATGCTGTCGACACCACGTGTGATCGTCATTGATCCGCAAGATGTCCGCACGTATTTGGAAGAGACGACCAACACCGTCTACCGGTGCATGAAAGAACAAGGTGGCCATATCTCGCTCATGGTCATCCGCGAGATTGTCGAAAACTTTATCCACGCGCACTTTGCCGAGCCCATCATCTCGATTCTGGACGGCGGAGACACCATCCGCTTTGCTGATCAAGGACCCGGCATCGACGACAAGGAGCGCGCTTTCGACTTTGGCGTTACCAGCGCAAACAGCAAGATGAAGCGCTATATCCGTGGAACCGGAGCAGGGTTTCCCATGGTGCAGGAGTATTTGGAAAACGCCGGCGGGGCCGTGTCCATCGAGGACAACATGGGCAACGGCACCGTGGTTACGGTAAGCCTGGATCCTAAACGCGTGCAGGAAATCGAACGCGCCGGCGGGCGCGGTGCTGCCGTGCGGCCCGAGACGGAGCAGCCCGCATATCCCCTGCCGGGAGCTTTTGCGCAGCAGCCCATGGCAACGCAACAGATGCAGCAGCCCGGAATGCTTCCTACACAAGAGTCCCAGGCGGCGTCGATGTCGATGCCGCCAAACGTGCCAGAGGCCATGCCGCTGGCGGATCAGGATGCAGCAGCAATGCAGCAGGCGACGGGGGCACCGGGTGGCCAGCAAATGGGATATCAGCCGTACCAACAGGGATATCCATATCAGCAGATGCCGCAGCAGCAGTACAACCCCTGGGCCCAGCAGATGACTCCGCAGCCTTACCAACAGTGGCCTCAAAGTTTTCAACAGCAAATGCCGCCGATGCAGAGTTCTCAACAATCAGCAGCTCAAATGATGTATCCTAATGCAGCAAATCAGTATGCGCAGCCACAGCCGGACGTGTTCGTAAGCGATCGCGGCAACGCCGCGCTGGGCTATCTGGCGCAAAATCAAGCGTGCGGTGCAACCGATCTGGCGAGGGCGTTTGGAAACTCGGCCCCCACTTGGTCACGCACGCTCAATGACTTGGCGCAGGCCGGCTTGGTCATCAAGCATGGCCAGAAATACCATCTGACCGAACTCGGCGCCGCTCGCGTGCGAGCTCAGAGCTAAAGAACGGGAGAGACAGTGGACGAGGAAGCAAGCATCATCCTGGGGGATGCCATCGCCTTTTGCCAGCGCGACGGCCAAGATGCACGCCTCATCAACATGCTGGGGCAATCGCGCGCCATAAGCCTGACCGAAGATACGCTCACGATCGAGGCCCCCTCGCGCTTTGCCATCGCGCAGCTCAAAAAGCATCAGCCGACTATTGAGGCCTATCTGGAAGAAATCGCCTTTGCTCCGATCGCGCTCGACATCGTGGCACCGCAAGGCGCAACGGCCGAATCTGCTGCCGCGACGGTGCCCGCCACGGCTCCCGCTGCTTCCCCTGCGGCGCCAGCCTCCGCAGGCGACGTGCCGACAATCGAGCACCAGCACAGCGATGTTTCCCGTGAAACCATGGCACCGTTGCCGACCGCCGCTGCGACGTCAACGAACGCACCCGTCACGCACATGCCCATCGCTCATGACGCAGCGGCGGGCGCGGATTCGGGCATTGCAATCAAGAACACGCTCTCGGCCGATGATTTTCGTCGCATGATGAACCAGATGAAGGGCGGAGCGCCGACTAAGTCCACGCAAGCCGCGACCCCCGCTTCACCCATGCCAGCACCGACCGTGCCGGCCGAGCAGAATGCGGATGGAGCCCCGCTCGCCGCGAACTCAAAATTCACCTTTGAGAACTTTGTCTACGGCCCCGAGAACAGCCATGCCTATCGCTCGGCACTCAAGTTTGCCGCCCTCGCGGACGAGCGCGGCACGTGCACATCACTGTTCATCTACGGCAAATCGGGCCTGGGCAAGACGCACCTGCTGCTTGCCATCAAAAACGAGCTCGCCGAGAAGTCGCCCGAGATCAAGGTCAAGTATGCCAACTCCCAGGCATATCTGGACGACCTGATGACCGAGTTCGACCGCCAAAAGAAGAGCAACGCCCCTATCATGCAGGCATACCACGGCGTGGACGTGCTCATCATCGATGACATCCAAAACATCATCGGCAAGCGCGCGAGCGTGGACTACTTTTTCCAGCTCATGGACGAGTTCATCCGCAACAACAAGAAGGTCGTCATCGCGGCAGACCGCGCCCCCAAGGACCTGAGCATGGACGAGCGTCTGACCAGCCGCTTCAACGCCGGCATGCTCTGCCTGGTCGCAGAGCCCAGCTACGAGATGAAATACAAGATCTTGCAGCGCTATTACGAGAACACCATCGTCGCCGCTCCCGAGGCAGGCGACGACTCGCTGCTGGCGGCCTATGGGGGCGACAGCGGGCACCTGACCGACGAGCACTTTAAACACATGGCCGAGGTCTCGGGCACCAACATCCGCGAACTCGAGAGCTTTTGCGAGCGCTGCGCCGGCGAGGCGGGCGACCGCGAGCGCGAGGGCGGGGAGCTCACCTTTGACGATATCGACGCCATCGCCAGCCAGTACTTCGACACATCGGCCAAAAAGATCAACGTCCAGACGGTTCAGTCCGTCATCGAAGAGCAGTACGGCGTGACGCACGAGGAGCTCATCGGCCCGCGTCGCAACGCCAATATCGCCAAAGCACGCCATATTGCCATCTACCTGGCCATCGAGATGTGCGAGATGACGACCACGGCGGTGGGCG
The DNA here is from genome assembly GCA_958433005.1 of uncultured Collinsella sp. GTDB lineage: Bacteria > Actinomycetota > Coriobacteriia > Coriobacteriales > Coriobacteriaceae > Collinsella. Next base: position 8,349 of record CAUAWV010000022.1, on the reverse strand, counting down.
CCGAATTTGGCAACCGCAACCACTCGACCGTCAGCACGAGCTACAAAAAGGTCCAGAAGATGATCCAGGAAGACCGCACCGTCACCGAAGACCTCAAGTCGCTGCGCGATAAAATTACACTGCGCTCGTAGGGAAATAGAGACACCTGTTGAAAACTTGTCGAAACCACGGGCATAAGGTGTCTAAAACCCAACCCGCGGTGATGAAAAGTTTTGCGCAGGTTTTGAACGTGGAAAACCACCCCTGTTGCACACAGGTTGCTGTCGATTCTCTTTCTGGGTCTGACCTGCGTCTTTGGGAGTAATCAACAGTTTCGTCAGTGCTATTACTATTATTAAGATATTTATATCTATAGAAAGGTATTAAAAGATGAAGTTCACCGTCAGCCAGAGCTCGCTTACACAAGCCATCGGCGTCGTTATGAAGGGTGTCGCTTCGGCATCCACCCTCCCCATCCTGTCGGGCGTGCTCGTTAAGGCCCAAGACGGCATCTTGGAATTCCAGACCTCTAACTACACCATCTCGATCCGTCATCGCATCGCGGCGCATGTCGAAGAAGAGGGCGAGATGGTTATTCCCTGTAAGATGCTCTCCAATATCACCAAGACCCTCCCCGATGCCCCGGTCACCTTTGAGCTGTCCGAGCGCCAGGTGCTGATTGGTTGCGAGAAGAGCTCTTTCCGCCTGAACACGCTCGATGCCAATGACTTCCCCGAGTTTCCGGCCTATGCCATCGAGAGTGCCGTGGAGCTGCCGACCGATGTCTTGTCCGAAATGGTCGGCCGCGTGTGGCGCGTCACCTCGACCGACAAGGCTCGCCCCATCCTGGGCGGCGTGCACATGAAGGTCGAGAACAACACCGTACGCCTGGTGGCGACCGATTCCTTCCGCTTGGCCGTGTGCGACACGCAGGTCGAGACCTCGACCCTCGAGGGCTCCTTTGAGCTCAACGTTCCGGCTGACGCCTTTAACGACGCGCTGAACATCATGGCCAGCCAAGCGACCATCATGATCGGGGCTACCGACACCCAGGTCGTCTTCGAGGCCGGCAACACCACCTACGTGTCGCGTCGCATCGAGGGCGTGTACCCCAACTACAAGCAGCTCATCCCCGATTCGTGCGTGACGAGCGTCAAGATCGACGTCGCCGCCTTTAACGCCGCCCTCAAGCGCGTGGCCGTTATCGCGAGCGCCAACCCCGCCGTCAAGTTCGAGATCGATGTCGAGAACGGGCAGATGGGCCTGTCCTCCATTTCCAATGACCAGGACCTTGCGCAGGAGACGATCGATGTCGAGGCCGAGGGCGAGTCGGGTACCATCGCCTTCAACTACCACTACATCTTCGGCTGCCTCAATGCCCTGGCCAAGGAGAAGGAGATCACGCTGGAGCTCAAGAGCTACTCGCAGGCGGGCATCTTTAAGTCCTACGACAAGATCAACTACCTGTACCTGGTCATGCCGGTCCGCATCTAGCGCTGCGCCATGACCATGTTCGCCCGCGATCTTTCCGTCGCGCACTACCGCAGCTTCGATAGCTATCGCCTTGCCCTGGGCGAGGGCGTGACGATACTTGCGGGACCCAACGCGGCGGGAAAGACCAATCTCATAGAGGCGCTGCAGCTGCTGACGAGCGGCGCCTCGTTTAGGCATCCGACCGCAGCCGAGCTCGTCCATGACGGCGTGGGCTCGTGCAAGATCGAGCTGAGGCTCGAGGGCGACGGCCGCGTGCTTGATATGGGATTGAGCGCGGAGGACGGTAAGCGCTCGTTTAGCCGCAACGGCAAGAGATGCTCTGCCGCCGGTGTGCGCGGGGTTCTTCCGAGCGTGCTGTTTTGCCCCGACCATCTGGACATGGTTAAGCGTGGCGCCAGTGTGCGCCGCGCCGCCCTCGATGACTTTGGCATGCAACTGAGCGCACGCTATGCCGATCTTGCGAGCACCTATGGGCGCTGCGTGACCCAGCGTAACGCCTTGCTCAAGGAGACCTGGTGCTGCCGCGAGATGCTCGGCGCGTGGAACGATTCGATTGCCCGCGCGGGCTCGGCCCTGCTCGTGCACCGGTTGGCTCTGCTCGACCGGCTGGCGGGCCATGTGCACACTGCCTACGGGCAAGTAGCGTCAGGTGAGGCCGCCAACGTGACCTATGCGTCCACGCTGGGGGCTTTGCCCCAGGTCGAGGATCGCGAAGAGCTGAAGGGTTGGGCGTACGAGCGCATGCTGGCCGCCCTTGACGAGCATGCCGACGAGGAAATTCGCCGCGGCGTGACGTTGGTGGGACCGCATCGCGACGAGATTGAGTTTACCGTGGCGGGTCGCTCCGCCCGTTCATTTGCCAGCCAAGGACAGCAGCGCACGCTGGTGCTGTCCTGGAAGGTGGCCGAGGTTGCCGTGGCTCGCGATGTCCTGGGCACCGCCCCACTGCTGCTTTTGGACGACGTGATGAGCGAGCTCGACGGCGAGCGTCGCGGCGCTTTCCTGCGGCTGATTGGCGATGATATCCAGACGGTCATAACTACGACCAACCTGGGGTACTTTACCGATGACCTGCTTGATCGAGCCAAGGTGGTGAGCATGGGTGAGACGTGCTAATTACGAGCGCGAGAGCGAGACAGTCGCCTTCAGCGGGTTTTTGAACGCAGAGCGCCAGCGCATCCTGGCGGCTGCGACCCCCGAGCGCCGTGCGCAGATGGAGGCCGCCGAGGAGTCGCGCACGGTCTATTGCGCATGGAACGCGGTGTGCTCGGGCACGCGCGAGGGGCGGCATGTGACGGGACTGCGCTACCTGCCCGAGTCCAATGAGCTGCTGGTGTATCTCGACTCGCCCTCGTGGACGCAGGAAATGACGTTGTTGCGCGAGATCATCCGCGCGCGCATGGAGCGCGCCGGTGCGCATGTGGACGGCCTGGTGTTCAAAACCACCGCGCCCGGTCACACGCCGCCCGCCGCCAAGGAGCGCCTGCGCCCGGCGACGACCGAGCGCCCGCCGGCCCCGCACGCCGACCTAAGTGAGGCCGAGTGCACCGAGATCGAGCGCCAGGTGGCGCCCATCGAAGACCAAAAACTGCGCGAGGCCCTCGAGAATGCCATGAGAGCCAGTGCCGAGTGGGCCAAGGGCGTGCAAAGCAAAAAAGAGCCTTAAATCGCATCTGGTGGCCTTGTAGAGCCAAATACCCTCGTTCCCGAGGGTATTTTTTTACGATAAACTAGTAAGGCTGTACACATTTTCTTGACTGAAGGAGGACGTGTGGCAAACGAAAACGATTACGATGGCGGCGAGATTAAGATTCTCGAAGGTCTCGAGGCCGTTCGTAAGCGCCCGGGCATGTATATCGGCTCGACGAGCGCCAGCGGTCTGCATCACCTGGTGTGGGAGATCGTTGATAACTCCGTCGACGAGGCCATGGCCGGTTTCTGCACCGAGATCCAGGTGACGGTCCACGCCGACAACTCCATCACGGTCGTCGACAACGGGCGCGGCATCCCCGTCGACGAGCACCCTGTTAAAAAGATCCCGACGCTCGAGGTCGTTATGACGATCTTGCACGCCGGCGGTAAGTTCGATAACTCGGCCTATAAGGTCTCGGGCGGCCTGCACGGCGTGGGCATCTCCGTCGTCAACGCGCTGTCCAAGCGCGTGGTCGTTCAGGTTCGTCGCGATGGCAACACCTACGAGATGGAGTTCTCGCGCGGCAAGACCGTCAAGAAGATGGAGGTCGTGGGCACCTCGGATTCGACGGGCACCACCGTCACCTTCTGGCCCGACGACGAGATCTTCGAGACCTGCATCTACGATTTCGATACGCTGCACAACCGTCTGCAGGAGACGGCGTTCCTCAATAAGAACCTCAAGATCGTGCTGACCGACGAGCGCGAGGCTACTCCCCACGTGGAGGAGTTTTGCTACGAGGGCGGCATCATCGACTTCGTCAAGTTCCTCAACGAGGGCAAGGACGTCCCCGAGGCCTTTAAGGAGCCCGTCTACATCGAGGGCAAATCGGATCCGGACGCGCCTGTGGCCAAGATGGGCGAGGTTGAGGTTTCCCTGCAGTGGAATAGCGGCTACGGCGAGAACGTCATGTCGTTCGCCAACGACATCTACACTCCCGAGGGCGGCATGCACCTTGAGGGCTTCCGCACCGCGCTCACCCGCGTGATCAACGACTACGCGCGCAAACAGAACCTGCTCAAGGAAAAAGACGCCAACCTGACCGGCGACGATGTGCGCGAGGGCCTTTCGGCCGTTATCTCGGTTAAGCTGCCCGATCCGCAGTTTGAGGGCCAGACCAAGGCCAAGCTCGGTAGCTCCTATATGCGCGCGCTGACGCTCAAGATCGTGAGCGACGGACTCGCCGATTACCTCGAGGAGCATCCCAAGCCCGCTCGCGAGATCGTCAAGAAGGCGCAACAGGCCTGCAAGGCGCGAAACGCTGCCCGCAAGGCGCGCGAGGCGACCCGCCGCAAGAGCCTGCTCGAGACGGCGTCCCTGCCCGGTAAGCTCGCTGACTGCTCGGTGCGCGATGCCGAGCTGACCGAGCTCTTCATCGTAGAGGGCGACTCGGCAGGCGGTTCGGCCAAGGACGGCCGTCGCCGAGACATCCAGGCGATTCTGCCCCTGCGCGGCAAGATTCTGAACGTCGAACGCGTTGGTGACCATCGCGCGTTCTCGAGCGACACCATCCAGTCGCTGATTACCGCGATCGGCTGCGGCGTCACGACGAGTGCCGGCGACGGCGGCGACTTCGATATCACCAAGGCGCGCTACCACAAGATCATCATCATGACCGATGCAGACGTCGACGGTGCGCATATCCGCATCCTGCTGCTGACGTTCTTCTACAAGTACATGCGTCCGCTGATCGATGCCGGCTACGTCTATGTTGCCTGCCCGCCCATCTTTGGCATTAAGGTGCGCAACAAGATCCACTACGTGTATCCCAACGGCCGCCAGCCCGAAGACGAGATCCTGCGCGACACCATCCAGAGTCTGGGCCTGAACCCCGACGATAACGACGAGGACGGCAAGGCCAAGGACGGCAAGATCACCAAGAAGCGCAAGGGCTATACCGTCCAGCGCTACAAGGGTCTGGGCGAGATGGACCCCAAGCAGCTTGCCTCGACGACGATGGATCCCAAGACCCGCATCCTGCAGCGCGTGTCGATCGAGGATGCCGTGGTGGCAGACCGCGCCGTGCGCGAGCTGATGGGTTCCGAGGTCGGCTATCGCCGCGAGTACATCGAGAAGCACGCACATGATGCACGCTTCTTAGACGCCTAACCTGTTCGGCTTTCCCAGCCACCGCACCTTCGCCCTCAATCGTCGGTCGCGTACCCAAGTACGCTTCCCTCCTCTTTCGAGCGAATCTGCGGCACCTGGAAAAGCCGTCTCCGTGGCAGGATGATTAATGGACCACGCAAACCATGAGGAGGTAACGTGGCAGACGATATCAACAATAACGAGGGTATGGGCGAGGCCGGCGATGCCGGCATGCCCGACGATCTGAAGCGCCTGCTTGCCCGTGCTGAGCAGGGCGAGGACGGCGACCCGGACGCCTATAACCCCGATGCCGATGATGACGAGGAAGAGGACGACGACGGTGAGCTCGAGGAGAGCTTTGGCGAAGTCGATCGTGGCGCCTCGGCCGGCGAGGATATAAACGGCGGCCAGCTCCAGATTTCGGAGTTTGGCCGCGAGATGAAGCAGTCATTCATCGAGTATTCGATGTCGGTCATCACGGCGCGCGCCCTGCCGGACGTGCGCGACGGCTTAAAGCCGGTGCACCGCCGCATCCTGTACGCGATGAACGAGAGCGGCATCTACCCCAACCGTCCGCACAAGAAGTCCGCTTGGACGGTCGGCGAAGTTATCGGTAAGTACCATCCGCACGGTGACTTCGCGGTCTACGAGGCCATGGTTCGCCTGGCGCAGTGGTTCTCCATGCGCACGCCGCTCATCGACGGCCACGGCAACTTCGGCAACATCGACGGCGACGGCGCGGCGGCCATGCGTTACACCGAGAGCCGCCTGGCAAAGCCCGCCATGGAGCTGCTGCGTGACCTGCAGAAGGATACCGTCGACTGGCAGCCCAACTACGACGAATCACTCGCCGAGCCCGTGGCACTGCCTGCGCGCTTCCCCAACCTGCTGGTCAACGGCAGCCAGGGCATCGCCGTCGGCATGGCCACCAATATCGCCCCGCATAACCTCACCGAGGCGATCGAGGCAACCTGCTACCTGATCGATAATCCCGACGCTACTGTCGACGAGCTCATGCAGATCATGCCCGGTCCGGACTTCCCCACCGGCGCCATCATCATGGGCAGCGCCGGCATTAAGCAGAGCTACGAGACCGGCCGCGGCTCCATTACCGTGCGCGCCAAGGCCCACGTGGAATCCACCAAGACCGGCCGCAACCGCCTGGTCTTTACCGAGATTCCCTACATGGTCAACAAGGGCACCCTGCAGGAGAAGATCGCCCAGCTCGTCAACGACAAGCGCATCGAGGGCATCTCGGACATGCGCGATGAGTCCAACCAGAAGGGCATCCGTCTGGTCATCGAGCTCAAGAAGGGCGTCATTCCGCAGGTCGTGCTCAACAACCTGTATAAGTACACCTCGCTGCAGACGACCTTCGGCGCCAACAACCTGGCGCTCGTCAACGGCGTTCCCAAATGCCTGAGCCTGCGCGAGATGCTGCAGCACTACATCGATCACCAGGTCGACGTCGTCACCCGCCGCACCCGCTTCGACCTTAAGAAGGCCCAGGCCCGCGCGCATATCCTCGAGGGCTACCTGATGGCTCTCGACCATATTGACGAGGTCATCAGCATCATCCGTTCCTCGCAGACCGATTCCGAGGCCAGCAGCCGCCTGATCGAGCGCTTTGGCTTTACGCCCGAGCAGACCACGGCCATCCTCGAGATGAAGCTGCGCCGCCTGACCGGCCTGGAGCGCGACAAGATCCAAGAAGAGTTGGACGGCCTGCGCCGTGCCATCGCCTACTACGAGGACCTGCTGGCGCACGAGGAGAAGATCCTGGGCGTCATTAAGGAAGAGATGCGCGAGATCTCCAAGAAGTTCGGCGATAAGCGCCGCACCGAGATCAGCCATGTCGAGAAGGACCTGGACGTCGAGGACCTCATTGCCGACGAGGACATGGTCGTGACCATCACCCACACCGGCTATGTCAAGCGCATCCCGGTGGCCGCCTACCGCGCCCAGAAGCGCGGCGGCAAGGGCGTCTCGGGCGTCAACCTCAAAGAGGACGACGTCATCGACGAGATGTTCATCGCGTCCACGCACGAGTACGTGCTGTTCTTCTCGAGCAAGGGCAAGGTCTATCGCCTGAAGGTGCACGAGCTGCCGGTGGGTACGCGCCAGGCGCGCGGTACTGTGATCGTCAACCTGCTGCCCTTCGAGGAGGGCGAGAAGATCGCGAGCGTCATCAGCTGCCGCGAGTTCCCTGCCGACGAGTATCTGATGTTTGCCACCAAGAGCGGCATGGTCAAGAAGACCGTGATGAGCGCATATGACCGCAGCCGTCGCGACGGCCTGATCGCTATCAACCTGCGTGACGACGACGCGCTGCTGAACGTGCGCCGCGTGCGCGAGGGCGACAAGATTATCCTGGCCACCACCGCGGGCAAGGCGATCATGTTCTCCGAGGAGCAGGTGCGCGCCACCGGCCGCGATACCAGCGGCGTTCGCGGTATCGGTATGAAGGACGGCGTGAGCGTTCTGGGCATGGAAGTCACTAACGGCAACGGCGATCTGTTCGTCATCACCGAGCGCGGCTACGGCAAGCGCACGCCGGTCGCGGACTACCCGGAGCAGAATCGCGGCGGCCAGGGCGTCTACACCATCCAAATGACCGAGCGTAAGGGTAACCTCGCGGCCATGAAGACGGTGGGCCCGCAGCACGAGCTGTTCATCGTGACGGAGGGCGCGACGGTCATTCGCGTCAAGACCGACGAGATCAGCCAGACCGGCCGCGCCACCCAGGGCGTCAAGATGATGACCGTCGACGACAACGACCGCATCTGCGCCGTAGCCCGCATGACGGCCGCCAAGGAGAAGCCCGAAGGCGAAGCCACAGAAGACGGCTCTGCCCCCGAAGAAACCCCTGTCGATCTAGGCGACGGCAACGACATGCCAGAGGATCTCCTAGACGAGTAAGAGGAACTAGCTGGTAGAAAATATCAGACCCCATATATCGGCGGTCGGCGCACTGCGCGCCGACCGCTTTTTTGACAATCTTGAACCTCGCGTCGGCCCCGGCTGCCCGGCGGCATGCGAAGTCGATCGCGAGTTCCGCACGAGCCGGAGAGCACTTAATGTGCTCTCCGTGCGAG
>CAUAWV010000021.1 GCA_958433005.1 uncultured Collinsella sp. | reverse complement strand
GAGCGTCCGGCTGATAACCGGGAGGTCACAAGTTCGAATCTTGTCAGGTCCACCACTTTCTTTCGCAATAAACACCCCAGCGAGAGCCGAGTCGCCGCTGGGGTGTTTATTACTGTCTCCGTGGGGGTTTAGCTCAGCTGGGAGAGCGCGGGCTTTGCAAGCCTGAGGTCAGGGGTTCGATCCCCCTAACCTCCACCATGATGGACCTGTAGCTCAGTTGGTTAGAGCGTCCGGCTGATAACCGGGAGGTCACAAGTTCGAATCTTGTCAGGTCCACCATCAAAACTGTGAAGAGCCCTGGGGCGTTGCCTCGGGGCTTTTTTCTTACCTACTGAAAGTAGTCAAAAAAGCCCCGTCCCAAATTAACTACTTTGATTTTGTGTGCTGTGCGAAAGATTGGGTAGTATAGCTATTCAATGCGGCGGGCTGCCGCGTGTTAACCGCTACGTACCGGAGGTGTTCCATGGTTCGTGTCGACATAGAGACCATCGTCATGGCCGCCGGTCCCGTGCCATCGCTTATCGTGCTTCGTGAGCGCAGCAGCAAATCGGACTCGCCCGCGCCGCTGCGTTCCCTTTCCATTCAGACTGGTTCGTTTGAAGCTGCTGCCATCAGTCGCGGCATCGATAGCGGCCGCGCCGAGCGCCCGATTACCCATGACCTGCTGCTCGATACCGTTGACGCCCTGGGCGCCAAACTCGAGCGCATCGAGATAGTTCGCGCCGAGCCGCCGGTGTTTTACGCGACGATTGTCGTACTGGCCGATGGTGACGAGCGCAAGATCGATGCCCGCCCCAGCGATGCCATCGCCCTTGCCGTGCGCAGCAATGCTCCCATGTTTGTGGAGGACGACATCATGAATCGCCTGGGCACCGTTTCTGCCCATGCCGAGGAAGTCGACGACGAGCAGGAGTTCGAGAAGTTCGACGAGTTCGTCCATACGCTCTCCCCCGATGACTTCTAAATGCGGGGCGTCCAGGTTGCGGAGCGTTCGCTGATGGCCGGCGGCATGTCGGCTGAGGCGGCCGCCATCGCGCGTGAAGCCCAGATGCGCTCGGAAGCATCCGAGGCGGCCCGCCTCGCCTATGTGACACAGGCCCGTACGCTTCGCGAGCGCCGCGGCTCGTTTATCAAGATGGTTGTCATCTCCGCCCTTGTCGCGGCAATCTGCTCGCGCCTTCGTGGTACAGTTGGTGCGCTTGGGTTTTCGATCTCTACGGGCCTGGTGATCTGGGGCGTGGTCGACGCGGTAATGCTGACCAGTCAGATCAAGGTGCTCGACAAGCGTGCGGTGGATATGATGCACGCCCGCGACGCTGCCGCCAAGATCGCTGCTGAGGCACAAGAACTGTAACGACGCCAGACTCGATGGGAAGGTCTAAAGATGGCACAGGATATGCAGGACGCCGGTAACGTCTCCGCCGAGCTCGACGCCATGGTGTGCGATCTGATTGGCGCCTTCTTGGACGACCTGGCCGCGGGCGAGAACCCGGGCGTGGTTGTGGCGATCGAGGACGCTGCTTCCAACCGATATCTGGCGGCGCTCGACGAAGATGGCGAGGAGGCATGCTTGGAGGCTGCCACCAACTTTATCTCCGAGCACAAGATGGGTCTTAAGGACGAGGGCCTGGGCCGTATCGCCCGCTATGCCATCGGCTACACCGGCTGCGTCGAGATTGACGGCGGCTATCACGATGCTCTGCTCGTGAGCTTCTTCGAAACCACGCTCGAGAGCGGTTTTTCGGCATACGTGCTGTATGAGGGCATGGGTGCCGGCGATGGTTTTATGTGGAGCGACCCTGAACCTGCAGGTGAGGAAACCCCTCTTATCTAAAATCGCTAAAATAAACGAGTTTTCGGTAAAAGGCTCAATATTCCCGCTGAGCGTTGTATCGCTGGGCGGGCCGCATACGCGTGCCGTTTGTATATGGATAGAAGATAGGGGAACTACATGCGCGTAGACAATCTGAGGAACATCGCCATCATCGCTCACGTCGACCACGGCAAGACGACGATGGTCGACAAACTCCTGCGTGCCACGGATGCCTTCCGTGCCAACCAGCAGGTCGAGGACCGCGTCCTGGACTCTAACGACCAGGAGCGCGAGCGCGGCATTACGATTCTCGCCAAGAACATCTCTATCGAGTACAAGGACGTCAAGATCAACGTCATCGACACCCCGGGCCACGCCGACTTCGGCGGCGAGGTCGAGCGCGTACTGCGTATGGCCGACGGCGCCCTGCTGCTGGTCGACGCCTTTGAGGGTCCCATGCCCCAGACCCGCTTCGTGCTGCGTCACGCTATCGACACCGGCCTTAAGATCATGATCGTCATCAACAAGATCGATCGTCCGGGTGCCAACCCCGAGAAGGCCTACAACGACTGCCTCGACCTTATGGCCGACCTGGGCGCTACCGACGACCAGCTCGAGTTTGCCATGGAGCATGTCATCTACGCCAGCGGCGTCAACGGCTTTGCCCGCCTTGACCCCAACGACGGCAACATGGACATGTACCCGCTGCTCGATATGATCATCGACGACATGCCCGCACCCGAGGTTGACGAGACCGCTCCGCTGGCCATGCAGTGCGTGACCATCGACCACTCCAACTTCGTTGGCCGTATCGGCATCGGCCGCGTGTACTCCGGTACCATCCACCAGGGCGACCAGATCCTGGTTGTCAAGAACGACGGCTCCAGCGCTACCGCCACCGTCAAGCAGCTCTTTACCTTCGACTACTTGGGCCGTACCGAGTGCCAGGAAGTCGGCGCTGGCGACATCGCCGCTGTCGTGGGTATCGACCGCACCGATATCGGCGATGTCTACACCGACCCCGAGAACCCTGTCGAGCTCGAGCCCATCGAGATCGACCCGCCGACCCTGTCCACCGTCTTTGAGGCTTCGACCTCCCCGCTCGTCGGTCGCGACGGCGACATCGTGGGCGCCCGTCAGCTCAAGGAGCGCCTGTTCAACGAGGCCGAGAACAACGTGACCATGAAGATCGAGGAGCTCGAGGACAAGAGCGGCGTCGAGGTCTCGGGCCGCGGCATCCTGCACCTGTCCGTCCTGATGGAGTCCATGCGCCGCGAGGGCTTTGAGTTCCAGGTCGGCCGTCCCCGCGTTCTGTTTAAGAAGGACGAGAACGGCAACAAGATGGAGCCTGTCGAGCAGGCCGTCGTCGAGTGCCCGGATGAGTACTCGGGCAAGGTCGTTGAGGTTTTCGGTACCTCCGGCGGCATCATGACGAGCATGGACACCTCGGGCATCGTGACGCACCTCGAGTTCAAGATCCCGACGCGCGGCATCATGGGTCTTAAGAACCGCATCATGAACGTCACCCACGGCGAGGGCGTGTTCTACCACACCTTCTTGGAGTATGGCCCCTACGCCGGCGAGATCGGCAACCGTCAGAACGGCGCTATGATCTCCATGACCACCGAGAAGGCCGTTGCCTATGCCCTGGGTACGCTGCAGGAGCGCGGCCAGCTGTTTGTTGAGCCGGGCACCGAGTGCTATGAGGGCATGATCGTGGGCGAGCGCAGCAAGGCCGGCGACATGGTCGTCAACATCGCTCGTACCAAGAACCTGGGCAACCAGCGTTCCTCGACCTCCGATATCTCCGTCCAGCTGGTGCCGCCCCGCACCTTCTCGCTGGAGGAGGCGCTGGAGTACATCGCCGACGACGAGCTGGTGGAGATCACTCCCAAGAACATCCGCCTGCGTAAGCGTCTGCTCAACGCCACCGACCGCAAGAAGGCTGCCGTCCGCGCTGGCCAGGTCAACAAATAAGCGCTGAGCTTTATAGCGACTAACAAGAAAGGGCACCGACCGCAATGGTCGGCGCCCTTTTTGGTGCAAGGGGACAGGCTCGTTTGCACCGCGGCGGGGGCGGTTGTCCCCTCGAGCGGCTTGCCGGTCAAAGTTAAGTTGTTTAAACATATACACAATTCCATAGAATACAACTGATTTAATGCAAACCCGTTAACAGGCAAATATCAACTGGTATTAAATTAAAAGACCTCTTTACCTGCGGTTTACATGACTGGTATCTATATTGTATGTTATGCATTGTGGCATAGACGAACCGTCTTAGAAGTTGCTCCCCAATGGGTTCTTGCAATGCGCTAGGTAGGTTCTCGTTGATGTTGGGGTTTGTGTTCGATCCGACGATTCGCCGTATTCCACACTGTGCTGTAGGAATTAAGGGACAACTATGGACGCACACCGCTCACGGTCGCTGGGTATGGCGGCCCTGATCTTCATTTTGATTAGCCTCACCGCCGCAGTTTTTCACGGCGCAGCCCCAGTGCGCGCCGAGGATGCGACGACGCCGACGCCGATTGTGATTGATGAGAAGACGGCGGACGTTACGGTTGAGCTGTTTACCGATGAGGGTCGTAAAACGCCTTTGAGTAATACCGCCGTGCTTTCGACCGACACGCTCTACGGTTCGTTTATCGCGAAGTTTAAGCCGAGCCATACCCCGAGCTTGGCGCAAAATGTTGCGGAGTACTCTCTTCCGAGCAATGTTACATTGAATGTTGAAGGCGGGGTGCTCTATGACGGTCAGAAAAAAGAGGCTGGCACCTGGAAGTGCGAGAATAATAAGCTAATTTTCACTTTCAACCAAAACTGGATTAATACGAATCCGTCCGATGTTCATGTCGGTGTTAATTTTTCATTCAAGCTAGCAAATGAGAACGTTGGCTCCGGCAATACAACAAAAGTTGAGTTTCCCGGAACGACCGGAATCGACATTGCGACCAGGGACGGCGCTGTGACGGGAGAGAAGAAGGGACAGTTCGTCCCTCAAAACGGCGGCGAGGGAAAAGTAACATGGACCCTCAATCTCGAGGTCGAGTCCTATGCTCAAAATGTCCAACTCACTGATGTGCTTGGTGAGAATTTTTCGTTTGTGCCTGGGTCGTTTAAGTTGAACGGCGAGACGCTCAAGCAGCAGCCGAGCATTGAGGGGCAGACCGCGACTTTGAGCCTGGGTAACTTGTCCAAGGGGACCAATACGGTTACCTATGATTCGGTGATGAATCCGAATGTTTCTGTGGACAACTATGTTTGGATTAATGAGCTCAGCGGTTCAAAAAACAAAGCCGACTGGACATGGGGCCAAAACAAAAAGGAATCAAGCGGTTGCGAAGGCGTGGTAGCAAATCGGTTTCGCTATGACATGATCCAGAAGAGCGATGGCACCGGAACGCCGTCCGATATCAAATGGATTGTTACGCTCAACAACGGTGATGTCAAAACCGACATGAATGGCTATACATTCACCGACACGCTGGATGACAAACAGACTTATACGGGTGAATACGTTGTTTATAAGGGGCTTTACGGCGAGAATAAGATTGCCGACGGCAATCTCGATGGCTCTACCGGCACGACGTTTAGCTATACGTTTTCAAATTTGTCTAACGAAGATAAGTATCAGCCCTATCGCATTGTCTATCACACCAAGATGAACAATCTAGACTCGTATGAGTCCGTTAAAAATACGGCGAGGATTGAGCATGAGGGAACGACGTCGCCATTAGGAGCGAGCACAGCAACGTTTTGGCGCGGTGTTGCCGACCAGGTGACGATCAATAAAAAGCTTGATTCAAAAGATGATAAAGGCCGGGCGACGTGGACCACCCATGTGAAGCTTCCCGGAACGGACGATATTTCTAAGATTGAGATCCTAGACACATTTCAAAGTACATACAAACAGAACCTTAAGGTTGAGTCGCTTACCGTAAAGATTGGTGGGTTTACGCTTACTGAGGGGACCAGCGAAAGAGGGGACTATTATTTCTTTAATGGGTTAACGACTGAGACCAAAATTAACTTTAATATTCGGTTGCGCAACACTGAGAGGGTGAGAAGCGCATTGGTAGCCAGCGGGTACCAGATTGATGTTACCTATACGACCGTGACCGACAACCTCGATGGTCAGTACTGGAATTTGGCAGCCGTTAATTTTCCGTTTGCAGGGCAGCCCATTAATAAGAAATCGAATGATCCATATTACATCGTTAATAACTCCGAGACGCCTGATGTGGACAAATCGTCGGATGGATATACGTGGGATGGCAAATTTGATTGGTCGCAGGTCGAGCCCGGTTCAACTGAAAAGGGCGCCTGGATTGCGACGTGGACGGTTTATGCCAACCGCTATAAGACTCCTGCTGGTCAACACTATGGTGCTGGAAAGCTTGGCGGTCAGCCCATAACGATTAAGGATACCTTGCCGGCGGACGGAACTATGAGTTTTGTTCCCGGATCGGCCACATATACGCTTTATGCGAATCCCTATGACGAGCGTAGAGAAGCCGAACGTGAAGTGGCGAATCGGAGTGTTGAAGGGAGCGTTTCGGGTAATGAAGTTACTTTCTCCATCCCCACGACGGCACTCGGTGAATATGCCGGCTATGTCAAGCTTACGTTTCAAACGGCAATAAAGCGCAGAGCGCTCAACACTTCCACGAACTCGGCCACGCTCGAAAACTCGGCTAGTGCCGAGTCGGGTGATAAAGAGTTCAAAACCGGTATCTCCGGTAGCAGCACCGTCACCATTGAGAACAACGTGCTACAAAAGACCGGAGATCAGGTCGCTGGCAGCAACCGTATCAAATACACCATCTGGGTTAACGAATCGGCAGTTAACCTTAAGAGCGACAGCGACTTCCTTGAGCTTGTCGATGTCATGGATGCCAAGTGCACGCTGGTGACGGATTCGGTCAAGGTGTACCAATTCGATGGGGCAGTCTGGAAGTTGCTTGGCTCTGATAAATGCCCCGTTTCCGCTAGGACCATTGAAGATGAAAACGGCGCGGCATGTACAAAGATGACGCTCCGCGTGCCCGATGAGGAGTATCTCAAAGTTGAGTATGAAGTGATTCCTGCAGGTAACGAGAGGGAAAAGGTTTCTCTGAGCAATAAAGCGTCGCTTACGGGTGTCTACGACGGTGATACGGTCCATTCAAAAGACTGGGTTATTCAAAAGGTGTCCGGTTCGGCTGGCGGTAGCGGTTACGGCGTAACGGTTACCAAGGTCGACGAGAGCGATGTCACAAAAAAGCTGCCCGGTGCTGAGTTCACGCTCTACGAGGTTGATATGGACAAGGCATTAGAGTTCGGCCTCGATTCTGCGAAAACGCGGATTCGGAGTGATGAAACAGACGAAAAGGGCACGGTAACGTTCGGCACTCCTACGCAAAAGATGGAAGCCTACAAGTTGTATTGCCTTGAGGAGACCAAGGCGCCCGGCGGATACAATATTGCCTCTAAACCGGTGTGGATTCTGCTCAAAGGCAACAATGAGGACAACTATCAGAAGGCCCTTACTAAGGCAGAAGAGCTGAGGACAAAGGGTGTCGACATTGACACCCCAACGGTGAGTACCGACATCACGGTCTATGATGCGCCCTATAGCGGTCAAGCTACGGTTTCTGCCACCAAGATGCTCGAAGGCTCGACCTTGCAAGAAAGCCAGTTCGGGTTTGTGCTCAAGGACAAGAACACCGGTAAGGTTCTCCAGACCACCAAGAACGGTGCGGATGGTGATATTAACTTTGTCTTGGATTACACCAAGACGGGGACCTATGAGTACACCATCTCCGAGGTCATTCCCGAGGGCGCCGAGAAGAATGTCAAGGACCACATTGCCTACGACACAGCCGTGCACGAGGTCACAGTTACGGTGACCGATGGCGTGGGGAAGCTCGATACCACTGTTACTTACGACAAGGGCTCCTCAGTTTCGCCGACTTTTACCAACAAGTATTCGACCACGCTTCCCGAGGCAGGCGGTGCTGGTTTGACTATGACGTATCTGGCTGGTGCATCGCTGCTGTGTTTTGCTGCTACATGGATGCATGCTCGTCGCCATCGCGATCGGGATCGAGGTGGTAGTCGTGAGTCGGCTTAACCGCCGCTTGTTGGCTGCCGCGACGATAATCATGGTCGCTATTCTGTCTTTCGCGATTGCCCCTAGGGCGGCCCGTGCTGCCGACACCGGAGCCATTACGGTAGGCGGTACGGTTGCGACGCGGTATGACGCGTACCAGCTCTTTTCGGCGACCGTTGTCGACGACGCCGATACTGACCAAAAAATTGCAACTGACGTAACGTGGGCGAATGATGCCGTTCGCCAGGCCGTTCTTCCGGTGCTTCATGATGCGGGGCTTGATAGCTCGGCATCGACGGCGCAAGCGGCAGCCGAATGGATGAATGCCGACGGACACATGACGACTGCGCTGACGGCAAAACTTGCCCGCGCAATTGTCGAAGCAGGCGCCGCCTCCGTGGGCCTAAACGCGGGCACGGCGGCCGAGCTGCCCAGCGGCTACTGGCTCATCGTCGCCGCCGACGACGCCATCGCCCAGGGCGAGGCCGGCACCGCGCCGATCATGGCCTTGGTGGGCGGCAGCGCCGTCACCGTCAAGCCCAAGGCGGCGACCCCCAAGGTGGCCAAGCACGTGCTGGAGGACGGCACCGCCGCCTGGCAGAAGGCCGCCGACGCCACGGTCGCAGACGACCTGTGCTGGCGCCTCTCGGCCACGGTCCCGGCGGGTCTTACCGCCTACGGCACCTATGCGGTGCGGTTCGTCGACACCATGAGCGCTGGGCTCGACCCCTCCAAGGTGGCCGCGAGCATGCGCGTGTACGTGGCGGCGGGCGCGGACGGCGGCTTCGACGCCGTCGCATGTGAGGGCGTCGAAGCCAACTCGACGCCGGCTAAAGGGTGGACAGACATTACTTCACGGTGCAAGGTCTCGGTCGAGGGCAATGCCTTCACCGTGCGCACCGGCGACCTGGTCGCCGCGCTCGGCGGGGCCGACGCCTTCACCGCGGGCGCCCGCGTGGTTGCTGTCTACAATGCGCCGTTGGGGGCCAACTGCAATAGGGGCGCTACCAAGGGCAACCCCAACGAGGTCTACCTGCGCTACCCGCGCTCTCCCCTTGCCGACCAGTCCGGCGATGCCGGCTTCACCCGCACGCCGAGCGACGATGCGTGCGCCTACACCTGGGGGCTCAGTCTGATCAAGCGCTCAAGCTCGGACGATAAGCCGCTCGCGGGCGCCAAGCTGCGCATCATCGATGACCGCGGGCGCATTCTGACGACCGACGTCTCGTGGTCGACGGATGCCGACGCGTGCGTCACCACGGG
Organism: uncultured Collinsella sp.; assembly: GCA_958433005.1. Lineage (GTDB taxonomy): Bacteria > Actinomycetota > Coriobacteriia > Coriobacteriales > Coriobacteriaceae > Collinsella. Next base: position 27,478 of record CAUAWV010000021.1, on the reverse strand, counting down.
CGCCGACGGCCACGTGGAATTGAGCGGTGTGGACGCGGGTGTCTATACCGTCGAGGAGGTCGCGGCTCCCAAGGGCTACACCGCCTTTGAGGGCAAGCGTACGGTGACGGTTACGGCCGAGGGCCTGGACGTTAAACAGGTGGCGGCCGCGAAGCCCAAGGTGACCGTATCGGTCGAAAGCCCCCTGCGGGTTGATACCGCCGATGCCGGGACGGGTTCGATTGAGCTGTCGGTGCTCAATACCCCAAGTAAAGAAGCAAGTCGAGGCTTTATGCCCTCGACGGGAGATAGAACGTTGGTGCTGGTGGCGGTTTTGGCTGCCATCGGAGTGGCGGCTATTGTTGTCGCGCTCGTCATCAAGCGGGGAGGAGGTCGCCGTGAAAAATAATTGTCCCCCCCCTTGCTCAATGGCGTACTGCCTCCGTAGCGAGCGACGCGCAGGTCTACCGACTTGATGATCATTGGTTTTGAAAAAGTTACTAGAGAACCCTCCAAGAAAGAGGACTAAACATGAAGACAACCAAGAACATCGCCCGCCTGGCAGTAACCGCCGGACTTACCGCAGTGTTGAGCTTCGGCGGAGTTATGGCACCGGTGACCATGGCGTTTGCGGCTGAGGGCGCGACGACTGCGAACGGCTCGGTGACTATCGAGAACGTTGAGGGTAACACTACCGAGTTCAAGGGTTATCAGATTTTCAGGGCCGATGTTGCCACCAATGGAACCGTCAGCAACATTACGTGGGCAAACATTAATGTGCAGAATGCTGTCGAGAGCTTTATCCAGGTGGAGGACGAGTCCTATGCGGGAAGGACCGCCCAAGACGCCGCGGACTGGATCACGAAAAAGGTAGAGGGAGCCGGTAAGACAACCCGCGTTGAGTTCGGTTCCATTCCATACAAGATTGCCGACAGAGTGGACGGTCTTACCGAAAGCGTGACGACGACCGGCAAAACCGTTTCCGGTCTTGAACATGGTTACTGGCTCTTCGTAACCGATCCCGGCACCATCGAGACTGGTGACGCGGGTACGTCCCCCATCTTCACTGTCGTGGGAAGCGCGCCTGTTAAAATTACCGAGAAAACGGGCATCCCCACTGTCGAGAAGAAGATCGTGAGCGATGCCGACGGTATGGAGCACGACGCTGCTGACTCTCAGATCGGCCAGGACGTGACGTACAACCTCTACGGCACCGTCGCCGAGAACTTCGATAAGTACGATACGTATTTCTATCAGTTCTCCGACCAGATCTCCAAGGGCCTGACGCTGCAGTCGGGCGCTGAGGTCTATCTATACGATAGCGTGAGCGATGCAAAAGGCGATCTGACCCACAAGACGGTCGGAAAATTACGAACAACTTTAAACAGAGTGCTGAAACAGTCGATAGTTCGACTGGTGCTAAGACGACAAAGTGGACCTGTGAAAACCTGAAGGACGTCAGCGGAATCACTAAACAATCCTGTGTCGTCGTCTCCTATAAGGCGCGGATTAACACGGACGCTATTGTTGCCGGCACTGAAAGTAACGTTGCCGGCACTGAGGGTAACGACAACACCGTGATACTTAACTACTCCAACAATCCCATGAACAAGGATGGCAAGGGCCAGACTCCGCCTGACAAGGTCAAGGACTACACCTACGGCCTCAAAATCAACAAGGTCGACCTGGGCACCGAGGCGGCCCTCGACGGTGCCGAGTTCACCATCCAGGCCACCGGAGCGGACGATGGTGCATCCACGAATTTGTACGTCCAGCAGGATGGCTCCCTTGGCAAAAACCCCTGGAAATTCAAGACCGCCAATGGCGGCATCATCAAAGTCGTCGGTCTCGACGCCGGTGTCTATACCGTCACGGAAACTTCTGCTCCCGACGGCTATACCACGGTCGAGCCTTTCACCTTCGAGATCAAGCCGACCATGAAGCCCGATGATCCGGGTGCCGGTCTTACTCTGCTCGGAAGCACGCTTGATCCTAAGAACCAGAACGACAAGATTATCGCCGGCCTCACCGACGGAAATTCTGGCGACAACAAGCTGACGGCGAAGTCTGACTCGGAGAAGGACTCCGACGGCACCTTTAACATTACCGTCGGCAATACCAAACAGATTAACCTCCCGCTGACCGGTCTTAATGGCGTGACCTTTACTTGGATCGCTGGCGGCGCGGTGCTGTGCATTGGCGTGGCGCATCTCATCCGTAGCCGTAAGCGCGACGACGGCTCTGAGGAGTAGCTGTTCGCCTCGGCTATCAACACGAGACATGAAAAAGCGGGGCACCCGGTCGATGCGATCGGGTGCCCCGCTTCGTTAAAGGCTTTAGCCTGTGCGGGGCGCGCAGCGCGCCGCATCAGAAACCACCCGCTATGCGGGTGGGGACAACCGGCTTTACAAAGCCGCCCCCTCGCCGGACACTTGCGATTGTTCAGGCCGCAAGGAATCCGAGCCGAGAGGGCGGTGGTGGCGTATGGCCCAGAAGGCCTACAGCCTGTCGCACACGAAGTGGATGTGCAAGTACCACGTCGTGTTCACGCCGAAGTATAGGCGCAAAGTCATCTACAACCAAATAAGGTCCGACCTTGGGGAGATCTTCAGGAAGCTCTGCCAGTACAAGGGGATAGAGATCATCGAGGGGCACCTGATGCCCGACCACGTCCACATGCTGCTGGCGATACCGCCGAAGTACAGCGTGTCGAGCGTGATGGGCTACCTGAAGGGGAAGAGCTCGCTGATGGTATTCGACAGGCACGCGAACATGAAGTACAAGTTCGGCAACAGGAAGTTCTGGGCCGAGGGCTACTACGTTTCCACCGTCGGCCTGAACGAGGCGACGATCGCGAAGTACATCCGGGAGCAGGAGAAGGCCGACATCGCGCTCGACCGGCTGAGCGTCAAGGAGTACGAGGACCCCTTCGATAGGGGGCCGGGGCGCAAATAGCGCCGGTTTGACCGGCCCGTCACGGGTCAATCTGCAGTGCGGCCCGAACCCCGTGAGGGCCGGCGCCTTTAGACGCGTGCCGGAAATCCAAGGGTTATACCCTAAGAGCAAACCACCCCTTTTAGGGGTGGTTTTGATTTGTGTACCACCACAAAGGTGCCTGCCCCCTTTGTGGCGGTTGGCGGCTAAGCGGTGGGGAGTTCTGGCGTGTTAGCCGGCTGCTGCGGCTTGAGGCGGGCGTTTCGCCAGATGATCTGGATAACGTAGCCGAGCATAAAGACAAAGGCCACGCCGCTGATGAAGTCACCTACGAGGGGAAGCCCCGTGAGGGCGCCTGCGATTATGCCGCCCACGGCTGCCATGGCGTAGCGGTTCTGGTTGTGTCTGACCATGCGGGCGATTGCGCACCCCGCAAAGGCACTCGACACCAACACGATGCCGATAACGCCGCACAAGAGGGCTCCGGCAAGCGACAGGCCAGCGATAGAGATAATCAGCAGTAGGACGGCGGGGACGACAGCAATCGTGCCCAGAAGACCGCTCACCCACAGGGGCATGGGGCACTGGTGGAGCATACCGGCGGCGCTGGCAGTCGCACGCGGAAAGACGAGCTCGAGCAGCAGAGCGATGAAGCAGGTCGAGAGTGCTGCGGCGACGATACCGCTGATGACATCGTTAACGGTGGAAGTATCTTCGTTCTCGGTGCGGTCGATCTTGAGGGCACCGACCTCGGCTCCCGCGGCACGCTCGGGGTCCTCGGAGACGTGCGCGTTCACCGTGCCGGTGATGCGGGCGTTCTTGCCCAAGATGAGCTTGTCGGCCCAAACCTCAACATCGCCCTCGACGGTGCCATCGATGGTCACCGTATCGCCCGCAAGCGCTGCCGACTTGGTAGAGCCGCGCAGGGCAACCGTCTCGCCTATCGCGTAGAAACAGTTGGCGGTGCTGTCGGCGTTGAGAACAACGTGCTGGCCAGCGACGGTCACGCTGCCATCAACCGTGGTCTTGGCAATGTCGATGGTGCGTGCCGCCAGACGGACGGCGCCGCCCACTGTGCAGTCGCGAATTGAGAGGGTATCGCCCGCAGCGATGATATCGTGGTCGATGGACGCATCATCCAAGTTGAGGGCCTGACCGGCCCAGTACAGGTCACCCTCGACGCCGGACGGATTGGCGTCATTGTCGGTCGCAAGGACATTGCCTGCGGTGTCCGTGCCGGCGAACGACGCCGTGGGAAGCACGGTGATCGCCAGCGCGATGAGCGCGAATAGGATGGTGATGCGGCCCCACGCTTTACGGCGCTGGGTCGACGGGAATTGATTGCGGGACATAGTGAATCCTTCGTCAGATGCTCGATATGCACCTAACAGGGTACCCAACGCGTGGGCGCCCTAAAAGAACTTCTCGGTTGCATTTCGAAGGATGAGCCCGCGCCACCTACTTTTTGCGGTGCAAAAAGCGCGCGATGTCTTCTTCGGTGGGGCTTTTGATGTCAAAGCGCAGCGAGAGCCAGCGCAGCCCCATGGTCACCACGACGCAAACGACCAGCGCGGCGACATTGCTGACCAAGCCACTCATAACGAGGCTTACATAGCTTGCCGATCCGGCGATGGCCGCGATGGCATAAAAGTTAGTGCGTTGGAAAATGCCCGGAACCACGCCCATAAAGCCGTCGCGCAACATGCCACCGCCCACCGCGGTGAAAAAGCCCATCATGATGCACACCGCCGGCGCAAAGCCGTAGACCAGCGCCTTGTCTGCTCCAGTGGCAGCATAGATGCCGACCGAGATAATGTCGAGCAGGGGAATGAGTTTTTCGGGCTTATCGACGATTGCCGGGAAGATATAGATGATGGCGGCTGTGGCGATGGAGAGCGGTAGTGCCATGGGCTGGTTGAGGATGTAGACGTTGCCGACCTGGAGCGTCATATCGCGCAAAAGACCGCCGCCCAGACCGCAGACCACCGCGAGCGCGACCGCGCCCACCAGGTCGAGCTTGTGCTCGCGAGCGACCAGCACGCCCGAGATCGATGCCGCGACAACGGCGAACATTTCGAGCCAAAACGGGATGGCGACCATGGCATCCGTGGCGTGTGAGGTAACGGTCATAGCGGCGACGACGGGCAAGATGGGGTCCTTCTGATTGCGAGTTTAGACAATGCCCGTACATAGTACATGGTTGACGGGTCTGGCGACCCTATTGCTCGGTAAACGGTCGGGACTGGGTGGGGGCGTGGCGTTGCTGGAATGCCAGGGGTCCAGAACATGTACGTCACCCTCCAAAAACGACATTTTTCGACATCTTTGGAGGCTGACGTACATGTTTGGATTGAGCTCACAGCATGAGTGAGTTGATTTACTCGCATCCGGTATATTTCCCCACTTCAACGGACATAAGAGTTGGATACCGGCTCAGAGCGAGAGGCCCTCAATGGATACCCCTGTTCTCATTTCGCATAAAACCGCATGGCTTGTCCATCATGCACCCCAGAATTTGGTTCAGTCTCTTGCGCGGCACGACTACCAGATAGGCGCACAAGGCATCTCCACCCAGCAACGTGTTGCGCGCATACGACAGGTCCTTACCGACTGCGGCATTCCGTCCGATATGTTTAAGACTATCGATATCGCGGTTGTATTCGAATTCGAGCGAATTCGTACCAAAGGCGTCGTTTGCCACATTCTTGGACACAATCTTCCCTACGAGCATATTAACGAGTTGACGCCCGGCATCTTTATCACCGACGAAGCCTTCACCTTCGTGCTCGCTGCCGAGTGGATGGATAGGATCGAATATCTCGAATATTGCTATGAAGTTTGCGGCGATTATCGCATGAGGCTCAATCCCGCCGACCCTTATACCGAGCAACCAGCCACCACCTCCAAGGATGAAATAATCGAACTGCTCGATCGGCATCCCGGCAAACCCGGTGCCACACGTGCACGGCTCGCGCTCAGGCATATCTACGATCGCTCGGCCTCGCCTATGGAGACCGCTTCGGCAATCGCTCTCTCACTCCCAACAAGCGAAGGCGGCGTTGGCATCCGAGGTATCGAACTCAACAAACCACTCGAGATCCCTCAACGTCTCTGGCATTGCGCCAAAGCTCGAACACTTAAAATCGATGCGCTCGTTACCTACAAGCGCAGGGAGCTCGGTATCGAATATAAGGGCGGTTTTCACGATGAGTTCGAGCGCAAAGGAGCAGATGCGGAGCGAGAGGCCGTTCTCTCCCAAATGGGATATCGAATCGTTACGCTCACTTCGGCTCAGTTCGGCAGCCAACTCGCCTTTCACCGCGCCATGAACAACATTCGCGAAGCACTCGGCATGCCTCGCTGTACCGACACCGGGCACCAGCGAGAGCAAAACGAACTACGCAAGGCTCTTATCCGCAACTGGAAAGGTATGCGAGACGAAGAGGCGCCTTCCGAATAGTGCCACTCCCGTGAGCTCAATCCAAACGTGTACGTCAGCCTTCAAAGATGTCGAAAAAATGTCGGTTTTGGAGGCTGACGTACATGTTTGGGGAAGCGTGGGATCGAGACGTATTTCGATAACAAAAAAGCTCCCGTTGTTGGGAGCTTTCTCAACCAAAATGGCGGAGGAGGAGGGATTCGAACCCTCGTGACCTTATACAGGCCAAACGGTTTTCGAGACCGCCGCATTCAACCACTCTGCCACCCCTCCGCGTGGGGTAAAAACAAAGCAGGCTCGAAGGCCTGCTTTGGAATTAACTGGCGGAGAGTCAGGGATTTGAACCCTGGAGACGCTTTTGACGCCTACACGATTTCCAATCGTGCTCCTTCGGCCACTCGGACAACTCTCCGTTAAATGTGAAAGTCAGTATACACGAGGAATCGCAAAGTGCAAACAGAAAAGTTGGCATTTTTTAAAACGCTTGGCCATGCTTGGCGCTGCAGTGGGGCTTGAGGTCCCAAAAAAACGGCTTCCGACCAGCGTGGTTGATCAACTCAATTGTTCAAAAAAGGGTATTCATAAGCGACTTGGCAATGAATTTAAAAATCTTTGGGTGGTGCTGTGGGCCACTGGTATGCATTTTGCGACCACAGCCTTGTGCCCGCTGACCTGCGGCTTGGCTCAGCTTGTCCCCACGGCACCGTATCTTGAACACAGATCCGTCAAGCATTTGGTCAGCATTTGGTTGGAATGCGCATGAAGTGCCGTGTGAGCATGGACATATGTGGAGGTCATGAGGTTGTAGCTGCATATTCTTGCAGCCTAGGAGGTTGAAAGATATTATTACCAAGTCTTTTCCTGCTTCAGGCGCACCTTCACGACCTGAAGCCACATTTGCCCAGAGGAGGTGACAATATGAAGGCTTATGAACTGCTGTTCTTTGTTGACCCGTCGCTCGACCCCGAGACTCGTCTCGCTGTTATGAAGCGTATCGATACCACGATCGCTGAGGGCGCTGGCAAGGTCGACTCCGTTGACGAGTGGGGCAAGCGCAAGCTCGCCTACGAGATCAACGACCTCACCGATGGTGACTACACCCTCATCAACTTCCACGCAGATCCTACCCAGATCGCCGAGCTTGATCGCGTCCTGCGCATCACCGACGCTGTGGTCCGCCACATGATCGTCCGTCGCGACGACCAGGAGTAAGACTGTCGTTTTGGACTGGGCTTGTGCCCCAAGAGGAAGTAGTGAGTTATGAGCATCAATCGAGTGAACATCACCGGTAACCTCACCCGCGATCCCGAGCTGCGCGCCACCGCCGGCGGAACCCAGGTTCTGTCCTTTGGCGTCGCCGTGAACGATCGTCGCCGCAACGCGCAGACTGGCGAGTGGGAGGACTATCCCAACTTTGTCGACTGCACCATGTTCGGCACCCGCGCCGAGGCCGTGAGCCGTTTCCTGGCAAAGGGAAACAAGGTCGCGATCGAGGGCAAGCTGCGCTACAGCTCTTGGGAGCGCGACGGCCAGCGCCGGAGCAAGCTTGAGGTCATCGTCGATGAGATCGAGTTTATGAGCTCCCGTGGTGGCCAGGGTGGCTACGACCAGGGCGGTTACGCCCCCGCAGCTCCCGCGCCCGCAGCACGTCCTGCCGCACCGGTGGCTACGCCGCCCGCGGTCGACGTCTACGATGAGGACATCCCGTTCTAAGGGTTGTTCACCTATTTTTGAGTGAGAGGCGGCTTCGGTTCGCCGAAGTTGCCAAACGAAAGGTATTTTGACATGGCTAATGATTTTTCTGCACGTCAGCCGCGTCGTAAGTACTGCCAGTTCTGCAAGGAGAACACTGAGTTCATCGACTATAAGGACACTCAGCTTCTCCGTAAGTACATGACCGACCGTGGCAAGATCAAGCCCCGTCGCGTCACTGGCGCTTGCACGCAGCATCAGCATGACATCGCCAACGCCATCAAGCGCGCCCGCGAGATGGCCCTCCTGCCGTACACCGTCCCCGTGGTTTCCTCTCGTGGCAACCGCGACCGCGGCTAAGAAGGGAGACGCATCATGAAGGTTATTCTTCTCGATGAGATCAAGGGCAAGGGCGGCGAGGGTGACGTCGTAGAGGTCGCTCAGGGTTACGCTGAGAACTTCCTGTTCCCCAAGAAGCTCGCTGTTGCCGCCACCAAGGGCAACCTCAAGCAGCTTGACGAGCGTCGCAACAACATCGCCAAGCGCGAGGCCGTCCGTCTGGCTACCGCCAACGAGACCAAGGCTGCCTTCGAGGGCAAGACGGTCACCGTTGACGTCAAGGTCGGCGACGAGGGCATCCTCTTTGGCTCCGTTACCGCCGCTATGATCGCTGACGCCATCAAGGCTCAGCTCGGTATGGACATCGACCGCAAGCGCGTCGAGCTCGGTAAGCCCATCAAGGTTGCCGGTGCCCACACCGTTGCCATCTCGCTGTACCGCGAGATCAAGGCCGAGGTTGTCGTTCTCGTCGGCGTTACCGCCGAGGAGCTCGCTGCCGAGGCTGAGGTCGAGGAGGCCGCTGAGGTCGCCGAGGCCGAGACCGCCGAGGTCGAGACTGAGGCTGCTGCCGAGTAGCATTTGCTGCAACGCAACAATCTTGTTCTAAGAAGGGCGCTCTGGGAAACCAGAGCGCCCTTTTGTTTTTTGCGCTGAGTGAGTGTCATGGTGAACGTTGCGTCGAAGTCCTATATACAGGACCGTTCATCCGTTTGGTTCGGTGATGATTGGCGGCGCGCGGCGCGTTTTGGGACCGTGACTGATACTATGGATGCTCACAAGCGATATGAATGAGGATGCTCATGGCATATGACGATAGAGAGACCGGGCTGACGGTTGAGGACCGCGGCTCCAAGTTGGGTCTTCCCCAAAACCAAGATGCAGAGGCCAATGTACTGGCCGCTATGCTGCTATCGCCCGAGGTGGTCGAAGAGGCCCAGGTCGAGCTGCAGCCCGATGACTTCTACCGGCCCATTCATAAGACCATCTATACCGCGATGGTCGATATGTACAACAGCCGCATTCCCATCGACTCCATCTCGCTGATCGACTACCTGAGAAGCATTAACAAGCTTGATGCCGTGGGCGGCGAGGCCTATATTTTGGAGTTGATGGGTCAGACCCTGTCGCTCGTCAACTGGCAGCACCATGCCGCTATCGTTCGCCGCGATTCGATGCTGCGTGAGCTGATCGGCGCCACCAACGAGATCAACGCGCTGGCCTATAACGCTCCCACCGATACCAAAGAGGTCGTGGAGCTGGCCGAGAGCAAGTTGCTCAAGGTCACGGCGCGCGAGGTCAAGTCGAGCTACAAGACGCTGACCGAGTTTATGGTCGAGGCCTATAACGAGGCCGAGGAAGTGTGCCAGGCAGGCGGCCAGGCTGCGGGCGTGCCCACGGGCTTCCCGTCGCTCGACCGCATGCTCATGGGTTTTCGCGAGGGCCAGCTCATCATCATCGGCGCCCGCCCTGCTGTGGGTAAGACGTCGTTCGCCCTGAATCTGGCGCTCAACGCTGCCGCGGCCGGTTATACCGTCGGCTTCTTCTCGCTGGAGATGTCGGGCAAGGAAATTGCCCAGCGTCTGATTTGCGCCTACGCCATGATTTCGATCAGTGACTTCCGCATGGGCCGCATTAGCCCCGAGCAGTGGGCCAATATCAACGAGGCCACGCAGACCTTGTCCAAGCTCGATATTCTGATTGACGATACGCCCGGCACCACAGTGACCGAGATTCGCGCCAAGAGCCGCCGCATGCTCCACAACAAGGAGAAGGCCATCATCATCCTGGACTACCTGCAGCTGGTGAGTCCTCCGCCGGGACGCCGCTCCGAGAGCCGTACCGTCGAGGTCTCCGAGATGTCGCGTGGTCTGAAGATCATGGCCAAGGAACTCAAGATCCCGCTCATCGCGCTGTCGCAGCTCTCGCGTCAGGTCGAATCCCGTACCGGCAAGCGCCCGCAGCTTTCCGACCTTCGTGAATCGGGCTCCATCGAGCAGGACGCCGATATCGTTATGTTCTTGGACCGCTCCGCCGACGAGGCCGAAGCCTCGCGCGACGATCGGCCAGACGAGGGCGTTACGCGTATCGTCGTGGCCAAGAACCGTTCGGGCCCGATCGGCGACGTCGACCTGATGTTCCTGCCGGCATCCACCAAGTTCTATGAGCTTGATGGGGCACATGCCGAGGAGTAGGACAGGCGCCCGTTGCACGGGTATACTGGGAATGTTTTGTGCTTCTGCGTGCCGGCGTGGCGCGTAGACAGTCCATGAATGTAAGGAGTAAACATGCCGTCAACCGTTTTGGTCGGTGCCCAGTGGGGCGATGAGGGCAAGGGTAAGATCTGCGACCTGGTCGCCGGCGACTTCGATGCCGTCGTGCGCTACTCGGGCGGCAACAACGCCGGCCACACCATCGTCGTCAACGGCAAGAAGTACGGCCTGCACCAGGTGCCCTCCGGCATCATGTATTCCGACCATGTGTCGGTGATCGGTAACGGCTGCGTCGTCAACCCCAAGGTTGTCCTTGAGGAGATCGACATGTTCGAGGCCGACGGCATCACCACCAAGAACCTCAAGATTAGCGGCAACGCGCATGTCATCATGCCGTACCACATCGACCTGGATGGCGCCTTTGAGCAGAAGCTCGGCAAGAAGAACATCGGTACCACCAAGCGCGGTATCGGTCCGTGCTATCAGGACAAGATGGCCCGCATTGGCCTGCGCATGCAGGATATGCTGGACGAGGCGCTGTTCCGCGACAAGCTGGAGACCACTCTCGCCCGCGTGAACCCCGAGCTTGAGCTCATCTACAACCTGCCCACCTACACCGTGGACCAGATTTGCGACGAGTACCTGCCCATGGCCGAGCGCCTGCGTCCCTACATCACCGAGACGAGCCTGCTGCTCAACAACATGATCGATGAGGGCAAGGACCTGCTGTTTGAGGGCGCCCAGGCGACGTTGCTCGACATCGACCACGGCACCTATCCGTACGTGACGTCTTCCAACTGCACCGCCGGCGGCGCCATCACCGGCTCCGGCGTGGGCATGAAGAACGTCGACCGTGTGCTGGGCGTCATGAAGGCCTATATCACCCGCGTCGGTTCGGGCCCCATGCCCACCGAGCTTTCCTATGAGTCCGAGGCCGGTCACACGCTGACCGAGGAGGGCTATGAGTACGGTGTGACCACCGGTCGCCGTCGTCGCTGCGGCTGGTTCGACGGCCCCATCGCCAACTACGCCTCGCGCGTCAACGGCCTCACCGATATCGCCCTGACTAAGCTCGACGTGCTTTCGGCCTTCGACACCATCAAGGTGTGCGTGGCCTACGACGTCGATGGCGAGCGCTACACCAGCGTGCCCGAGCATCAGGTGCGCTTTGAGCATGCCAAGCCCATCTACGAGGAGCTCCCCGGCTGGAAGTGCGACATCACCGGTTGCCGCAGCTTTGATGAGCTGCCGCAGGAGGCTCAGGACTACGTGGCGTTTATCGAGGATCTGGCACACACCCGCGTGACGTTCATTGGCGTCGGCGCCGGTCGCGAGCAGATCATCAACCGATTCTGGAAGTAATCGGGACTATTTGGTTATTGCGATATACCCCTTTGCAGCCCAAGCGGGCGGCCGAGGGGTATATTTGCTTGCAAAGGGCTCGCGCGGAGCGGGCCATTCATCCATAGAGGAGGCACCCTTGAAGGCGGACACTCAAACCATCGACATCCTGTTGTTGGGCAGCGGCGGCCGTGAGCATGCTTTGGCAGCTAAGCTTGCAGCATCACCGCGCGCCGGCAAGCTCTACATCGCGCCGGGCAACGGCGGCACCGCGAGCTGCGGCGAGAACGTTGTTCTCGACGACTGCGATCCTGCGGCCGTGGCGGCGTTTGCGCAGAGCCACGGATGCGGACTCGTGGTAATTGGCCCCGAGGCTCCGCTCGTGGCGGGTGTGGCCGACGCCGTGCGCGCGGCGGGTATTCTCTGCTTTGGCCCGGGTGCCGAGGGCGCCCAGATGGAGGGCTCCAAGCTGTTCTCCAAGCAGCTCATGGAGCGCGCGGGCATTCCGACGGCAGCCTACGGCTCGTTTACCGACGAGGCTTCGGCTCTCGCCTACGTGCGCGAGCAGGGCGCCCCGCTGGTCGTCAAGGCCGACGGCCTTGCCGCGGGCAAGGGCGTCATCGTGGCGATCGAACTTGAGCAGGCCGAGGAGGCCGTGCGCGAGTGCTTTGGCGGCACCTTTGGCGATGCCGGCAATACTGTGGTCATCGAGGAGATGCTGACCGGCCCCGAGTGCTCGCTGCTCGCCTTTACCGACGGCAAGACCGTGCGCCCCATGGCCACCTCGCAGGACCACAAGCGCGCGCTCGAGGGCGACAAGGGCCCCAACACCGGCGGCATGGGCGTCTACAGCCCGGTGCCCATCGTGACCGACGAGGAGCACGCCACCATGGTGAAGGTCATGGAGCAGACCGTGGCCGAGCTCGCTGCCGAGGGCATCGACTACCGCGGCTGCCTGTATGGCGGCTTTATGCTCACGCCTGCCGGCCCCAAGGTGCTGGAGTTCAATGCCCGCTTTGGCGACCCCGAGACGCAAGTCGTGCTGCCGCGCCTTAAGAACGACCTGGTTGAGGTCATGCTCGCCTGCGCCAACTGCGAGCTCGATCAGATTGAGCTCGACTGGCGTGACGAGTGGGCTGTGGCCGTTGTCCTGACGAGTGCGGGCTATCCCGGCAGCTACGAGAAGGGCAAGGTCATCACCGGTATCGCCGACGCCGAGGCCATGGAGAACGTGACCGTGTACCACGCGGGCACTGCCATGGTGGACGGCCAGCTCGTGACCAATGGTGGCCGCGTGCTCGCCGTGACCGCGCTGGGCGACACGTTCGAGAACGCTCGCAACCTTGCCTACGAGGCCTGCGAGAAGATTGATTTTGAGGGCAAGACTCTGCGTCACGATATTGGCCTGCGCGCGCTGCGCGGCCGCGACGCCTGGGATGCCTAAAATCCGAGAGGAATGAGACGGATGGACGAAAAGAACGAAGAGCTCGTGGATGCGCAGATCGTCGAGGAGGACAGCCGCATGTATGGGCACGCCGAGGGCGAGCCCGGCGGCGAGGTCGCTGACGAGCCGGCGCTGGTGCTGGGCGACGACGACCCACACGATGCCGAGCTGCACGAGAAGATTCTTTCGGAGGAGTGCGCCTGGAAGGGCAAGATCCTCGACGTCCACCGTCTTGAGGTTGAGCTGCCCAACGGTCGCCGCAGTGCCCGCGATATCGTTCGCCATCCGGGTGCGGCGGCCGTTGTGGCGCTGACCGAGAGCGGCAAGATCGTACTGGTGCGTCAGTACCGCACCGCCATCGACCGCGTGACGGTCGAGATTCCCGCCGGCAAGCTCGACCCGGGCGAGGACCCACTCGATTGCGCTAAGCGCGAGCTACACGAGGAGACGGGCTTTAGGGCCGGTCGCATTCGCTTTTTGACGTCGATTGTCACGTCCTGCGGTTTTTGCGACGAGATCATTCACATCTACTTGGCTACCAAGCTGGAGTTTGATGCGCCCAGCCCCGACGATGACGAGTTTGTCAACGTTGACCTGGTGCCGCTGCACGAGCTGATCGACGCCGTGCTCGACGGCAAGATCGAAGACGCCAAGACCGTCGTGGGCGCCTTGGCCTGCGATAGCATCGCGCATCGCCTTGGGGGCGCGGAGCTCTAGGTTACGCGGTTTTACCAAACCGCGTAACGAGTCGACGCTGCAAACGCCCCTAAGCGGCAATCTGCCTTTCAATCGTCGCTCGCGTACCGAAGTACGCGTCGCTCCTCTTTCAAGGCACCTTGCTCGCTTAGGGACGTTTTCGCTGACGCTGCCAGAACATCGGCGTTATGCTTGTTGGGACGCTTTGTTTTCAGCCTGACCGGTTCAACCGGATTTCTCACGCTATTTATTTCTCTTCGAGGATTGCATGTTTAAAAGGTTTCTTTCGTACTACAAGCCCCAGATGGGGCTTTTTGTTGCTGATACTGTTTGTGCTCTGGTGCTTGCCGCCATTGACCTGGCGTTCCCCATTATCCTGCGCAATTTGACCGGTGGGCTCTTTACTCAGGGTCAGGCTGTCATTATGCAGGCGCTCGGCATGATTGCGGTGGGCTTGGTGCTGATGTATGCCGCCCGCTGCGCCTGCCGCTATTTTGTGAGCTATTGGGGTCACGTGATGGGCGCGCGTATGGAGTCCAAGATGCGCGAGGACCTGTTTGACCAGTATGAGCGCTTTAGCTTTGCGTACTTTGACCGCAACAGCTCGGGCGACATGATGAGCCGCGTGGTCAACGACCTGTTCGATATCTGCGAGGCGGCGCACCACGTGCCCGAGTGGATCATCATCTGCGGCATCGAGATTATCGGCTCGTTTGTGATCCTCTTTACCATCGCCCCGGTGCTGGCGCTCGCCATGGCCGTGGTGACGGCGGCGTTTGCGGTCATCATGTTTTGGCAGAACATGCGCATGCGCGAGGTCTTTAGCGACAACCGCAAAAAGATCAGCGGCATCAATGCGCAGCTGCAGGATTCGCTGGCGGGCATGCGCGTGGTCAAGAGTTTTGCCAATGAGGAGACCGAACGCTTCAAGTTCCGCGCCTCCAACAATCGCTATCTTTCGTCCAAGGAGAACATGTATCACGCCATGGGCGTCTATACCGCGACGTATGGCCTGCTTTCGGGTGTGCTCTATGTGATCGTGGTGCTGCTGGGCGGCTGGCTGGTCGCCCAGGGACAGCTGCAGGCGGTCGATATGGCGACCTTTGCACTCTATATTTCGCTGTTCTGCACGCCGCTCGAGACACTCGTCAATTCGGCCGAAACGTATCAGAAGGCCATCGCCGGCTTTAAGCGCATGGACGAGGTGCTCTCGACCGCGCCGGATATCCAGGACAAGCCGGGCGCTACGGATCTGCAGGTGACTGCCGGCGCCGTGGAGTATCACGACGTGTGCTTTAACTACGAGGACGTTGAGCTGGGCGAGGGCGATGCCGAAGAGCGTCCCGTTATCGACCATATGAATCTGTCCATCAAGCCTGGGCAGACCATCGCTTTGGTTGGCCCTTCGGGCGGCGGCAAGTCCACGACCTGTTCGCTGCTGCCGCGCTTTTATGACGTGGCTGCCGGATCCATTAGCATCGACGGCCAGGACGTGCGCGATGTGACGCAGCAGAGCCTGCGTCGCGCCATCGGCCTGGTGCAGCAGGATGTCTATCTGTTTGACGGCACGATTGGCGAGAACATCGCCTACGGCAAGCCGGGCGCTACGGCAGGAGAGATCGCCGAGGCCGCCCGTCGCGCCAACATCGATGCCTTTATCGAGTCGCTTCCACAGGGTTATGACACGGTCGTGGGCGAGCGTGGCAGCCGTCTTTCGGGCGGACAGAAGCAACGCGTTGCCATTGCGCGCGTGTTTCTCAAGAACCCCAAGATCCTGATTTTGGACGAGGCGACGAGTGCTTTGGATAACGAGAGCGAGGAGGCGGTCCAGGAGTCGCTCGAAGAGCTGGCACGCGGCCGTACCACAATCATCATCGCCCACCGTCTCTCGACCATTAAACACGCCGATGAGATTGCGACCGTTGAGCATGGTCGCGTTGTGGAACGTGGCACGCATGAACAGCTTCTCGCCCGTGGCGGCACCTATGCCCGTTACTATCGAATGCAGTTCGAAGGTGCGCGTGCGCACGAGCTCGACTGATTGATATGACAGGAAGTTTATGGCTGACAAGAACCCTTTGACTCCGGAAGAAGTGACGGAGTTATTCTCCGAAATCGATGCATCCGGTGTCTTGGATCCCACGCTTGCCAAAAAGCGAACCGAGCGCATGCGTGAGAAGGAGGCTGCGGCCAAGCGCGGTGACAAAGCGGCGCTAGCGCAGCTGCGCAGCGAGGACCGCGCGAGCCAGGCAAAACATATCGACCCGCTGTCCGAGGATGATCCTTCGGGTTCGCAGGTGAGTCATACCATTACGAAGACCGCGATGGCCGTGGTCATTGGCATCTTGGTGCTGATTGTGGGCATGCAGATTGGCTACGGCGTGATGCGTCGCCTGAACACCGCCAACCTGTCCGAGAGCGTTTCGGTCGATACCGTTTCGACGGCGCTGAAGGGCGGCCTTGAGTGGGGCAACGGCTTTACGCAGTTCCCGCTCGACTTTACCGTCGATGAAGCCGATGAGCGTACGGGCACGGTCGAGGTGACGGTGTTGGACACATCGTCTGCCAACGAGCTCGAGCTGCTGTCCAACGGGCAGATTCAGGCCGCGGCGCTTGCGACCAACGCGTTGCTCAACGATAAGATCGACCGCGTGGTGTATAACGTTCACGCCTATATCGACGAGGATAGCAACATTCAGCACGATTCCTTCTTTGGCATGTTTCCCGCCCAGGGCCACCAGAGCGCCATCCTGACGTTCGTGTGGACCAAGAGCTCATCCAACGCTACGAGTATCGACTGGAAGATGCGCATCGTGAGTATGGATGACACCATCGCCGAGCGCATTCAGAAGCAGGTGAACTCGGTGTCGTCGTTGATTGAGGACCCGGTGGTGAGCCAGACCAAGATTGACGAGGAAAAGGCCGAACGTGACCTGGAGCATCGTCTGCATGGCCGCGAGATTTTCCGCGGCGGCAAGCCCGATCGCACACCGTCCAAACTGCTGGAGCAGGACAAGATAAAATAAGACGCCATCATCCCGCGTGAGCCACAAGCCCCGCGGGATGATTTTTCCGGGACGGGGATTAAAAAATCATTATGCATAGAAAGTCATAATTATCATTTCGTAAACATTTCGATGAAATTAACGCCATGAGGCATGCTTGCGGTTACAATACCGCGAGGCCTAACTACACACCTTTAAGCCGGTCCTGTGAGACCGGGAAGGAGAATTATGGCGAACAACCATACCGCGGGCGCTGCCGCCCGCACCTTCGCGCCCAGCGAGCTTTGCCAGCGTATGCTGGCCAAAACCAGCAAGGGCGCCTGCGGTCCCTGTATCCTGTATCTTGAGGATGGGACCATTTTTTATGGACGTGCATGCGGCGCCGAGGGCACCGCGACCGGCGAAGTCTGCTTCAACACCTCGCTTGAGGGCTACTTTGAGGTCATGACCGACCCGAGTTATGCCGGCCAAATTGTAACCATGACCTATCCGCAGATCGGCAATTACGGTATCGACGAGACCGATGTCCAGTCGGCCTTCCCCGGCGACGCCGTGCGCCCTGCGAGCGCTCCGGCTATGCGCGGCATGATCGTTCGCGACATGTGCGCCACGCCTTCTAACTGGCGCTCGGCCGTCAGCGTGCCGGAGTACCTGCGCGCTCACGGCATCGTCGCTATCGAGGGTGTCGACACCCGCGCTCTGGTGCGCCATCTGCGCGACAATGGTTCCAAGATGGGCATTATCTCGACAGAGATCTTCGACGTCGACGAGCTCGCCGAGCGTCTGGACGCAGCGCCCACGCTGGTGGGCGAGAACCTGGTCAAGACCGTGAGCTGTCCCGCGCCTCACGAGTTTGTGGCCGCCGACCTGCCTGCCACGCATGGCTTTGCGCTTGTGGCTGCCGCTCCTGCCCGTCACAAAGTGGTCGCCTACGACTGCGGTGTGAAGCGCGGTATTCTGGAGGGCCTGGTCCGTGCCGGCTGCGACCTCACCGTCGTGCCGTGGGATACGCCCGCCCAGCAGGTGCTCGACATGAATCCTGATGGCGTCTTTTTGTCCAACGGCCCCGGCGACCCCGATGCCGTGGTGGAGACCTACGAGCAGGTGCAGCAGCTGATCGGCAAGGTGCCGGTCTTTGGTATTTGCCTGGGTCACCAGATGATCAGCTTGGCCTGCGGCGCCCAAATGGAAAAGCTTAAATTCGGTCACCGTGGCGGTAACCAGCCGGTTATGAATCTGGTGAGCCGTCGCGTGGAGATCACCGCGCAAAACCACGGCTTTGGCCTGCTGTTCCCCAGTCTGGGCAAACTGATTCCGGAGCTTTCCGGCGGCGAAACCGAGCATGCGGCCGATGGCGACCTGCGCGCCTGGGTGCGTCGCGGCGTCGCGCCGGTCGTGATGAACGAGCGCTTTGGTCGCATTCGCCTGACACATGTGAACCTCAACGACGGCACCGCCGAGGGCATCCAGCTGCTCGACGCCCCGTGTTTCTCGGTCCAGTACCACCCCGAGGCTTCGCCCGGCCCCACCGATGCCCACTATCTCTTTACCGCCTTTACGCGACTCATGGACGGCGAGGAGAACTACCTGGACATCGACACCGCGAAGGACCGCCTGGCTGGCTGGAATTTCGCCGAGACCGCCGCGACCGAGACCGAGGAGAACTAACATGCCGAAACGTACTGACATCAAGCGCATCCTCGTCATTGGTTCGGGCCCCATCGTTATTGGCCAGGCATGTGAGTTTGACTACTCCGGCGCCCAGGCCTGCAAGGTGCTCAAGGAGGATGGCTTTGAGGTCATCCTGGTCAACTCCAACCCGGCGACCATCATGACCGACCCGGGTCTTGCCGACCGCACCTATGTCGAGCCCATCACCGCCGAATTTATCGAGCGCGTAATCAAGAAAGAGCGCCCGGACGCGCTGCTGCCCACGCTGGGCGGCCAGACCGGTCTGAACGCCGCCGTCGAGCTGGCAAAGGACGGCACGCTCGACAAGTATGGCGTCGAGATGATCGGCTGCGACCTTGCCGCTATCGAGCGCGGCGAGGACCGCAAGCTCTTTAACGAGGCCATGGCCGAGATTGGTCTGGAGGTCGCGCGCTCGGGCTATGCCTACAGCGTGGCCGACGCCGAGGCTATCGCCGAGCGCGTGGGCTATCCCTGCGTACTGCGCCCGAGCTTTACCCTCGGCGGCGCCGGCGGCGGCATCGCTCACACTCACGAGGAGCTCGTCTCCATCGTGAGCCAGGGCCTGGAGCTCTCGCCCGCCCACGAGGTGCTGGTCGAGGAGTCCATCGAGGGCTGGAAAGAGTACGAGATGGAGGTCATGCGTGACCACGCCGGCAACGGCATCATCGTGTGCTCCATCGAGAACCTCGACCCCATGGGCGTGCATACCGGCGACTCCATCACCGTGGCGCCGGCGCAGACGCTCTCCGACCTTGAGTATCAGCGCATGCGCGTGGCCTCGCTCGCCATTCTTGAGAAGATCGGCGTCGAGACCGGTGGCTCCAACGTGCAGTTTGCCGTGAACCCCAACACCGGCCGCCTGATCGTCATCGAGATGAACCCGCGCGTGAGCCGCTCGTCCGCCCTCGCTTCCAAGGCCACGGGTTTCCCCATCGCTAAGGCCGCCGCGCGCCTGGCCGTGGGCTACACGCTCGACGAGATCGTCAACGACATTACCAAGGCAACGCCTGCCTGCTTTGAGCCCACGATTGACTATTGCGTGGTCAAGGTGCCGCGCTTTGCCTTCGAGAAGTTCAAGGGTACCGACCCCACGCTCACCACGCGCATGAAGGCCGTGGGCGAGATTATGGCGATCGGCCGCACCTTTGAGGAGGCCTTTGGCAAGGCCATGCGTTCGCTGGAGGACGGACACCAGGGCATTTGCGCCGGTGGCAAGGAGGGTGCCGACAGGCTGAGCGACGACGAGCTCGCTCAGGCCGTGGGTACCCCGACCGAGCACCGCATCTTCTTTGTGGTCGAGGCCCTGCGCCGTGGCTGGGACATCGCTCGCATCCATGCCATCTGCGGTATCGATCCATGGTACCTCAACCGTATCAACGATATGGTGCAGGTCCAGGAGAGCATCCGCGGCCTGCGTGTGGAGGATATCGACGCCGACGCGATGCGCCTGCTCAAGCAGTACGGTACGAGCGACGCCGAGATCGCCGCGCTGACCGGCTCGGACGAGCGCTTTGTGCGCGCCTATCGCAAGGGTCTGGGCGTGGTTCCCAGCATGAAGACAGTCGATACCTGCGCTGCGGAGTTCTCGAGCGCCACGGAGTACCACTACAAGACGTACGAGAACATCTACCGCACGAGCCCGGATGCCAAGAAGTGCGTGGCTCCCGACGAAACCACGCCGGCGGACAAGCCCAAGGCGATGATCCTGGGCGCCGGTCCTAACCGCATTGGCCAGGGTATCGAGTTCGATTACTGCTGCGTGCACGCGAGCTACGCGCTGGCGGCCCGCGGCTTTGAGACCATCATGGTCAACTGCAACCCCGAGACCGTTTCGACCGACTACGATACGTCCGACCGCCTTTACTTTGAGCCGCTCACCTACGAGGACGTCATGGATGTCATCGATGTTGAGCGACCCGACGGCGTCGTGGTGACGCTCGGCGGCCAGACTCCGCTTAAGCTGGCGCGCATGCTCGAGGAAAGCGGCGTGAACATCATGGGCACCAAGCCCGATGCCATCGACTTTGCCGAGAACCGCGAGCGCTTCGCCGCTCTGCTCGACAAGTTAGGCATCATGTACCCGCCGGCGGGCCAGGCCACCTCGTTTGAGGAGGCCGAGGCCGTTGCCGCACACATTGGCTACCCGCTGCTGGTGCGTCCGAGCTACGTGCTGGGCGGCCGCGGCATGATGATCGCCTACGATGCCGAGCATCTGCGCGATTACATGGCCGAGGCCGCGCGCATTAGCCCCGACTACCCGGTGTATCTGGACCGCTTCCTGGAGGGTGCAATCGAGTCGGACGTCGACGCCCTGTGCGACGGCGAAGAGGTCTACATCGGCGGCATCCTGGAGCATATCGAGGAGGCCGGTATTCACTCCGGCGACTCTGCGACCTGCATTCCGCCGTTCAGCTTTAGTGAGAGCCTGCAGGCGAAGCTCCGCGAGACCACGCGCCGCATCGCGATGGCGCTGGGCGTGCGCGGCCTGGTCAACGTGCAGTATGCCATCAAGGGCGAGACCGTCTACGTGATTGAGGCAAACCCGCGCGCGAGCCGCACCGTGCCGTTTATCTCCAAGGCCACCGGCGTGCCGCTGGCTAAGTGCGCGGCGCGTATCATGGCGGGCGATTCCATCGCGAGCCTGGGCCTGCCGAGCGACGAGCGTCAGCTGGACTGGTTCTGCATGAAGGAAGCCGTTATGCCCTGGGGTCGTTTCCCCGGTGCCGACGTTATCCTGGGGCCCGAGATGAAGTCGACGGGCGAGGTCATGGGTATCGCCAAGAGCTATCCCGAGGCATACGCCAAGACGCAGCTGGCGATCGACTACAACCTGCCCGACCCGAGCGCCGGCAAGGTGTTCATCAGTGTGTGCGACCGCGACAAGCGCCATATCCTTTCGGTCGCCCGCATCCTGCGCTACCTGGGCTTTGACATCTGCTCCACCGAGGGTACGGCGCGCGTGCTGCGCGGCGGCAACGTGACCTGCGAGATCGTGGAAAAGATCAGCGGCCCGCATGATGGCGAGCGCCCCAACATCGGTGACCTGATCGCCGATGGCAAGATCGCGGTGATTATTAACACGCCGTACGGCCCGGGTTCGCGCGGCGACGGCTATCTGTTGCGTACCGAGGCGGTGCGCCGCGGCGTAACCTGCGTGACCGCGATGTCTGCGGCCAACACGTACGTGAGCGCCATCGAGGCCGTGCGTGAGGACCAGCAGGGTCACGGCAGCGCCAACGACATGGGCATGGACGTCATCGCCCTGCAGGACCTGCCGCAGCACACGGTGTAGGTTGAGCTGGCCGGCCGGGGTGGGAGGGGCCGAGATTTCCCCCTTTCGCTCCGGCTGCAGGCAGAGTCGCTCAGGAGGAAACTCGGCCCCTCCCGCCCCGGCCTGCGGTGACTTGGCTGCACCGTGTGCTGCCGAAGGGGCTTTGCGCGATGACTAGGGCTGAACAAAAAGTGTGTGTGGGCTCCGCCGTTCGTTCTAACGGCGGAGCCCACGTTTTGGATTTATTGGGCTGTGGCAGTGAAGGTTGTTTTGTCGGCGGCGATGTGCACGTGCAGCTTTGCCTGACCGTCGCAGCTGATGAGCACGCCTACCTCGAACGGGGTTCCCGTCTTGTCGTAGGTCGAACGCACGATGCGCATCGCCGCCTTACCGGTGTTCTGTCCCAAAAGGCGCGCCTCATGCTTGTCGAGGTTGACCGTCTCGTAGACGGCATCGACGCTTGCGGGCAGGATGCCGGTCTTTTCCGCGATATAGGCGTAGAGCGAGCCATCCACGTCTTTGCGCGTGAGCTCGGGGCAAAGTGACACGGGGATATAGACGTAGTTGAGCTCCATGGGTTTGTCGTTGGCGAGACGCAGGCGGCGAATCTCCCAGACGGGTGTCCCTTCGGGCACTTTGAGCCCGGAGGCGATGCCACGGATGGCCGGTATGCTTGAAAAGGCGAGAATCTGCGAGCTCGGAACCCGTCCCGCTTCGCGCATCCGCGCGCTGAAATTCAGGGCCAGGTCGATGCCGGGCGCTGATGTTTGGGGCTTGATGAACGTGCCCTGCCCGCGTTTGCGCACCACGCGCCCCTCGATGACGAGATCTTGGAAACAACGGCGCACGGTCGCGCGCGATAACTCCAGCCGCTCACAGATTTCGAGCTCGCGTGGCAGCGGCGTCTTGGTGTCGAACGCCTGGCTGGCGATAAGCAGAGCGATTCGATGTTTAAGTTGGACATAGAGCGGCGTATCACCGCTGCGATCGAAGGGTTCGGAGGCGAGAAACGAGATCATGTCCATGGGGTACCTCCATGTCGTGAGCATACGTGACATGGTCTGACACTGCGGGACAAACCGGTGATATCAGGCCCGATTCTTGTTGATATGTATGGTACATAAGGAACATAAAACATTTACCAGGCAATCTACCTGCTATTTTAAAAATAATTGGAAGAAAAAATAATTTAGGCACAAAAATAGTTGCTACCGTTAACCGATGAATAGTTGCCGTTCGCAACTATTTTCTTGTACCGAACATGCCCCAGCGCAACAATAATCTCGGCAAAAAGCAAAGCCGTGCGATACACGGCAGGTCGAGAGGAGACCGCATGCGGTATCTGGTAATGGTCAGTCACGGAACGCTCGCTCCCGGACTGCACAGTGTCCTCAAGATGCTCGGCAATGACGCCCCGAACATCTTGTCGACGAGTCTCGTGGACGGCATGGGCGCTGACGAGTATGTCGAGAACGTCAAGGCGATGCTCGCTCCTGTTACCGCCGATGACGAGGTTGTCCTGCTCGGTGACATCCTGGGCGGATCGCCGCTCACCAATGCTTTGAACACGCTGGCCGAGAAGGGCCTGCTCGCCCACACCATTGCCTTCGGCGGTATGAATCTGCCCATGGCTATGACCGCCATGATGGGGCTTGCCACCATGGACCTGGATTCCCTCAAGCAGATGATGCTGCAGGAGGGCAAGAACGGTATGTCCGAGCTCGTGGTCCCGACCGATGACGCCGACGACGAGGACGACGACATCTAGGCAGCGCATCCGCCCCAATTTTTGTGATGGAGCGGGGGTTAAGAGGAAAGACCCCCGGTGATAAGGAAAGGGAGAACGCATGATTTCGTTCATCCGCATTGACGACCGTATGATCCATGGACAGACCGTTACCCGTTGGGCCCTCGAGTATCCCTGCGACGGTCTTATCGCCGTCAACGACGCCGCGGCGTCCAATCCCGTGCTCAAGGAGGCCTACAAGAGTGCCTCGGGCAAGAAGACGTTCGTGTGGACCAAGGAGCACTTCAAGGAGGTCTCCGAGAAGGTTATCAAGTCTCCGACCAAGTACTTCCTGATTACCAAGAACCCGCAGGACATGAAGGAGCTTCTCGTCGACTTCGGGTTCGATCCGGGCATGCGCCATATCATCGTCGGCCCCTGCAACGACCGTCCCGGCGCCACCAAGCTCGGCAACAACCAGTCGATCACGCAGGAAGAGGCCCAGGCGCTCGAGGATCTCACCAACGCCGGCTACACGGTCGAGTTCGCCCTTATCAAGGAGAAATCCATTGGTGAGTGGCCCAAGTTCCGCGGTCAGTTTGGCTTCTAGTTAGGCGCCAGCTGCATTTTGGTACCTACAGCCCTGGGGGAAAGGGCTGAGGAATAAAGAAAGGGGAAAGCATGGCAATCAATGCATTCCAAGCCGCGCTGTTCGGCCTGTTTGCCTGCCTGGCATCACTGCCTGGCATGGGCGGCACGACGACCGGCAACTACACTCTGGGTCGTCCTCTGGTCGCCGGCCTCATCGTCGGCATCATCATGGGCGATATGCAGACGGGCATCCTCGTCGGCGCTGCCATCCAGGTTGTCTACATCGCTCTCGTGATCCCCGGCGGAACCGTCTCCGCCGACGTCCGCGCCGTGTCCTATATCGGCATCCCGCTGGCGATCCTCGCCATCAAGAACTCGGGCATCGATCCCGCCTCCGCTGAGGCTGCCGGCATGGCCGCATCCCTCGGTGCCGCCGTCGGCACGCTCGGCACTGTGCTCTTCTATGGCACCGCCACCATCAACCTGGTGTGGCAGGGCATGGGGTGGAAGTGGCTCGAGAAGGGCGATCTCCACAAGCTCTACCTGGTCAACAACGTTCTGCCTTGGATTGGTCACATCGTCTGCTCGTTCCTCCCGACGTTCATCATCACCATGGGCGGCACCGCCATGGTCGACCTCATGAAGACCTACATGCCCATGGACGGCATCGCGATGAAGACGCTGTTCACCGTCGGCTCGCTGCTGCCTACCGTCGGTATCGCCATCCTGCTCAAGCAGGTCATCTCCAAGCCGACGGACTTCCTCACGTTCTTCTTCGGCTTCACCCTGTCCGCTGTCATGGGATGCAACCTGATTGCCGCCGCCGGCATCGGCTGCTTCTTTGCCCTGATCAACTATGAGATCGCTTCGCTCAAGATCGACCTCGCAAACGCTCCCAAGGCAGCTATCGCCTCGGGCTCCGATGATGAGGAAGAGGAGGACATCTAATGGCAGAGAAGAAGAAACTCTCTAAGAAAACGCTTGCCAAGTCGTTCCGCAACTGGTCCTATGGCAACCTGACTTGCTTCTCGCAGGAGCACATGCAGACCTTCGGTTACCTGTGCGCCATGCTTCCGATCGTCGAGGAGCTCTACGACACGCCCGAGGAGCAGAAGCAGGCCCTCCAGACCTACTCCGCGTTCTTCAACACCGAGCCGCAGATCGGCACCATGATTGTCGGCGTCACCGCCGGCCTCGAGGAGGCTCGCGCAAACGGCGAGGCCATCGATGACGACGCCATCAACGGCATCCGCGCCGGCCTCATGGGCCCGCTCGCTGGCCTTGGCGACTCGCTGATCGTCGGTACCCTGATCCCGATCCTGCTCGGTATCGCCCTCGGTCTCTCGACCGGCGGCTCTCCGCTCGGTGCCATCTTCTATATTGTCGTGTGGAACCTGCTCATGTTCCTTGGCATGCGCTTTGCCTACAACCAGGGCTATGAGCTCGGCGGCAAGGCGGTCGAGGCCCTCGTCGGCCCCAAGGCAAAGGCTCTTCGCGATTCCATCGTGATGGTTGGTACCATGGTCATCGGTGCAGTCGGTGCTACCTGGGTCTCCATCACCTGCAGCCCCAACCTGGTGCTGCCCGGCGGCGGTAAGTTCCAGGACACCCTCGATGGCATCTATCCGCACCTGCTGCCGATGGTCTTCATCATCTTCTGCTGGTACATGATGACCAAGAAGAAGGTCAACCCCATCGTTATGATGCTGATCCTCGTTGTGGTCGCATTCGTGGGCGTTGTTATTGGCTTCTTCGACCCGGCACTGAGCTACTAGTCATCATCCCCTGGCCCCCTGTAAGGCCGTGCGGCCTCAACCGCACGGCCTTCTGATTTTGCGCCGCCCTTCAAGGGCAATATGGCCAGCGACCTCCATCGCCTACACGACACCCGCTATATTGCTCTTGAAAGATGACGTATTCGATAAACGATGCACTTGCGCATAATGCACATTTTGCACGAGGAGGACCATATGCACGAGAAACACGGACACGACCTTTCGCGCGACGACTTGATCCGCGAGGCAAAGATGCAGACCGATGCTATTCAGCGGCTCAACGTTTGGCTGCGCCTGGGCTATTCGCTCGTGGCGATTGGCTTTTTGGTGGGGATGTGGGGTATGCAGGGCGGCCCCGGCTGGGGCGTCCCCGCGGGCATCGTGTGCCTGGTGGTGGGCACTCCGCTTTCGATTGTGCTTAAGGTTGGCACGACCAACGCCAAAAAGAATGTTGAGCGTATGCTCGAGGCCGCTGGTATCGACGTTGAGAAGCTTATGCGACGCAAGAAGGACGAGCAATAGACTTCCGCGTTGGGGTATCATAAATAATTGTTGCGAATGTTAACTAATGTACGGCAAATGACGGTTTTATGGCCCTTCTAGAGTTGCAAAGGACAATATCCCCAGTGGATTACGATGACGTCGCTCGAAAACTGATTGTGTACTCACGTTCCCTTGCCAAGGGATCCTTGAGTGCTGCCGGCGGCGCCAGTGTGGGCGAGGCACCGGTTTTACAGTATCTATCGGGTATTGACGGTGATGTTATTCCCTCCGAGATTGCCAAGAAGCTGAAATTCTCCCGTGCGCGCATGTCGCATATCTTGGATTCACTCGAGAGCAAGGGTTACGTTCAGCGCAGGACCGATCCAAACGATCGTCGGCGTGTGCTGGTGAGCATTACCGAGGAAGGCCGTGATTTCGCGGCGAAAAAAAATGCCGAGAGTGTGGCATCGCTCTCGAAGCAGCTCTCAGCGCTCGGCGAGCACGATGCCCAGGAGCTCGTGCGTATCCTGAATAAAGCCTACAGCCTTACCTATGATGCCGACGACTACCTGGACAATCTATAAGGATGAAGGCAGACATTTAGGTGCATCATGAAATGCATCCGGGGCAATTGTGCCCATCAGCCACCGTCAACATCTCATTCCAAACAAAATCAGCCAACGTACGTCATGGCAACCCCCGGTAGGTCGAGGGTGCCCCGCGGCGGTCTGGTGTTTTCATCTGAACGACTTTGCGAAGCAACCGGAACTCATTTATTTCAGCCAACGTACGTCATGGCAATCCCCGGTAGGTCGCAGGGTGGCGGCTGAGCCTTTCCCTCGGGAAACTTCGCGAAGTCCA
>CAUAWV010000020.1 GCA_958433005.1 uncultured Collinsella sp. | reverse complement strand
GGAAGTGTCGACTTTATGCTGCCGTTTTTGTCGATTTAGATGTTACGGAATACAGCGGTGTCGGTCGACATCGCGAGGTTCCCGGACCACGACCACCTGGCCTCGTACTGCGGCATAGCCCCGAGGGTGAGGAGCTCCGGAACGTCGGTGAGGTCGGTCAGGGCGTCCAGGCGCGGCGACGCGAGGCTCAAGTCCCTGCTGATCTTCTCGTGCAACAGCCTGGTGAGGTCCTCGGGGCGCTACGGCGAGTACTACCGGGCCTGCAGGGCGCGGGGCATGGGGCACGGGCGGGCGCTCAAGGCCGTCGCGAGGAAGCGGCTCAGGGCGATATACGCCGTGATGCGCGACCGGGTGCCCTACCGGGAGTAGCCCCGACGGTTGACAAAACTATAGGAACACCCAATGACTATATTGAAAAGCTGTACGTCAGCATCCAAAGATGTCGGAAAATGTCGACTTTGGATGCTGGCGTACATGTTTGGTTCGTATGGGTTCGGCTCGGTTGGCGCGAACTGGCCGCAGTGCGCGTGCTAGAGCAGGTTCTTCTGCACCCACGCGATGATGTCGCCCGACTCGTAGAGCGGCGCGCCGTCAATGAACAGGCAGGGAACCTGGCGTTTTCCGCCGACGGCGATGAGCGTCTGCTCGGCATCGGGGTCAGTCGAGATATTGCGTTCGGGAATGGTCACGCCGTTATCGGCCAAAAAGCGCTTGACCTTTATGCAATACGGGCAGCCAGTCATAACGTAGAGCGCGAGTTCATGATCAGTAGCCATGGTGTCTCCAATCGGTTGCGGTTTTGATTGAAATACCCAAAGCCGCCGCAATCTATGCACGGGCCAGCGACGACTCGATGGCCTGTACCAGAAACGCCGTAGCTCCGGTGCCGCAGGGCTTGTCGTAGTAGTCAACAAAGCGCTGATCGGCAAGATAGCCGTGGGCGAGGCCCAGGTATGCTTCGTCTTGGGGTTCGTGTCCCCAGTTAAGGCCAATCCATCGACGGTGCATTGCGACAAGCTTGCGCGCCTCGCTTCCATCCGGTTCGCCGTCGCCCATGGCGATCGAGAGCTGGCCCAGAATAGCGCGTTCAAGTTCCTTCATGTCGTTCCATGTCTCGGGGTCCATGTCCAGCAGTGCCTCGTTTGCTGCATCGACGGCCTCGTCGCCATAGCGCGCCCGCGCCTCGGCACCGTAGCGCTCCTCGTTTTCCTGCACGGTGCGCCAGCGCTCCAATTGCGGCAGCACGGCGCCCATGAGAGAGACGGCTTCGTCGAGCGACATACCGGTGTTTTGTGCCAGGCGCGGGGCGCAATCCTCAATCATGGCCTCCATCGTGGTCTCGTAGGTGTACTTGCCGTGGTCGTAGCACCACTTGCAGTAATGGTCGGTCGTTGCGCCGTGAGCATCGGTGCCGCAGTCGTCGGGCGTGAGTATCATGCCGCAGCTCTGGCAATAGTGCTCGGGCATTTCGAGCAGGTGGGACAGCGGTTCTCCGGTTATGGCGGCAATGAGCTTCATCATGTCGATGCCCGGCGTGACTTCGCCGCGTTCCCAACGGCTGACGGCTTGGCGTGTGACGAAGAGCTTGGCGGCGAGTTGCTCTTGGGTGAGATTGTTGTCGCGGCGGATGGCGATGAGCTTTTCTGCAAAGGCCATGACGGCTCCTTTCTGCTGTTTGTTGCTTTAAGCATACGCGGCGGCCGGCACCCTTCCAAGCAACCGTTGGTTGCACGACGGGGACCGCGGCGAAGAATTGCGCGCAACACCCCACGCCTCCATGCCGTACAATGACCGGCATGGAACCTATTGCACACATACATACCGACCTGCCGCAGAAGTTCGGCATCCCACGCAACAGCTTTTTGGCGCCCCATCTGCAGGGACGCATCGTCTTTGAGCCGGAATTTGCCTCCAACGCTGCAGTTGAGGGTCTGGACTCCTTCTCTCACCTATGGCTGCTCTGGCGCTTCGAAAACGGAACGCCCGGCGGCACGGCTAAGGACATAGCCGCCGATGCCAAAACGCAGGACAGGTCCGGCACCAACGCAAAATGGTCGAAAACCGTGCGCCCACCGCGTCTGGGTGGAGCCGAACGCGTGGGCGTGTTTGCCACGCGCAGTCCGTTTCGCCCTAATCCCATCGGGCTCACCTGCGTCAAGCTTGATCGTGTCGAGCTCACCGACGATGGTCCCATCATCCATGTGCTGGGGGCCGACCTGCGCGACGGTACGCCCATCTACGACATTAAGCCTTACATTCCGTTTGCGGACTGTCACCCGGATGCGACGGGCGGCTGGATTGAGGACGCGCCATGGCAAGAGCTCGATGTCGAGCTCCCGCAAGCGCTGCGGGACATGGTCCCGGACACAAAGCTCCCCGGCTTGATCGAGGTGCTCCGCCAAGATCCGCGCCGTGCGGGCAGCAAACACGAGCCAAACCGCGTTTACCATTTGGCTTACGCTGGGCTTGACATATCGTTTACGGTCGACGGAACCAGGTTGACGATAACCGCCATCAACGACGCGCGAGACTAACCAGCCATTCGTCCGCACCCGTCAAATTAAGCGCCAAACTCCGCTCCAAAACCGCCCACGCTGGTGGACAATAACGCCTACCGAAACAATCCGCTTTGCACGGGAGCTCAGCATGAAATACGACTTTACCTCGCTTATCGACCGCCACGGTATGGACGCCATCGCCGTTGACTCCTGGGGAGAAATTCCCGACATGGCTCCGAACGCACCCGACGAGGGCTTCGACCGCATCCCCATGTGGGTGGCGGATATGAATTTTGCCACGGTGCCCACGGTTCAGGAACACATCATTCAGCGCGCCCAGCATCCCATGTTTGGCTATTTCAATCCGCGTGACGAGTACTTCGACCGCATCATCGAATGGCAAAGCCGTCGCAACGGCGTTGAGGGCTTGGCGCCGGAGCATATCGGCTACGAAAACGGCGTGCTGGGCGGTGTCGTGTCGACGCTGCGCGCATATGTCCAGCCGGGCGATGCGGTACTGGTCCACAGTCCCACCTACATCGGCTTTACCAAGTCTATCGAAGCCGCGGGCTATCGCATTGTCCACAGCCCGCTTAAGCTCGACGATCGGGGCGTGTGGCGCATGGACTTTGAGGACATGGAGCGAAAGCTCGCCCAAAACCACATCCATGCCGCGGTGTTCTGCTCGCCGCACAATCCCTGCGGCCGCGTATGGGGGCGCGACGAGATCGAACGTGCCATGGACATCTATCGCCAGCACGATTGCGTGGTGATCTCGGATGAGATTTGGTCCGATATCATCCTGCCGGGTCACAAGCATATCCCGACGCAGTCGGTGAGCGAGGATGCCCGCATGCGCACGGTTGCCCTCTATGCGCCCAGCAAGACGTTTAACCTGGCGGGCCTGGTCGGCAGCTACCACATCATCTATAACGAGACGCTGCGCGACCGCGTGTGCGCCGTGTCCAACAAGACGCACTACAACGAGATGAACGTCCTCTCCATGCATGCGCTTATCGGTGCCTACCAGCCGCAAGGCTACGAGTGGGTTGATGAGCTCAATGAGGTCATCGAGGGCAACGTCGACTACTTCTGCAATTACGTGGACAAGCATTTTGCGGGCGTGTCCTATTCGCGTCCGCAGGGCACCTACATGGTGTTTCTGGACTGCACCGAGTGGTGCCGCGAGCATGGCCGCGATATTCAGTGGCTGCTCGACGAGGGGGCGCGCGTGGGCGTGGGGTATCAGGACGGCCGCCCGTTCCACGGGCCCTGCCACATTCGCGTGAATCTGGCACTGCCCCTTTCGCGGGTAAAGGAGGCGTGTGAGCGCCTGGACCGCTACGTTTTTGGGGTATAGGGGGGCGCTCGATTCGAGTGCTGCCCCATGCGCCCACGCCGTCAAAATGCGTGGGCGCATGGGGCGCAGAGGGTAGCGAGCGCGTTTTTCGCATTCGCTACTTTTCCTGAATCTGCTTGCCGCAAAGATGCTCAATTGAAATCTCGTAGAGTTGGACGCCCTTGATGTCTTTGGCGATTTCTTCCTCGACTTCTTCGGCAGAAGGGTAGTACTTAAGCGCGAGCTGGCGGACTTTGTCCTCGATAAACGCAGGCGCTTCATCTACCAGGCGGCAACGGCCAAAGACCACAGTGCTCATGACGTAAGGAGCCCAGTCGCCGTCCTTGTACCACTCGTTGCCGTAAACGGTAAAGCAGACTTTATCGTCACGCCTGAGCGAATCGACCTTGTGGCCGGCCTTGGCGCCATGGAAATAAATCTTGTCGTGCTCGGCGTCAAAGAAGTAGTTGACGGGAATGGCATAGGGGTAGCCATCATCGCCGTTGACGGCAAAGACGCCGCGCTTACAGGTGGCGAGCAACTCGCGCGCTTCCTCGTCAGTGATGGCGCGTTTCTTTCGACGTAAGGGCCTAAACATCGTTGGCTTCCTTTCTGGCTGTGCATGGTGGTTAAACGCAAACTATAGCGAAACAGTTCCGTTTTTCTTGATGCGGGCGAGTATGTTTTTGAGCTTGTTAAAGTCGAGCGGTTTGGGCAGATGGGCGTTCATACCGGCATCGTGTGCCGCCTTGGCGTCCTCGTTGAAGGCGTTGGCAGTGAGCGCGATGATGGGGATGTCGGCTGCATCGGCCTTTTCGCTCAGACGAATCGCGCGGGTTGCCTCGTAGCCATCCATGCCCGGCATCATGATGTCCATCAGGATTGCATCGAAGCTGCCGGCGGGACGGCTAACGTATAGGTCGACTGTCTCGTTGCCGTCGGCGGCGCGAGTCACGACGATGCCTTCGCTTTCGAGCAGAGCTTGGGCAATCTCGGCATTGAGTTCGTTATCTTCTGCCAAAAGGACGTTCATGCCGGCGAGCGAGCAGCTGCTTACCTGCGCGTCTGCACATTCTTTTATCTGAGGGTTCTTGTCGATATCGAGCGGAATCCGGACGTCAAACGTACTCCCCACGCCAACCTCACTCGAAATCTCAATCGTGCCGCCCATCATATCGATGAGCGATTTGACGATAGACATGCCAATGCCGGTTCCTTGGAACTTGCTGCGCGCATCGGCGCCTTCCTGGGCAAACGGCTCGTAAATGTGCGTCAAAAACTCGGGCGTCATACCAATGCCGGTATCCGAGACGCTAAAGCAAAACACGGCGTGCTCGTCGTCGACCGGTTTGATGGTCGATGAGAACGTGACGGTGCCTCCGTGCTTGTTGTACTTGATGCTGTTGTCGAGCAGGTTGACAAGGATCTGCCGAATATGGGTGGGGCTGCCGATCATATATTGGTCGACAGCGTAGGGCTCGCTGGTGTCGAGCATGGTTATGCCGCGGTCCGATGCGCGGAGCTTGCACAGTACGAGCACATTGTCGCACAGCTCTTTAAGGTTGAATGATTCGTGCTCGAGCGTCACTTTGCACTCCTCGATCCTGCCCATCTCGAGGATGTCGTTAATCAGTGACAGCAGGTGATTGGCGGCAACGCGCGCCTTGGCGCGGCTTTCGCGGGCGACCTGCATGTCGCCTTCTCTCAATTCCTCAATTTCGATAAGGCCTAGGATGCCGTTGAGCGGCGTGCGGATGTCGTGGCTCATGCGCGTGAGGAAAGCGGTTTTGGCGGCGTTGGCGGCATCGGCTTTCTGCCGTTCCTCCTGTGCGCGGTAAAGCGACCAGACAAGGATGACGATGCCGGTGAGCAAAATGCAAATGACGACTGCCGCAATGACGATGCGGTTGCGGTAGAGAAGTCGGAACGCATCCGATTCTTGCGCCGAGTACGATGTGGGGAAATAGCTGTTTGCAGAGAGCGATTCACCTGCATTGACGATGCCCTTATTGATGATTCCCAGCAGCTCGGGCTTGCCGCGCGAAATTAAACACGATAGTTGTGCCGTGTTGGTGAGTTCCTGTGTTTCGAAATCCTCGATGTCGTAGATGTCGCGGAGAGTTTCCAGGCGCGTGCTGGGGACAATGATGCAACGTGCCTTCCCCTCATCGAGGGCTTTGAGCACCTCGCCGTCATTCGAATACTCGGTTACCGTTGCGTTCGGAAAGAGACTTTCGAGCTCAAAACGGTTAACGATTGTGCTCTTTGTACAAGCGATGTTCTTAAGGTCGCTGTTCAGGTTTTTGCCACTGTGAATGGCGGTCAGCGAAACCGTTCCCATCGAGTTTGACTGGATGACCCCTGTCTGCTCGGCGAGCCAGTAGTCGCGAAACAACGGCAGGGCGACATCGATGGTTCCGTTGGAAAGGGCTTTGATCATTTGCTTGTTGTTCGAGAGTGCGATTGTTTTGACCGTAATGTCAAACTTGTCGTGCAACGTCGTTGCAAGCGAGGCGAGCGACCCTTCCATCTCGCCGTCGTCATTTTGCGTACAGTAGGGAAGTTGGTTTTTAAGATAGCCGAGCGTGATGGTATTGCCGTTTTCTTTGAGCCAGGTGGTCTCGGTGCCGGTGAGCGATGACGAGCCACTGTTTTGGGTCGAGTAACTCGTTTTGACTTCCTCGTTATAGCGCGGGTTATCGCGGGCGATGGTCGTCATGGCGGCGTTGATGTCGTTCATCAGGTCAGGGCGGCTTTTGGGAACGGCAAAATAGTAGTCGCTCGAGCCTACGTAGAACATGGGTGACGCATCGGGCGACGAAATGGTGTCGTTCATGATGACGGCGTCGACCTCGCCGTCTGCAAGCGCCTCAAAGAGGGCGCTGCCGGTGTCGATTTCTTTATAGGTGCAGGTAACGTCTTCGTTGGCGAGCCACTGCTGGCCGACGATAGTTTGCATAACGCCAGAGTTGCAGCCGATGGTGAGGCCTTGGAGCGCCTGAGGGTCACCCTTGGCCAGATCGTCGCGGTCGGGCCTGGCGTAGATATAGTAGCGCTCGGTGCCCTCGGGATTTGAGGAAAAGAGCAGCTTCTGCTCGCGTTCTGCCGAATACGAGATGTTGGGCATGAGGTCGATTTCGCCCGCCTCGAGCATGTCCATAAGCTCGGAGAAGGTGCCGCTAACGTATTCGTATTGCCAGCCCTTTGTGTAATACGAGAGGGTCTGGAGGTACTCGTAGCCCCATCCCGAGAGGCGCTCGCCCGGCGTGCCTTCCTGGAAGCCTTTGTTGTTGACGAGCCAGCCAACGCGGACCGTCTTGACCTGGTGGTCGGAGTCGGCGGCAAAGGCGGGGGCAGGCATGACGGCGCTCAGTACGGTGAGTACGGCAACCGCAACGGCTAGGGTGCGATATAGAGCCAAACGAAGGATGGCGGAAGGTTTCACATGAAATCCTATCGAGTCGAGACAGTATCACATAAGGATACCAGCTCAACCTGCCCACTCAGCCACCGCACCGCTAAACGGTCAGGTAGTCATTGGGGACGTTCTTGTTTGACTAGTCATTTAAGAACGTCCAATGACTAGTTCCGTTTGCGGGGGAGGCGTGGGACAATACCGAGCGAATGTGATTGGGCGTCTGGGAAAAGGGGTCGCGATGAACAAGTTGAGGACGCTTGCCGACGTGTTGCGCCAGGCTGGCTTTGCGCGCATCACGGGCCTGTTTCTTGTGTTCTATCTGCTGTGCTCGACGGCCGTCTGGCTGTCCGAGCCCACGACCCTCACCTTTGGCGATGGACTTTGGTTTAGCTTTGAGACGGTCTCGACCATCGGCTTTGGTGACATTCCGGCCGAGACACCGGTTGCCCGCGCGATTACCGTCGTCTTGAGCGTCATCAGCATCTTCTACATCGCCATGCTTACGGGCGTGGCGGTGAACTACTGCAATACGCTCATCAAGATGCGCCAAAAGGACACCATGGCGCGCTTTATGGACGATCTTGAGCATTTGGAAGAGCTCGATCGTGACGAGCTCGCCGATCTTTCGCGTCGCGTGCGCGAGTATCGTCGACGCCAGCGCTAGAACGGGCGCCGTGCGTCACGATGAGGGGGACTGAATATGAATATCACCGTGTATCTGGGTGCCAGCGTCGGTAATGACCCGGCGTTTCTGCCCGCGGTGCAGGAGCTGGGCAACTGGATTGGCGCTAACGGACACGCGTTGGTATACGGCGGGTCCAAGTCGGGCTTGATGGGCGCGCTCGCCGATAGCGTGCTCGATGCCGGTGGACACGTGACGGGCGTGGAGCCGAGCTTTTTTATCGAGGCCGAGTTTCAGCACGATGGCATCGACGACCTCATCGTGACGAGCGACATGGCCGAGCGCAAGGCCAAGATGATCGAGCTTGGTGATGCCTTCATTGCCTTTCCCGGCGGGACGGGTACGCTCGAGGAGATTGCCGAGGTCATGTCGGCCGTGTCGCTGGGGCATCTGAGCGCGCCGTGCATCCTGTATAACCTGGACGGTTACTACAACGATCTCAAGGCGCTGCTCGGACGCATGATTGATAAAGGGCTTTCGAGCCCGAGGCGCCAGCACGGCATCTACTTTGCCGACGATTTGCGCGAGATTGCCTCGATTATCAACGGATAAGTCTTGAGCCTGCCCCACTATGACTCCCAATGGTGCCGTTTGCGGCGCAGACGGTTGGCTCGTTCGGGTAACGCTCGCTCTACAATAAAACGTATCTTTGCCGAATTTGACCACGGGAGGTCCCGATGGATAGTCTTGCAAAACCCAAAAACCGTGCGCTGTTTTTAGTTAGCGTTGCCGTGACCGGTGCGTTCGCAGGCGCCGCGGTCTGGCTGTTCTTTTTTGCGATGGAGCACGGTGTCGACTATCTATGGACCGAGATTCCGCACGCGCTGGGCGTCGCTTCGCCTGAGCTCGCGAGCGGCCCGTTCGGTTTTCTGCCGTACCCGTTTTTTGTCTGCTTGCTGGGCGGCCTGCTGATCGGTCTGTACGAAAAGATTACGGGCACCAAGACCGATGACCTCAACCAGGTGATGGCCAAGGTTAAACAAGACGGTCGCTACCCGTACGACAACCTCGGCAAGCTTTCGCTTGCGGCATTGCTGCCGCTGCTGTTTGGCGGAAGTATTGGACCGGAGGCCGGCCTGACCGGAGTTATCGCGGGTCTGTGCAGCTGGGTCGGCGACCGCATGCGTCGCTTTGGCGCCGAGTTTAGGGAGCTCACGCTGCTGGGCACCCAGGCTGCCCTGACGGCGCTCTTTACCGCGCCCGTGTTTGGCTTTGTGGCGCCGCTCGCCGGTAGCGCCGACGGCCAGGGCGCTGGCGAGGACTCCGCGTCCGATGAGATCACCATCAAGCTGCCCAAGGCGCAAAAGACCGTGGTCTACGGCATCGCGATTGCCGGCGGTCTGGGCACCTATCTGCTGCTCGGCCAGCTTATGGGCGGCGGCATGGGCATGCCCAGGTTCGAGGCCGCCCAGGTGGGTAACCTGGAACTTGTCTGGCTCATTCCGCTGGCGTTGGTCGGCACCGTATGCGGTTGGCTGTACTTTGTCTCTGAGCATGCAAGTGAGGCGCTGTCCCATGCAATAGGGGAGCGCCCCGTCGTCAAGGCCATGCTGGCTGGTCTGGCGGTCGCCATCTGCGGCACAGTTCTGCCTTATACCATGTTTGCCGGTGAGACCCAGGCCGACGTACTTATGGAGACCTACCTCACCATCCCCGCCGGTGTGCTCATCGCGACCGGTCTTCTCAAGGCCATGCTGACACCCGCCCTCATCAACATGGGCTGGCGCGGCGGCCACTTCTTCCCGGTTATCTTCTCGGGCGTAAGCCTGGGCTACGGCCTTGCCATCCTGACGGGCGCCGATCCGGTCTTTTGCGTCGCCGTCTGCACGGCCTCGACGATGGGCGCCGTCATGCGCCAGCCGGTCATGGTCGTGGGCTTGCTGCTCATGTGTTTTCCGCTTAAAGGCATCGTCTGCATGATCATCGCCGCAGTCATTGCGGCAGGCATTCCGCTGCCCAAGCCGCTGCGCAAGTAGCACGATAGCGCGTGCCGGGGATATACCATTTGTCACGGATTTGCGGGGGGGGCGATCGCGTCCTTCGTGGATTGAGACTCGCGTGCCTACAGGTCGTGTACTCGATAAACCTTGGTGCTGACGGTGCAGCTGATTGCGCATAGCGCGAGGGCCAGCACGGCAATTCCTGCGCACAGACAGCCCAGAACGGCGGGATCGGGATTCGCCCCAGCAATCGACATGAGCCAGTTGCTGATGGGGTTGGAGGAGCTCAGTGTGGCCATGGCAAGGCATCCGAGCAGGGCAAACAGGCCGACGGAAAGGCGCAGCGCCTCCATGTGTCCAAATCGAAAGAACAGCGGCTGTGCCAGA
This sequence comes from uncultured Collinsella sp., assembly GCA_958433005.1. Classification (GTDB taxonomy): domain Bacteria; phylum Actinomycetota; class Coriobacteriia; order Coriobacteriales; family Coriobacteriaceae; genus Collinsella. Next base: position 27,557 of record CAUAWV010000020.1, on the reverse strand, counting down.
AACACCATCATGAGGGAAATGAGCATGGACGCGGTCGAAGCGATTGCGGTCTCAAAGACGGTCTGTCCCGTCGAGGGGATACCCACGCTGTTGAAGAGCGGGATGGAGACGATGCTCAGAAGCGCGGCGGCGCACGCCATGACGGCCGAGAAGACAATGATGCTCAGGTAGCGTGCACAGATGATGTCTTTGCGCGAGAGGGGCAGCGTTGCCCGATAGCGCTCCCATCCGTTTTGATTGTCGTAGCCGGCCAGCGAGTTCATGACCACGATGGGCGACATGGCACTGACCGCACAGGCGCCGGCGCTCATACTGGCATCGCCATCCGATGCGTTGGCGAGGGTCAGTACGACGAAGATGAACAGGCCGACGCCCGCGATGCTCGGGACAAGCGTGCGGACGATGGCGAGCTCAGACATAAAGGCGCGTTTCATTTCGAAGCCCCTTTCAGCATGAGGCGAAGATAGTCATCAATTGTTGCCCGGTCGCAGGGAATCTCGGGGAAGGCCTCGAGCGCCTCGCGACGGTTGGGCACGAGCACGTCCACGCTATAGGCGTGGTGGGCGGCACGGGCGCCTTCGACGCAAGCCATGAGCTCGGACGCCTGTGCTTGGGTGCAGTGGGCGATGCCGGCTCGGTCGGTAATGTCCTCGCGCGGCAGGTCAAACACAATCGAGCCGTTATCGATGCAGATGACGCGGTCGGCAGTGCGATCGAGGTCGGATGTAATGTGGCTTGAGAGCAGCACGCTGTGCTGGCCGTCGGCGACAAAGGCAAGCAACTCGTCGAGCAGTTCCTCGCGCGCCATGGGATCGAGGCCCGCGGTGGCTTCGTCCAAAACGAGCAGCTTAGCATTGTGACTGAGTGCGCAGGCAAGCTGCAGCTTCATGCCCATGCCGCGGGAGAGGTCCTTGACCTTCGTCTTGGGATCGAGGCCAAATCGGTCGATGAATCCGGCGAACGTTTCGCAGCTCCACGTGGGGTATGCCGGGCCTACGAGCCTCTCGACCTGGCCCACCTTGAGCGTGGAGGGGAAGGGACACGTGTCCAGGACAAGCCCGATGCGGGAGCGCAGGTGGCGCTGCGTCTCGTCGGGCGCGTTGGCGTCGCAGCGCTGTCCAAGCAGATGCACCTCGCCGGCATCGAGCTTTATAAGCCCAAGCGCGGCGCGAATGGTCGTCGTCTTGCCGGCGCCATTTGCGCCCACAAAGCCAACGATCTGGCCGGGCTCCACGGCGAGTGTGACCACTCGCAACGAAAAACGGTCGCTCACACGGCGTGAGATGCCTTTGAGTTCTAAAAGGTTTTGCATGGTATAGCCTTTCTTGCAGATGGCTACTGCATGGTTTCGGGGGCTACCAGGTCGAGCATCTCGTGCAGCTTGTCGCGCGTAACGCCCAGGGCTTCGGCTTGGCTCGCCGCTTTCGCAAGCAGTTCTTCGATATGGCAGAGCTGGTTTTCGCGCAAGAGCTCCTGGTTGCCCTCGGCGACAAAACAGCCCTTGCCCTGCACGGTGCAGATGAAGCCGAGTTGCTCCAGGTCGGCGTAGGCGCGCTTGGTGGTGATGACACTCACGCCAAGATCGCTCGCGAGTGCACGGATACTGGGGAGTTTGGCTCCCGCCGCGAGCGTGCCCGAAAGGATCTGAGCTTTGACTTGCGAGGCTATTTGCTCGTAGATGGGCTTGTCGCTCGAATTGGATAGGATAATGTCCACAGCGGCTCCTTAGCTGTTGGGCTACACGTGTATATAACCGGTAAGCACAGTATATATACACTATGCACAGTTATGCAAGAAGAAATGTAGGCTCGCCTGTCTCTTCGTTCGTTTGTCTCGATCTGTAACATCTGGAGCCGATTTTGGTGTCTACCTGTTACAGATTGAGACAGTCCCGACCTTCCTGCTCGTTCATCTCAATCTGTAACACTAAGGCCCGTTTTTGGTGGCTAGATGTTACAGATTGAGACATTGGTCGCCCGCCTGCGCGTTTATCTCGATCTGTAACAGGTAGAGGCTCAAAACCCGTCTATCTGTTACAGATTGAGACGAGATTGAGACGGTGTCGATCTTCCCAGCCGTTTATCTAGATCTGTAACATCTGGAGCCGATTTTGGCGGCTAGATGTTACAGATCGAGACAATCCTTGAGGCGGCTGCCCGGTGCACAGCGAGCTCGGCTAATGAATTTGTCCTGATAGGTGCCCTATGGCGGGATTTGGCGGCTACAATAATGCGGTTACAACGACGTAATGCACTCAATGCAAGAAAGGATCCGCATGGCAAGCCTGTCGGATGAAATCTCGTCGCGCCGCACATTCGCGATCATCAGCCACCCGGACGCCGGTAAGACCACGCTTACCGAGAAGCTGCTGCTCTATACCGGCAGCATCCAGACCGCCGGCTCGGTCAAGGGCAAGAGCTCGGCTAAGCACGCCGTCTCGGACTGGATGGACATCGAGAAGGAGCGCGGCATTTCCGTTACCTCCTCGGTGCTGCAGTTCACCTATAATGGCGCCTGCGTCAACATCCTCGATACCCCCGGCCACCAGGACTTCTCGGAGGATACCTACCGTACCCTTATGGCCGCCGACGCCGCAGTCATGGTCATCGACGGCGCCAAGGGCGTCGAGGCCCAGACCAAAAAGCTCTTTAAGGTCTGTACGCTGCGTCACATTCCCATCTTCACCTTTGTGAATAAGCTCGACCACGAGGCTCGCGATCCGTTTGAGCTCATGGAAGAGATCGAGAACGTCCTGGGTATCAATACGTATCCCATGAACTGGCCGATCGGCAGCGGCCGCAACTTCCGCGGCGTGTTCGACCGTCAGACCCGTCGCGTCATTGCCTTTGAGGGCGACGGCCACGCCAACGCCACCAAGAAGGTCGCCGAGGTCGAGGCCGAGCTGGGCGATCCTTCCATGGACGAGCTTATTGGCGAAGAGAACCATAAGAACCTGATGGACGACATCGAGCTGCTCGATGGCGCCGGCGACGAGCTCGACTTGGATGCCGTGGCCTGCGGCAAGCTGAGCCCGGCGTTCTTTGGCTCGGCGCTCACCAACTTTGGCGTGGAGCCCTTCCTCAAGGAGTTCCTGCGTCTGGCCCCGACGCCGCGCGCCTATACCGATACGCTCACCAGCGAACCGGTCGATCCCTGCCGCGATGACTTTAGCGGCTTTGTGTTTAAGATCCAGGCCAATATGGACAAGAACCACCGCGACCGCATCGCCTTTGTGCGCATTTGCTCGGGCAAGTTCGAGCGTGGCATGGACGCCTTCCACGTGCAGGGCAACCGCAAGCTCAAGCTTGCCACGGGCACGTCGATGATGGCCGATGACCGCGCCATCGTGGACGAGGCGTACGCGGGCGATATCGTGGGCCTGTTCGATCCGGGTATCTTTAGCATCGGTGACACCGTGTGCTCCGGCAAGCGCCACGTGCAGTATCCGCAGATCCCGACGTTTGCCCCCGAGATGTTCGCTCGCATTACGCAGGTCGACACGCTCAAGCGCAAGCAGTTTGTGAAGGGCATGGAGGAGCTTGCCCAGGAGGGCGCCATCCAGATCTTCCGCGAGCTGGGTGCCGGCATGGAGAGCGTCATCGTGGGCGTGGTCGGTGTGCTGCAGTTTGAGGTACTCGAGCGCCGCCTCAAGGCCGAGTATCGTGTTGAGGTCCGTCGCCAGCCGCTGCCCTATACGGACATCCGCTGGATCCAGAACGAGCCCGATACCATCGATATCCCGGGCCTTTCGCTCACGCGCGACACGCTGCGCGTCGAGGACATGCGCGGCGGTAAGCTGCTGCTGTTCACGAGCCCGTGGAACGTGGATTGGGCAACCGATCACAACCCCGATCTTATCCTGTCGGAGTTTGGCAACGTAGCCTTTTAATGCATCGGCGCGGTGGCCCTGTGGGGCTGCCGCGCCGTTTGCTTGCCTGATGCCGTGTGAGCGGCTATTATACCCATCGTCGTCTCAAGACCGTGACGTCCGAGCAGTTCGGGTCCGATATCCTGCTCGTTAAACCTAAAACCAAAGGAGTACATAATGATCAAGAAGGTCATGGAGGACTACAAGGTCTTGTTGCGGAGCATTCCCGCGGCAACGGTTTCGCTGTTTTTCGTGAGCGTCATCATGATGAACCTGCTGGCCAACAAAGAGCTCATCAGCCTGCCGTATCTGGCACTCGATTGCGGCTTTGTGGTGAGCTGGGTTTCGTTTTTGTGCCAGGACATGATCTGCAAGCGCTTTGGCGCCAAGGCATCCATCAAAATCTCTATCCTCGCGCTGCTGGTCAATCTGGCCGTGAGTCTGTGCTTTTGGGCATGCTCGCTCACGCCCGGCATGTGGGGCGCCTACTACGACACGGGTATGATCGAGGTCAACACCGCCCTTAACGCCACCCTCGGCGGCACCTGGTACGTGGTGCTGGGCTCTTCGCTGGCAATGCTCGTTTCTGCCGTGGTTAACTCTACACTCAACCAGTCGCTCGGTCGTATGCTCAAAAAGAATAACTTTGCGAGCTTTGCCTTCCGCTCTTATGTGTCCACGGGTGTTGGCCAGTTTATCGACAACTTGGTCTTTGCCATTGTGGTGAGCCACACGTTCTTTGGTTGGACCTGGGTGCAGGTCCTTATGTGCTCGCTGACCGGCGCTGTTGCCGAGCTGCTGTGCGAGGTCTTCCTGAGCCCCGTGGGCTACAAGGTCGTGCGTGGCTGGGAGCGTGAGAATGTGGGCGCCGAGTACCTCGAGCGCCACGCAACCGCCTAAGGAGCAAGTATGCGGGTTTTGATCACGGGCGCTTCGGGCGGTATCGGAGCCGCGTGCGTGCAGCGCTTTTTGGACGAGGGCCACGAGGTCGTGGGCTTTGACCTGCTGCCGACGGCGGTCGAGCACGAGCGCTACCGCCATCTGATCGTTGATGTCCGCGAACCGGACTTGTTTCCAGACGACCTTGAACCCCAGGTAATCGTAAACGTTGCAGGTGCGCAGGATTCGGCCGACGATATCGCCGCCAACCTGCGTGGCACCATCAACGTGACCGAGCGCTACGCCTTTGTGGGAGAGGGGCTTGCCGCCAAGCCGGCGCCGACTATCAAATCCGTGGTCAATGTGGGGTCCGCGAGCGGACATACGGGATCGGAGTTTCCCGCCTATGCCGCCAGCAAGGGCGGCGTTATCGCCTACACCAAGAACCTTGCAAACCGCCTGGCACCGCAGGCCATCGCCAACAGTGTGGACCCGGGCGGCGTTATCACGCCGCTCAACCGTTGCGTGATGGAAGACGAGCGCCTGTGGAACCAGATTATGGAGCTCACGCCGCTTAAGCGCTGGGCCACCGCCCAAGAGATCGCCGAGTGGATCTACTTTGTGGGCGTGACCAACCGGTTTATGACCGGGCAGAGCCTGCTGATCGATGGCGGCGAGGCCGGCCGCACACAATTTATTTGGCCCGAATAGGAAACGCGCCCGATGGAAAGCCGTCGGGCGCGTTTTTGATGTATCGGTTTTTAGCCGAGGCAAGTCCAGTTGACGGGGGTCGAGCCGTGCTGTTCGAGTAGCCGATTGGCAGCGGAGAAGGGGCGCGACCCTATAAAGGCGGGGAGTTCTGCCGTGGCACGGTTGGCCGAAAGCGGCGAGGGGTGCGTAGAGGCCAGGCAGAACTTGCCGGTTGCCTTGCCCGCGCCGATCGCGTCGAGCTTGCCCTCAACCATTTGCTGGGCAAAGCGTCCCCATGCCAAAAAGACGACCGGCTGGGGCAGCTGGCAGCAGCGTTCGATAACGTAGTCGGTGAGTGTGCTCCAGCCCAGCTTGGCGTGCGAATTCGCGGCATGCTCACGCACGGTGAGCGTAGTGTTGAGGAGCAAGACGCCCTGCTGTGCCCATGGGGTTAGGTCTCCCGTGGCGGGAATGGGGCAGCCCAGATCGGCGTTGAGTTCCTTATAGATGTTGCGCAGGCTCGGCGGTAACTTGGTTTGCGACGCGGGGACCGAGAACGACAGCCCCATGGCCTGGTTGGGTCCGTGATAGGGGTCCTGACCCAAGATGACAACCTTGACCTGGTCGGCCGGCGTGTAGGCGAGGGCATTGAGGATGTCGTCTTGTGCCGGGTAGATGGTCTGCTCGGCACGCAAAAGGGCGATGCGCTCGAGCAGCTGGTTCGTCGTGTCGCGTACCGGCTGCGGCGCATCGCCCAACCAAGTTGCTATGTTGCGGTCGCGGGTCGCGGCGTCCATGGGGCTCCTTTACGTCAGATGCTCTGTTGGCATCTATTATAAAGGCGCACCGGTTGCCTTTATGCCGCGGCTGTATAAGGAGTGGGGTCTACGAGACGCGCTCGGGCGCTCCTGCCATGCGAGCGTGCCCGTGTGCACGAAGACGCGGGAGCTCGACGGTTGCCACCATGACGCCGGTGAGGATGAGGGCGGCGCCAAAGAAGGCGATGGGGCTCAGGACCTCGCCGACCAGGAAGAACGAGAAGACAGCGGAGCAGACCGGCTCGAGCGAGAAGGCAAAGCCTGTGGTCTCGGCGGGCACGTGGGGCTGCGCGAGCGTTTGGGTGATAAAGCCGTAGGCAGAGCAGATGAGCGCGAGTGCGACGACGACCACGACCTCGCCCGGCGTGCCGGGAAGCGTGAAACCGCCAAAGGTGAATGCGGCGATACCCGAGAATAAGCCGCCGAAGCCAAGCTGCCAAACGCCCAGGGCCAGCGGGTCGACATCTTCGACAAAGCGCTTCGCCACAATGATATGGCCGGCATAGATAAAGGCCGAGAGCAGCATGACCATCGCGCCGGGGTTCAGGCTGGTAAAGTCGGCGCCCGAGAGCAGCAGCATGCCGCAGGTGACGATGGCGGTGCCGACGAGCACTTTGCGCTCGGGGGCGCGGCGCAGCAGGGCGGCGTTGGCAAACGGCACGATCACGACCGTCAGGCTCTGCAAAAAGCCGGCAGTGGAGGCAGAGGTGAGGCTGGAGCCCAGGCACATGCAGGTGAGCTCGGTTGCCATGATGGCGCCGATGATGGCGGCACGGACCATAAGGTCGCGGTTGATGCGGAAAGCGCGCTTGTGGAAGAGCAACAGGCAGGCCACAAAGGCGATGATGCAGCGCAACGCAACGATGCTCGTGGCGTTCATGCTGTCCATGCCGATCTTCATGAGGGGGTACGAAAAGCCCCATGCGACGGGAACGGAAAATGAGAGCGCGATTGCTTTTTTGCGATCCATGGGACTCCTTTTGTTACAGAACGGTTTCGTAAAAAGGATTCTGCTCCCAGATGTGGATGTAGTAAAGCGAATGTATTTTAAGTATGATTAAGAAATACTAATGTAAGCAGAAAAGGCCCTGGCAAAACGTTTTACGGCTACATCGATGTGGAGGCACGATGGCATCGCGGTATCAGATTGTATGTATGGTGGTCGATTGCGGCAGCCTGAAACGTGCCGCCGACGAGCTGGGCTATACGCAAAGCGCGGTGAGCCAGGCCGTCAAGGCGCTCGAGCGCGAGCTGGGCACCACGATTATCGAGCGTGGCAAGCAGGGCGTCTCGCTTACGCGCGACGGCAAACAGTATCTGCCGTATCTGCGCCAGATCGTTACGGCCGAGGCCGAGCTTGAGGGCAAGCGCCAGGAGTTGCTGGGGCTTTCGTCGACCGACATTCGCATTGCGACGTTTACCAACGTGAGTCGTACTGTGTTGCCGCGAGTGATCCGCGACTTTGGGGCCCTGCATCCGGGCGTGCGCTTTACCCTCAAGCAGGGCGATTACACGAGCAATGCCCAGTGGGTGCACGATGGCGTGGTCGACTTTTGCTTTACAGCGCGTGGATTTACCGAGGGGCTCGAGAAACGCGTGGTCTATCACGACGAGCTGGTGGCGCTGTTGCCAGCCGTCCATCCACTGGCGGCAAAGGAAAAGGTGACGCTTGCCGACCTGGCGTCCGAACCGTTTGTGCTGCTGGATGAGGGCGAACAGAGCCTGGTGCTCGATGCATTCGCGGCGCATGGGCTGTCGTCGCACGTGACGAGCGAGGTGACCGACGACTACACCATCATGGCGATGGTGGAGGAGGGCCTAGGCGTGAGCATGCTGTATCGCCGTACCGTCGAGGGCATGCAGGCCGATATTCGCGTACGTCCCATCGTGCATGCCCCCTCGCGCGACGTAGTGGCGGCCTGGCGCAGCTGGGACACCATGCCTATCGCCACGAGGCGCTTTATCGACTATATGAGCTCGCATATTGTCAATTAATGACTGGCGTGACGTTGCGCGTGGTGATTAGCGGGCTGTCGCTTTGGCTTGTGCTAGACGGTAGGTGCGTGCCGGGTGGCAGAGCAATACCGCCACGACCATAAAGAACGCCGTGGTGCCCAGGCTGATGGGGTAGACCATCATGATGTTCGCAAAGGTGCGGAAGTTCGGGAACACGCAGAAGACCCAATAGAAGCGAATACCGCAGACGCAGATCATGGTGATGAGGGCGGGCATGAGCGAGATGCCAAAGCCGCGCAGGTAGCCGGACATGTTTTCGTAGAACATGCTAAAGGCGTAGGCAGGGAAGATCGAGCACACGCGGATATAGCCGATCGAGACGATGTTGGGGTCGCTGTTGAACAGCGCCAGGATTTCGCGTCCCAAGCCTACGATGATGACGATGGTGGTGAGCGCGACGATACCGCCTTCGACCAGGCAGACCTTGAGCGTCTTGGTGCAGCGGTCGATTTGGCGGGCACCGTGGTTTTGTCCCACAAAGGTGGTGCAGGCCTGGCTAAAGCTGTTGAGCAGGTTGTAGCACACGTACTCCAGGCTCATGGCAGCGCTCGATGCCGCCATGACCTCGGTGCCCAAGCTGTTGATGGCGGACTGGATGATGATGTTGGCGACGGCAAAGACAGCGCTTTGGATGCCGGCGGGCAGGCCGATCTTGACGATGCGCTTGAGGGCGACGGGGTCGATAGCCAGATCGCGCAGGGTGACGCGGACGACGGAGTCGGTCTTGAGCAGGTGGACAAAGAGTGTGGCGGCGCTGACGGTGTAGGCGATGGCGGTGGCGATGGCGACGCCCGCGACGCCCCAGTGGAGCACGGGGACAAAGATGAGGTCCAGGCCAATGTTGAGGACGGTGGACACGGCGAGCGCCTGCAGCGGCATGCGGGTGATGCCGACGGAGCGGAAGATCGCGGCCTCAAAGTTGTAGAGCAAGATCGAGGGCATGCTGAGCAAAAAGACGCGCAGGTAGAGCGAAGCGAGCGGCATGGTCTCGGCAGGCACGTTGAGCGCAGCGAGCATGGGCTCGGCAAAGATCTCGCCCAGTGCGATGACGACAAAGCCCACGAGCGCCATTAAAATCGAGGTATGGACGGCGCGCTTGACCATGTTCTGATCGTTGCGGCCGATGGCGTTGGCGATGACCACGTTGGAGCCAAGCGACAGCCCAATAAACAGGTTGATCATAAGACTGGTAAGCGGAACATTGGAGCCGACCGCCGCCATGGCGAGGGTTCCCTGGTCGCCCGAGAAGTTACCGATGATGACCGTGGCGATGAGGTTCGACAGCTGCTCAAGGATGCTCGTGGCGGCGACGGGAAAGGCGAACAGGGGAATATTGCGCCACAGCGAGCCGGTGGTCATGTCAATGTGCTTAGATGCGGTGTCTGCCATACGCTCTCAATCTCTAACATGCTCATTCGCGCTTATTTGCGCAGACGATGATACTCCTAATCGACTAGTCATTTAAGAACGTCCCCAATGACTAGGTGGGGAAGGCGTGCGACAATGGTGGGCGTTGTGTTGTCCGCGCTAAGGAGTTGCCATGTTGTTGTGTCCCGTTTGCCATGAGCCGTTGGTGGACGATGAGCGCGGTGCTGCATGCGCGGGCGGACATCGGTTTGACCGTGCGCGCGAGGGCTATCTGTATCTGCTGCGCTCGTCCAAGAGCGGCGACTCCATGGGCGATCCCAAGTCGCAGGCGCGCAGTCGTCGCGACTTTTTGAACCGCGGCTACTACGCGCCGTTGCGCGATGCGATGGTCGAGCTGGTTCGCGAGCAGGCGTCTGAGCGTGCGGCGTCTACGGGCGGCCCCATGACCTTGCTCGATATTTGCTGTGGCGAGGGCTACTACACCAGCGCCATGGGTGCGGTGCCGGGCGTGGATGCTTATGGGTTCGACCTGGGCAAAGAGATGGTGCGTCTGGCCGCCAAGCGCGGCGATGCGACCTACTTCGTGGCCAACATGAAGGACATCCCCGTGGCCGATGGCACCTTCGATATGGTGACCGAGCTCTTTGCCCCCTTTAACGAGCGCGAGTTTGCCCGCGTGCTGGCGCCCGAGGGCTCGCTCTACACCGTGGTGCCGGGCGCCCGTCATCTCTTTGGGCTCAAGGAGGTGCTCTACGACACGCCGTACCTTAACGACGAGAAGCTGCCGAAGACGACCGAGCTCGAGTTGGTGGGAACGCAGCGGGTGTCTGCGAACATTACGCTCCAGACGCAGGCCGACATCGAGGCGGTGTTCCAGATGACGCCGTACTACTACCGCACGCGCCCTGCCGACAAAGAGCGCCTGGCAAACCTGGACACCCTTCAGACCGATATCGACTTCATCATCGCCGAGTACCGCCACTAACCTACCAAAAAGGGACAGGTTTATTTTGGCAGGTTTTATCTGGGCAAACGTAAAGGGCTGACCGCGGAGATGCGCGATCGGCCCTTTTTAGTTGCTTGGCTGCAGAGGCTATGAGAAGCGAGCGCTTACAGGCGGTCCTTGTTCTCGGCCTTGATGGCGTGCGCCTGCTGAACAAAGAACAGGTCGTACACCACGATGACAAAGGCGCCAAAGTTGATGGCGTCGCCGCCAAACGCGGGAAGCGTGAGCACCGCCTGGGCAAGCGTGGCGACTGCAGCAACGATACCGAGCTTAAACGCGCCGTCAACCTGCGAAGGCTTGTTGGCACCCTTGATGCCCGCAACGCCCGCGGCAAGATCGATGAGGCCCTTGGCGATAATCACGGCCGCGGCGAGCATGGCGTTCGATCCGTAGGTGGACTCGAACTTGCCGGTCGCGATGCCGGCGATTCCAATGACGAGACTGGCGATGCCCAGAACAAAATAAATCAGGGCAAGGATTTTGAGAGTCTTGCGAGTGAAACTCATGGCTGGTCCTTTCGATACGAGTACGTCAACCTGGCGCACCCCATGTGCTGCACATATGATGAAGCACATTGTAGTTCAACGGGGCGATGCATGCGTTTGAAAGCGTCTCTTGCCTGTACGGTCCAACCTTTCAAAAAGGAAAGCTGGACGTAAGCCAAATCGATGGCAGCTCATGTGCGGCGCTGCGATGATGAGGATGTAACAAGGAGTTGGTCTAAGGAGGAGCCATGATGTACGGAACAGGGCAGGCGCGCGAGCCGCAATCGTTGGGAAGGCGCATGAGCGATTCTGTGATCGCTGCCGTGTGCACGGGATTGATGGCGGTGCTTTGCATTGGGATGCTGTGGGCCATGTCGCATGTGGGACAATAGCGGACGATTGGGTGCCGACACATGCGGCGCTCACGTATCCGCTTTGCTTGCTAAGGAGTACCCATGGGCGTCGTCGATCCCTTTTCTGTTGCTCGGGCCGCGGGGCTTGAGCTGATCGGGAAGCCCGAGGGCCTCACGCTCACCGACGGTGCGATGGAGCTGCGTGCCGATTTTGCCCGTATGCTCCCACGGCTCAAGCAGGGTCGTCTGCAGCAAGAGCTGTTGGTGAAGGCTGCACGCACAAAAGGTATCGAGAACCCCTGGGCGATTGACGCCACGGCAGGCTTTGGCGAGGATTCGCTGCTGTTGGCCGCTGTGGGCTTTACCGTCGATTTGTATGAACAGGATTGCGTGATCGCGGCGCTCCTTCAGGATGCCCTGGATCGCGCGGCAGATGATCCGGCGCTTGCGGCTGCCGTGGCGCGCATGCGCTTACATGCGGGCGAGGACAGTGTTGCCGGCCTTCGCCATGCGGCTGAGCTGGTCGAGCGTGGTGAGCTCGCGGCTCCCGATGTGGTGTATCTGGATCCCATGTTTCCCGAGCGCACCAAGAGTGCGGCGGTCAAAAAGAAGTTCCAACTCCTGCACCATTTGGAGCAGCCGTGCGCCGATGAGGGGACGCTGGTTAAAGCTGCGCTTGCAGTGCGGCCGCGCAAGGTCGTTATCAAGCGGCCGGTGAAGGGGCCGCTGCTTGCCGGCGTTAAGCCGAGCTATCAGCTTGCGGGCAAGGCCGTCCGCTACGATGTTTTGGTGCCGCCGCGCCCGTAGCCTGCGTGCGATGGCCGGCGATGTGTCGGTGCCGTGCCGCTGCGTGAGCGTCGCGCCGATGCGGCGCCTATTTCCAAGGGTGCGACGTCAGGTGCCACCCGCCGCAGTATTCACATTTGTAGCAGGCCAAGCCACGTCGTCCACGGTTTTCGCAGTCGGCCATAACGGCCTCGGCCTCGGCGCGTGTGTCGTAGCGGTTTTTGCGCTCGCACGACTTGTAGCGCCAAGCCTCATCGCGCTCGGCGTCCAGGGCATCGCGGCGCTCGTCCTCGCGCGCAAACAGGTCGCTCATATCGCCGCCGGTGGCAGCGCCCAAAAACTCGCTTTTGGCCTTTGACCAGGCGGCTCGCTTTTTGCTTCCCATCTGCTTCATGCCCTTTCCAAACGCTGGTATCATTGCCCAATCAAAGTGATACCAATAAACGTGAGGTCGCCGCGTGATGATCAGAAAAACCCTCGATACCGACATTCCCGCCGTCATGGCTATCTATGACGCCGCCCGCGCCTTTATGCGCGCGCATGGCAACGCCACACAGTGGCCCGAGGGCACGCCTTCGGCCGAGCAGCTGGCTGCCGATATCGCCGCCGGTGGCAGCTATGTGTGCGAAGTCGACGGTCGCGTGGTGGCGACGTTTGCCTTTTTGCCGGGCCCGGACGAGTGCTATGACGTCATCGAGGACGGTCAGTGGCGTAGCGACACTCCGTACGCCGTACTGCACCGCGTGGCGTCCGACGGCACCGTGCACGGTATCGCGGCCGCGATGTTTGCCTTTGCCAAGGCGCGCGCTGACCACCTGCGTATCGACACGCACGCGGACAACCTGCCCATGCAGGGCGCGAGCATGAAGGCGGGGTTCGAGCGCGCCGGCGTCGTGTATGTGTCGGACGGCACGCCGCGTGTTGCGTTCGACTGGCTGCGCGAGGCATAAGGGCCGAGTCGCATACCAGCGTTTCATCGAAATGAAAATGGCCCCGCGTGGGGCCATTTTTGGTAAAACGCGTCGTTGTAGGACTCGCATTGTTACCGCCTCAGATGAGACCGGGCAGACAAAAGGGGAGGTGCCGGCTTTCGCAAGGCGCGAACCTGCGAAAATCGCCGCGCGGCAACGCGGGGCGATGAGCTCGGTCGGGGGATAGGGCCCGCTTCGCCCGCCGGCCCGTAAATTGTATCATCCAGTGTGGAACGAGAATGCCCGTTGCCGCGTGCGATGGGCTCGCAATAAGAGGAGAGCCATGTCGAAGCAGGCGGTCGTTGGAATCTTGGCGCATGTCGATGCCGGCAAGACTACGCTGGCCGAGGCCATGCTGTTCAACGCAGGTCGCATTCGCAAGCGCGGCCGTGTGGACGATGGCGATTCTCACCTGGACACTAACACGATCGAGCGCGAGCGTGGCATCACGATTTTCTCGTCGCAGGCCGTGCTCGACCACGACGATACCCACGTCATGCTCGTGGATGCACCCGGCCACGTCGATTTTTCGGCCGAGGCGGAGCGCACACTGCGCGCGCTCGACTACGCGATTCTGGTGGTGGGCGCCAACGATGGCGTGCAGGGGCACACCGAAACCCTGTGGCGCCTGCTTGCGCGCTATGACATTCCGACGTTCATCTATATCAACAAAATCGATTTGGAGAATCCCGGCCGCGATGTTTTGCTGGCACAACTCGGGCAGCGTCTTTCCGAGGGCTGCCTGAATGCCAACGAACTGCTGGCGGGCGGTGCCGTTCAGGAGGATGCTGCTGCGTTGGACGAGGCGGCGCTCGAGGAGTTTCTTGAAGCGGGTGAGCTTTCCGTCGCAACGCTGTCGCGCATGGTTGCCGAGCGCAAGCTCTTTCCCTGCTTTGCCGGCTCGGCGCTCAAGGACCAAGGCGTGGACGAGTTGCTGGACGGCATATGCGCGCTGATGCGTGAACAGGCGTGGCTCCCGGAGTTCGCCGCGCGCGTCTATCGCGTCAGCCGCGGCGATCGCGGCGAGCGCTTGGCTTGGGTAAAAGTGACCGGCGGCACGCTGCGCGCAAAACAGATGATCGAGGGGCGCTCCGGTGCCGAGGCATGGGAGCAAAAGGTCGATCAGGTGCGCATCTATAACGGAGAGAAGTACGAGCTTGCCCAGGAAGTTGCCGCTGGCGGTATTTGTGCCGTGACGGGTCTTGCGCACGTTCGCCCGGGGGATGCCTTGGGTGCGGAGCCCGGGTGCGATGCGCCCGTCATTGCGCCGGTCCTTACCTATACGGTGCTCCCGGGCGAACATGATGCCCATGCGGTGTTTAAAGCGCTGACTGAGCTGGCGGACGAAGACCCCATGCTCGGCGTAAGCTGGAATACGCATCTTGAGCAGATTCACTTGCAGTTGATGGGCGCCGTGCAGCTCGAGGTCTTGCAGCGGGTATTGGCCGATCGCTTTGGCCTTACGATTGAGTTTGAGTCCGGCGGCATTCTCTATAAGGAGACGATCTCGCAGCCGGTCGAGGGTGTGGGCCACTTTGAGCCACTGCGCCATTACGCCGAGGTGCACCTGCGCCTGGAGCCGCTGCCAGCGGGCTCGGGCGTGCAATTTGGTACCGTTGCCTCGACCGACGAGCTCGATCTTAACTGGCAGCGCCTGGCGCTCACCAACGCCATGGAGCGCGATCACCTGGGTGTGCTGACCGGCTCGCCCATTACCGATGTGCGCATTACGCTCACGGGCGGCCGCGCTCATGCCAAACACACCGAGGGCGGTGACTTTCGGCAGGCAACGTACCGCGCGATTCGCCAGGGTTTGATGCAGGCGCGTGAGGCCGGCGCGGCGGTGCTGTTGGAGCCGTGCTACCACTTTGAGCTCGAGGTGCCGGGAGATTGCGTGGGCAGGGCGCTTTCGGATGTCACGCGCATGGGCGCCGAGTACGAGCCGCCGGCGATGGCGGGCGACCGGGCGAAGCTTGTGGGTCGCGTGCCAGCATCCGAGATACAGGATTATGCGCTGGAGGTGGCTGCCTACACGAGCGGCCGCGGACATCTGTACCTGGAGTTCGCCGGTTATGCGGCATGCCATGATGCCGAGCGCGTCATCGAGGCGGCCGCCTACGAGCCCGAGGCCGATCTGCCCAACACGCCCGATTCGGTCTTTTGCGCCCACGGCGCCGGCTATACGGTCAAATGGTACGACGTGCCCGCCGCGGCACACGTAAAGATCGATCCCGCCACCTTCCGCCCCTATCGCCCCGCCGACGCGGAATTTTTCGGCCACATGTGACAAAGGGACAGCTCCTTTGTCACATTCAGTTGGTATAACTCGGTATAAATTGGTATAACTATTGCTAGCCTTTGCCAATCCGAGGAGGCCGACATGAATCCAAATCCCTTTAAGCCAACGGCTGGTAAGCGGCCTCCGATACTCATCGGTCGCGAGTCGGTCATCGAAGATTTTGAGGAGGGGCTCGATAACGGTGCCGGAGCGCCGGGCAGACTCATGCTCATTACAGGAAACCGCGGCTGTGGCAAAACAGTTCTCCTGCGGGAGCTGCAACGTCTGGCCAGTGAGCGCGGATGGGCGGTTGTCTCCGATTCCGCTTCGCTTGGTTTATGCGACCGCTTGGCCGACGCACTCCGCTCGAATAAGCCCGTTGTGACGTCAATGGAGTTTGGCCCATCGTTTGGACGGATGTCGGTTGAGGCGGCGCGGGCAAAAGGCGAGACGTTGCGAGGGCTGGTCAACGAACGTCTCAAGAAGCTCGGTCCAGGCAAGGGCATACTGTTTGCGATTGACGAGGCTCAATCTGCGTCTATCGAGGAGCTGTCGGCTCTTGCCGTTCTCTATCAGCAGGTGCTGGGAGATCAGGATGCTACGGGCTTGCCCGATGGCGACCAGCGTGGTCTTGCGCTGGTCTTTGCCGGCTTGCCCAGCATGGTTGACGATCTGCTCGAAGAGCCGAGCGTGACGTTTTTGCGGCGCGCCCAGCAGCGTACGTTGGGGGCGATTTCTTTGCCCCAGGTGCGCGATTCATATATCCAGACGGTCGAATGTGCTGGTCTTTGCATTGATGCGGGGACGGCGGACCTTGCGGCGCACAAGAGCATGGGACATCCCTATATGGTTCAGCTGGTGGGATATTACATGTGGCGGTCTGCTGTCCGGCGTGGCTCGCAGGTCATTGAAGGGTGCGATGTCGAGGTTGGTCATGCGGATGCCGTCTCTGAGTTCTACGAAGCGGTTGACGCGCCTCTGTATTACGGGCTGCGCACCCCACAGCGCCTCTTTATCGAGGCTATGGCGGTTGACGAGGGCAAGCTGACGCGCATGGCGGATATCATTGAGCGCTGCGACCGCACCCAGAGCTGGGCGAGTAAATATCGCGCAAGCTTAATTCGCGAGCGCGTCATCGAGGCCGCCGGATACGGTCTCGTCCGGTTTAGCGTGCCTATGCTGGGCAAGTACATTCGCGATCGTGTTTTATGGCACGAGTGATGTGACAAAGGGACTGTCCCTTTGTCACATTCCTTTGTCACATTCGATTAACAGGAAGGGGAGCGATGACGGTGTCGCAACAACCAAGTGCTATCGAGGTGCGCGGTGCGCGCGTCCATAACCTCAAAGACATCGATATCGATATTCCGCTGGGAAAGCTCGTGGGTATTGCCGGCGTCTCGGGCTCGGGCAAGAGCTCGCTGGCGCTGGGTGTTTTGTATGCCGAGGGCTCGCGCCGTTACCTGGAGGCGCTCAGCACCTATACCCGCCGTCGTCTGACGCAGGCAGAGCATGCTCAAGTGGATGAAGCGCTGCACGTGCCGGCGGCGCTCGCATTGCATCAGCGCCCCAGCGTGCCGGGCGTGCGCTCGACCTTTGGCACCATGACCGAGCTCAACAACAGCCTGCGCCTGCTCTTTAGCCGTTGCGCCCATCACGTGTGCCCGCATTGCGGGACGCGTGTGGAGCCGAGCCTTAACGTGGCCGCAGGCCTGTCGCTCACGTGTTCGACATGCGGCCGCGAGTTCTACGCGCCGAGTGCCGAGGATTTGGCTTTCAATAGCGGCGGTGCATGCCCCACCTGTGGCGGTACCGGTGTCATGCGCGAGGTGGACGAAGCGAGCCTGGTGCCCGACGAGTCCAAGACCATCAACGAAGGCGCGGTGCTTCCCTGGGGCACGCTCATGTGGGACTTGATGAAGCAGGTAGCTGGCGAGATGGGTGTGCGTACCGATGTGCCGTTTAACCAGCTTACACCTCAAGAGCGCGACATCGTGTTCCATGGTCCGGCGGTTAAGAAGCATATTCTCTACGTTCCCAAAAACGGCGAGGGCGCCACGCCGCTCGACTTCACCTATTACAACGCCGTCTATACGGTCGAGAATGCGCTCGCCAAGGTTAAGGACGATAAGGGACTAAAGCGCGTGGCTCGCTTTTTGCGCGAGGGCCCGTGCCGTGACTGCGGCGGCACGCGTCTCTCCGAGGTTGCGCGCCAGCCCCAGGTGCGCGGTATCAATCTGGCGCAGGCCGCGGCCATGACGCTTGGCGATGCGATTGAGTGGGTGCGCGGGGTGCCCGCATCCTTGTCGGCCGAGATGCAGCCCATGGCGACGGATATCTGCGATTCGTTTTTGGGCGCGGCCCGTCGTCTGTTCGACCTGGGCCTCGATTACCTTTCACTCGATCGCGCAGGTGCCACGCTCTCCACGGGTGAGCGCCAGCGCGTGCAGCTCGCCCGCGTGGTGCGCAACCGATCGACGGGCGTGCTCTATGTGCTGGACGAGCCCTCGATCGGCTTGCATCCTGCCAATGTCGACGGCCTGGTGGGCGTAATGCGCGATCTGGTGGATGACGGCAACACCGTGGTCGTTGTCGACCACGACACGCGCGTATTGGCGGAAGCCGATTATCTGGTCGAGATGGGCCCCGTTGCCGGAGCGGGCGGCGGTAATGTGATCGCCGCCGGTACGGTGGATGAGGTCGAGCAATCGCAGGACAGCCGCATCGCCCCGTTTTTGCGCTCGGAGCCCAAGCGCTTGCGGCCGCAGGTGGCTGATGACGAAATGTTCGACCGGGGCCATATCCGCATGGCGACCGATGCCATCCATACCGTCAAACCGCTCGAAGTCGATATCCCGCGCGGTCGCTTGGTCGCGGTGACGGGCGTTTCGGGTTCGGGTAAGACGACGTTGGTGCTCGAGACGCTCATCCCGGCACTCAAGGCGCAGGCAGCCAGCGAGTGCCTGCCCAGGCACGTGCGTTGGATCGACGCCGAGGGCATCGCACGCGCCAACCTGATTGACGCCACGCCCATCGGCGCCAACGTGCGCTCGACGGTGGCGACTTATGCCGACATCCATGACGAGCTGCGTCGCGCCTTCGCCCGTACGCCCGAGGCCAAGGCAGCCGGCTACAAGGCGGGCGCATTTAGCTACAACACCGGCGCCTTGCGCTGCCCTACGTGCGATGGCACGGGTTCGATATCGCTCGACGTGCAGTTTTTGCCCGATGTCGAGATCGTCTGCCCGTCATGTCGCGGCTCACGCTATGCAGACGCGGCCTCGCATATCCATCGCGAGGGCAAGGACGGGAGCCTGCTTACGTTGCCGCAGCTCATGGACATGAGTGTGGACGAGGCCATCGACGCCACGGTGGGGCTCAAGAAAGTTCAGGCGCGCTTACAGACCCTGCACGACCTGGGCTTGGGTTATCTCACGCTCGGCGAGCCCACGCCGGCGCTTTCGGGCGGCGAGGCGCAGCGTCTTAAGCTCGCGAGCGAGATGGGCCGCGTGCAGGATGATGCCGTATTCGTGTTCGACGAACCCACAATTGGCCTGCACCCGCTCGATGTTCAGGTGCTGCTGAGTGTGTTCGACGGCCTCGTTGCCAAGGGTGCCACAGTCGTCGTGATCGAGCACGACCTCGACCTTATCCGTAACGCCGATTACGTAATCGACATGGGCCCAGGTGGTGGCGAAGCAGGCGGGCAAATCGTCTGCTTCGGCACGCCAGCCGATATCGCGGCCTGCCCCAAGAGCATTACCGGCCGTTACCTCTAACCGAATGTGACAAAGGGACAGTCCCTTTGTCACATCCGATGCCTATTTCACGCATTGAACGGCGAGATAGTCGCGGAAGAACGGTAATTCAAAAGCGACGATTCCGCGCCCGCGTTCTCCAATGATGCCGGCGTCTATCATGCGGCGTCGGTAGCGGGAGACCTGTTGCGGCGAACGCTTAAGGCGCTCGACAAGGTCAGCGGTGGTGGACTCTTCCTCGTCATCGAGCATGGCGATGAGAAATCGCTTGTCCTCCGCAGTGAGTTCCCGATAGGTCGCCGCGAGGATCCGGTCGTCCATTTCATCGCGTGCGATTTTGATTCCCTGGTCAAAGTCGCGAGATGATATTTCCCTCGAGTTGCTCGTGAGATCCCAGGCGCGGTAACCCACAAGCTGCAAAAGGAAGGGAAAGCCCGAAATCGAGCGAACGGCCTTATCGATTCCCCCAGCATCTGCCAGGCGATCGTTTTCCTGGATTGTGCGAATCAAGGCCTCGCGTACGTCATAGTCTGCGATGCGACCCAGATGATATTGCTGGGCGCGGCGAAGGAACGAGACCGTCTTGTGGTTCAGCAACGTCGAGACGTTGTTGGGAAGTCCCGCCATGAGTAGAGCGACGCGTTTCCCATCGGTCACAAAGTGCTGATACGTGGCTGCGAGCTGGATCATCTCGTCGAGCGTCGGGTCGACCTCATCAACCGTGACGAGCAGACCGGTGCCCGTTTCGTTGAGCTGGTCGATGATGTCGCTCATGCGATACCGCCAAGTCGAGGCATCGTGAACGCGATTGACCTCGATACTGCCGAGCGGCGCGATTCCGAGACCGGTGACTTCGAAGTTGTTAGACGGGTTGATGAGATGGCCTGCAGCACGTTTCGCCCCGAGCTCGATTTCCTCAAGCATTCCCGAGAGCGCGGTCGTCTTTACCGCTATCCAGCCGTGGGATTCCGCCCTTGTTGCGAGCGACGACATGAGAGCGGTTTTACCGGTTCCACGCGCGCCTGAGAAGATCGAGGTCAATTCCGGGCGTCTACGCTGGCTCAAGAAGGCACGGTCCAAATCCCGAATAATCTGTTGTCTGCCGGCGAGATGGGCAGGAACCTCACCAAAACTGGGGGTAAACGGGTTCTCGAGATATTCCACAAGGCTCTCCTTTCACATCGCCGTTTAACTCCATTTTATTCTAGTTAATTCTGATTAAAAGCGACGGCTCGTTATTTGGTGCATCAATGTGACAAAGGGACAGTCCCTTTGTCACATTCCAGGAAAGCCTGTCTGGCGCAGGGCCTCGTAGAGGACGATGGCGGCGCTGTTGGAGAGGTTGAGTGCGCTGATGCGGTAGTCGTCCGGGTCGACGAAGTTGCCGCAGATATCCTGCCGAAGGATGGCCTCGTGGCTGTCCTCGGTATGCCCGAGCGCCTCCTCATGGGCCTCCCAGACTTCGGCGTTATCGAGCGAATCACAGTCGCGCAGCATGGGAATGCGCTCGCAGCATGCGGGCGCCGCAGCAAGCAGGTCTTCGGGAATCCCCGAGCTCTCGCTGCCAAAGACCAGATAGTCACCGTCGCGGTAGGTGCTTTGCGCATAGGTGCGGCGCGCCTTTTTGGTCAGCAGATGCAGGCGCTCGTCGGCGGGGGAGAGACCGTTGCGCGTAAGGAAATCCTTCCAGCCGGCATATGTCGTCACGTCCAAGTTTTGCCAGTAGCCCAGACCGGCGCGACGCACCGTCTTGTCGTCGAGCGAAAAGCCCAGCGG
The DNA here is from genome assembly GCA_958433005.1 of uncultured Collinsella sp. Taxonomy (GTDB): domain Bacteria; phylum Actinomycetota; class Coriobacteriia; order Coriobacteriales; family Coriobacteriaceae; genus Collinsella. The sequence continues at coordinate 6,505 of CAUAWV010000020.1, read as the reverse complement.
CTCTACCAGGTGCAAATGGGCACCGGTGACCACGCAGGTGCGGCCGATATTACCCGTATTGGCCGGAATCTCGGGTGCATACAGCACGATATTGAACATGAATCTCCTTGGCATAGAACGAAAAACCACCACGAAGGGCACCTTCGTGGTGGTTTGGTGGTTACGTGGGCGGAAAATGCCCGCTTCGATAACCTAGGCGCGGTGCCAGTCGGTCAGGCAGGCATCGAGCGCGGCGATGAGCGCGTCCTTGTCCATGTGACGGCCGATGATGCACAGGCTCGTCATGCGATCGCCCGTCTCGTCGTCCCAAATCTGCATGATCTCGGGGTTCTCGTCGATGATCTTCTGCTTCTCGCCCTCGGGTGCCGAGTCGACAAACAGACCGTTCTCCATCAGGCGCATCTGGTGGCCGGCCTGCTCAAACATGTAGCACATGTCCGGATTGCCGGTCTGCCACAGCGGGCCCTTGACGCGAATGACCTCGTCGGGCCACTCCTGCTCAACAAAATCAGTGAACTTCTGTAGGTCAAACGGCTTGCGGCGCGAGTACACAAAGGTCTCGATATCGTACTCGAGCACCTCGGGGTCGTCGTGCTCCTCGGGATGCTCCATGGCCTCGATCCAAGCGGCGGAGTTGTAGGCGCGCATAAAGTCGAAGCGGCCGGTGTCGAGCAGCTCCTCCATGGGGACCTCGCCGTTTTGGGCTTCGACAATCACGGCGTCCTTCTGCAGGCTGCGCACAATGGCCTTGAGCTCTGCGATCTGCTCGGGGGTGACGGTGTCAGTCTTATTAAGAATCAGCGTGGAGCAAAACTCGATCTGCTGGATGAGCAGGCTCTCGATGCCGTCCTCGTCGATATCCTCGGCTAGCAGGTCGCGACCGCCGTTGAACTCGTCGTACATGCGGGCGCAGTCGACCACGGCCACGATGTTGTCGAGCGCGAGCTTGGGCTCGCCGCCCACCTTGGCCTCGTCGCAGAAGCTCGAGATGGTGTAGGCGATGGGGATAGGCTCGCAAATACCCGAGGCCTCGATGATGATGTAGTCGAACTTGCCCGAATCGGCGATGCCCTGCAGCTGGTTGGCCAGGTCGTCCGAAAGCGTGCAGCAGATGCAGCCGTTGGTGAGCGGGATGAGGTCGTCGGTCTCGGAAAGGCCGCCGTCGGCGATAAGGCTAGCGTCGACGTTGATCTCGCCGATATCGTTGACGATCACGGCGGCGCGGATGCCGCCGTCGTTGGCGAGGATGTGGTTGAGCAGCGTGGTCTTGCCGGCACCGAGGTAGCCGGTAAGCATGATGATCTTCACGGGTTTGTTGGGCATGTGCCCTCCTTTGTTAGACATGGCTTACAGTTGAATCTTATGCCAAACGCCAGCTCTTATACCCACGCGCCGACAAATAACACAGGCTACTCCCAGGCTCCCCACACATCGGGACAATAGCCGACGGTGGCCTTCTTGCCGTTGCGTACGATGGGCTCGGCCAGAACCTGCTGGTTCTCGAGCAGCTTATCGAAACGCTGGCTGGGGGTGAGGTGCTGGATGAGTGCGAGCGTCTCCTCGTCCTTGGCTTTGGGGTTGAGCAGCTTGTCGATGCCGCCAACCGCCTGCATCACGCTCGTGAGCTCGCCCTTGCTCATCTCCTTTTCCTTAAGGTCGATAAACTGCACCTTAATGCGGCGCTCCTTAAAATAGCGCTGGGCCTTCTTGGTATCGAAGGACTTTTTGGTACCGAAGATCTGCACGTTCATTGTTTGGTTCCGCCGTTCTACCTGATGAAGTTGGTCCTAGCGCGATCGGCCTGGGGCGCTTCGATGCCGGCGGCCTTTCCCGCCTCGATGCAACGCAGCAGCCAGGCCATGTTTTTGCCGATGTTTCGCATGGTGGCAAGGCCTTCGGCGTCCTGGGCGGCCTCACCCGGCATGGCACCAAAGACGTTGTTCCAGTAGGTAGATGCAACGACGGGCATCTGGTTGATGGTGAAGTACTTGTTGAGCACATCGAACGTGGTCGACGTGCCGCCGCGACGGGCAACGGCGACAGCGGCGCCCGGCTTGTGCGCAAAGGCCTTACTGCCGGCATAGAATGCGCGATCGAGTGCCGAGAGAATGCGGCCGCTGGGGTGCGCGTAGTAGACAGGCGAGCCAAAGACAAAGCCGTCGGCCTGTTCGGCGGCAGCGATCAGCTCGTTGACCACGTCGTCGTCAAAGGTGCAGCGACCGCCAAGCTTGCCACACTGGCCGCAACCGATGCAATCGCGAATAGGCTTGGCGCCCAGCTGAAACATCTCGGTATCGATGCCCTCGGCCCTGAGTTGCTCGGCGACCTCGGCGAGTGCGCGGGCCGTGTTGCCGTTTGCCTTGGGGCTGCCATTGACCAAAAGAACCTTCATCACAAACTCCCTCTGCTGTCGGTGACTTCTGCGGAGGATTATCGCACGAGCGGGCAGATGACGTGGGGCGCGATGCGAAACGGCCTGTGTTTCACATCGCGCCCCATAACGCTAGTCCAGCTTGGTGCCCGGTACCTGTGGCGCCTCTTTAATCAGCGCATTAAGTTCGTTCAAAATGGAAACGGGCTGTCGGTCGACGGCGTCCAGATGAAGCGTCGCCACGCGAAGGGGCGGCTGATATTCAAATGAGCCGAGGAGCACGGGCGATCCCAAGAACCGTTCGATTTCGTCTGCAACCGCGTCGGTCTCTTCGGGATCAAGCTCGTCAAAGAGCGCCACGAACATCGGTCCGGTCGAGCGGAACAGACGACCCTTGCCGCGCGAGCAATCCATGAGGCAGGCGGCGCTTTCTGCCAAAACGCGGTCGCCTGCATCAAAGCCAAAGCGGGCATTGACCTTGGCGATTTCGTCGATTTTAATGGCGATCAAGCCCGCGTTTCGTGCCACGCGACGCATCTCGCCAATGGCGTTGACCAGGGCGTGGATATCGCCCAGACCGGTCACGGAATCGGTCGTATCTGCCAAGCTTCGGTTGGTGACAATGCCCACATACATGTTGGGCTCGGTATCGGTGCCGTCCAGGCGGTAACCTGTGCAGTCGCAAAGCGCGTATTTTCCGGCGGTATTCATGACGCGATACTGCATGCAGTGGAAGTGCCACGTGCCGTTTACCACCATATCGAGCTCGGCACGTACGTTGTCGCGGTCCTCGGGGTGAACACGGGCAAGCCATATATCGAGCGAGTTGTAGGGATGCTGGGAGGGTAGGTCAAAATCGCGCACGGCATTAACCGACCATTGCGATTCGCCGGTGTCGAGGTTAATGATGAACGGATAGCGTGTCTCGGAGCTCATGGAGATCGCTTGGAACACTCGGTCGTTGCAGGGGGGGTTGTTCGGTGACCGGGCGTTGCGGCGCATCGCCTTCTTCCGGTTGTTGCACACGGTACATGAGCTTGTAGCGATACATTTTGCGGTCGGCGTCCTTTGTCATCTGGCGACGCGTATCGCCTGCCAGCGGGTCGACACGCGAACAGCCAAAACTAAAACTGGCGATCATGGGCGCCTTACCGTCTGATGTCGCTCCGATAAGATCGGCGCGTGTTCGCTCCAGGCGCTGCTCGAGCTCGGCTTCGTCTGTCGTGGGGGACACAAGTACAAATTCGTCTCCACCGATACGGAACAGAAGCTCATCGTGCTCCATGGTTTCGGTGAGCGCGCGGCAGATGCTCAGAATGTAGCGATTGCCTTCGGCGTGGCCAAACGTATCGTTGCAGTGCTTGAGGTGGTCGATATCAATATAGGCGCAGGTGAAGGAGGTGCCTTTGCGCCAGAGCTGATCGACATGGTGGTCGAGTCCACTACGGTTGCCAAGATTGGTGAGTGTATCGATATAGGCACCGCGCTCGAGTAACTGCCGTTCCTGATGCAGGATGGCATACGTCTTTTGCAGCTGCTCGCCGATGGCGCGCAGCTCCGTGGGCAGCGCGGCAACATCGAGCTCGGCGGTTGAGGCCCCGTTCGCAAGTCGCTGTAGATGGGCGATGATCGATTGCTCGCCCAGGCGATAGGACTCGTTCATGATGCATAACCTCCTTGGGCGAGACAGTGGTTTGTATCATATCCCCAATTCAACTCGATTTGGGAATACAAGTTAGCCAATGGGGACAAGCATGTCCCTTAACGGTAGCGTTCTGCGCGCGAGCGTATCAATTGTTATTGCCGCCATCGAGCAATACCTCAAAATCTTTCGCCGGCATGGGGCGGTAGTAGAGGAAACCCTGAGCGTAGCGGGCACCCATGTTGCGCAGCATGTTGGCCTGCTCATTGGTCTCGACGCCTTCGATCACAACGGGCAAATGGAGCGACTGCGCCATCTCGAGCATCGATGAAATGATGTGCGCACTACGGCCTTGATCGCCGTCGACGGGCGCAAACGTGCGGTCGAGCTTGATGACGTCGACGTTGACGTTCTTGAGCATCGCGAGCGTGGACTGGCCGGTGCCAAAATCGTCCATATAGGTCGAGAAGCCGCGGGTGTGCAGGTCGGCCGTCAGCTTATCCACGGCCTCGGACTCTCCCGTATAAGCCGTCTCGGTGATCTCGATACGCATGAGCTCGGGCGGTAGGTTGTATTGGGCGGCAAGCGCCCCCATATGTTCGGCAACGTCGCAGGCAAGAATATCCACGCGCGACACGTTAAGCGAGATCGGAACCACGCGAAGCCCCCGATCTATACGCTCGCGCAGCCACATGGCAACGCCCTGCCAAACGTATTTGTCGAGCGTCATCACAAAGCCGCTTTCCTCGAGAGTGGGGATAAAGGTGGCGGGCGAAATGAGGGAGTCGTCCTTGTCGATCCAGCGCGTGAGTGCCTCGGCGCCAATGATCTCGCCGGTTTCCATGTCGACCTGGGGCTGCAAGTAGTAGGTAATGCGGCCGTTTGAGAGCGCGTACTGGAATTCGGTCAGCGTGCGGTGGAACACGATTTCGCGTTCGTACTCGTCGGGGCGGAAAATGGCAATGCGCTCCTTGAAGTCGCTTTTCGCGCGCCGATTGGTAAACATGGCCTTGGCCTGCGCATCGATGGTGATTTCCTCGCTGGGGTCGATGGGGAAAACGCCCATGGACGGCCAGAAACCCACGCCGTTATCGTGCTTGGCCACGGCCTCGCGAACGCGGCTATAGATTTGATGGACGGTGTCGTGCTCAAAGGGGATGAGTATGCAAAAGTCGTCTTGGCCCCAATACCCTGCGACGCCCATGTCGGCATTCTCGATGTCTTTGAGGACCGTGCCCACGTCGGCGAGCGTGCGGTCGCCCTCGGCCTGTCCGTGCCATTCGTTGAACAGCCGCATGTGTCCCATGTCGACGGTGGCGATGCACCAGGCACCGTCGCGTCTTGTCTGGAGAAATGCGTTGGCGCGCCGCATAAACTCGCTGGGTCGATAGAGGCCCGTGAGCGTATCGATGCGCTCGACGATGGTGCTTTTGCGCTCTGTCTCGGGTATGGGGAGGCTGTCGTTGGGAACAAGTCCGCCGGCCGTGCGAAGGCGACGGTCGAGTTCGCCTAAAACGGCGGTCGCTTGGTTGGTTAGACGCTCGTAAAAGGCCGGGACGACAAGACAGACGGGAGTAATGGTGTCGCCCGCGATTCGAACGGGAGCGAAAACGGCTTCTTTAAGGTGATGGGTCAGTTGCTCGAATGCCTCGTGATCCAAATCGTTGCTGAGCACGACGAACTGGACGCTTCGAGAACGGTAGACGCGACTCCTGCCACGGGTGATCGACAACATGCGGCCTGCGTATTCGGCAAGCATGTTGTCGACAGCCTCGGCCCCGTAGAGCTCGTTGAGCTTTGCCGTGCCACGAATGCGCACCGCTATAAGCCCTGTCTCGCAACGATCGCGGCGGCAGGCATCGATAGCGTTGATCAGCATACGCTGCGTTCCGAGGCCCGTAGCGGCGTCGACGGTCTCGGCAAGTGAGTGGTTGACGAGCTCGCCGACATAGAGCGAGGGGTCGTGTCCGTCGCCATCGATACGAAACCCGCGAGCACGGCACAGGACGTAGTCGCCGGCGGCGTTGCGCACGCGGTACTGCATGACTCGACGGTGCTTGGAGCCGTTATAGATCTGGTCGATGTCGTTGGCGTAGGCCTCGAGGTCATCGAGATGGACGCGCGTCTTCCAGAAATCGCGGCAGCTGTCTATGTGCTCCGAAGGAAGACCGAGATCGCGCAAGGCACCTTGCGACCAAAGGGTGCGGTCCTTGTCTAAGTTCTCGATAAAGAAATAACGGCCTTCGTTGAGCATCGAAAAGGCGTCGAAAATGCGGTCGCTTATCTCGAAGTCGTCGGTGTGGACTTGCGTGATATTGCGTCGATCAAGGTGCATGGCATGACGTAGCTTGTAGTCGTACATGCGATGATCGGCATCGAGCGTCATGCGATTGGAGGCTTCGCCCAGGGCGGGGTCGGCGTGTGACACTCCGTAGCTAAATGCTCATGTACGGTAAAGAAGCAAGCAACCGAAAACAATAGATAGACCGCCA